>NZ_JBNASF010000006.1:0-75470 GCF_049720995.1 Methanothermobacter sp.
GTGTAGTTTCCGATCAGCTTTGAAGCGTCACAAATCTCATTATAGGATAAACTCACAGCTGAAGAACTGCCCGGAAGGCAGAAAAAGGACAGGATCGCCAGAAAAAACAACAACCTCCTCACAGCCACCACCATAATATGATAATACATTATAGTATAAAAAGATTACTATCTCTTTTAGGGGCGAAAAATATAAAAGGTGGGGTTTAAGACGAGAGCATGAATCCCATCATTACAAGCTTAAACAGGAAAAAATAGGCACTTACCATCCCCCCAGATGGGCAAAGAGAAACCTCATTTCTTTACATAATGATTCTTCTAAGGGAATACAGAATTTTTCCTGCTCCCCCATTCTTAGGTGTTCCTACAATATGCAATGGAGAAGTATGAAGTAGGAAGGAAAACACAGGGTAAAAAGATATTTTGGTGAAACCGTGAAAAACACCTATACAAAAATATACTATAAACGATATTGTACATGAGATCAGAAGAAAAAACAAAAACAGGGAAATACTCATTATCTTTAACGAAGTACAGCAGATGTCAAAAAGCACAATGCGAATTTTCTTGATATAAAGAATAAGTTTCAGTGAGGTGTCATAAAAACAATAAATATCCAGAAACCCAGTCCCTCCAATGGGATATGATGACGGGTCAGGTGTACCATAAAAACAATAAATATCCAGAAACAGAGCTTTAACAATGATACGGTCAAAGTACGCCTTCCTCAAGAGGCTCACCAGGGACCTCAAAATGAGGTCCGTGGAGGTGGGAGAGGAGCTTGAGGGGGCCACACCCCCATCGGTATTCATAGGGAGCTGGAACTACCCCAGGGTCTACGCTGGACCCATGATAGCACCCATCCAGGGTGAGGTCGAGATATTTGACTCCCCTGAGAGATGGATACCCGAGAGTAAAACACAGGAGGAAATCATAGACTACCGCCTCAACCTCATAAGGGGCAAGCAGCTAGTGGGAGTCAGGGACCTTGATAACCATCTCGTGGAGAAGCTCCAGGAAATATCCCTCTCATCAGGGGCCATTGAAAGCGAGGCCCAGTTCAGGAGAAAACCAAGAGGCCTGTTTTTCAGTGAGGAGCAGACACCCCACGGCCCCAGCGCAGTCCTTGAAAACTTTGAGATAGAGAACGTCAAATGGGACCGTGAACTTGAAAGGGCCCACTACGACACCGACCTCAGGGCAGATGAGGCAATAGTGGAACTCCACAGAAAGGGAACCCCATTCTCTGCCATCCAGAAGGCCCTCTCGGTGGGTGCACTTGGTGATGCCAGGAAAAGGAGGCTTGTCCCCACAAGGTGGTCAATAACAGCCTGCGACAGCACCCTGGCGGACCACTTCCACAGGAGGGTTCTTGAATATGATATCCTGGACACCTACAGGGTCCATGAATTTGAAAGCCTCAAAAACAGATACCTCATACTCCTCACACCCTCAGAGTGGCAGTATGAATGGATGGAGGCCTTTATAAAGCGTGACGGGCGTGCAATGATATTCTCAGACCATGAAACACTGAAGGGTAAGAGGGAGTACTCAAGGGTTGGTGGCTGCTACTACAGCGCCAGGATGGCTGTCCTTGAGGCCCTTGACAGGGAAGAGAAACAGGCAGGTGCAATCATACTCAGGGAGGCCTACCCGGGCTATGTGCCCCTGGGTGTCTTCAACGTCAGGGAGAACGTTAAAAACGCCATGAATGTAAGGCCACATGAGTTCAACGGCCTTAAAGAGGCCCTTGAATTCATGGACAGCAAACTTAAACTTGGACTTGATGCATTCAGAAGGAGGAGTAACCTGCTGCGGGACATCAGTTCTTCAAGGCAGACAACCCTGGACTCCTTCTTCAGGTGATATCATGAATTCAGAAACCCCAGCAGAGATGATGGAGGATCTTGAACCCCTTAGACTCAGATTCAGAGAACCATCACCTGAAACAAAAAGAGCCATCTGCAAAGCCGCACTCTACAGGGAAATACCAGACCCTGAAAAGAAAATCAGGAGGATCACAGGACACAGATACGCAAGACTCCTCAGCAGCGGGAATGCCGCAATCCTCCTCACTGTATCCCGGCTCGATGGTCCCATCCTCGTGCCTGACCAGGGCGGATGGCGGGGCTTTAAGAGGATACCTGAGATCCTTGGCAGGGAGGTTTTCACGGTCAAGACAGAGATGGGAATCATTGACCCTGAAGTCCTGGAATCACGTCTTGAAGATACAGGGGCCAGGGCAGTTTTTGTCACAAGCTTCGCCGGTTATACAGCGGAGCAACCCATCGCAGAACTCTCAGATATCTGCAGATCCCATGATGCAATCCTGGTTGAGGACGCATCCGGGAGCGTCTCTGATCCCCTTGAAAGGCTATGCAATGGTAAAAAAAGTCACATTATAATCGCATCCACTGGCTCTCCAAAAACCGTTAACGCGGGTGGTGGCGGGTTCATCTCAACCTCCATTCCAGAGTTTGTGCAGCAGGACATGCTACTATCCGCCCTCAAGGCAGATCCATATGTGAGGGCTGCCGTTGCCGCTGAACTGGATGCTGCCAGGAGGAACCTCACAGAGACCCTCAGGGCATGCAGTTACCTCAAAGAAAAACTTGAGGGGGCATTCCACCCTGAAAAAAGAGGTATAAATGTTATAATCCCATCCAGCACCCCCAGGGAGGATGTTAAAACTCTGAGAAAACTTATAACAGCAGATGGCAGGAGCATATTCACAGCATGCCCCTCACCTGACAGGATACTTGAGAGTGCAGTTGCAGTGGAGGTTAAGAACCTGGATGTGGGATGCCTCACCCATGAGAACCTTGAGAGGATGGCGGAGATCATCTCCTCTGTTATATGAAGGTGGAGTATCCTCAAATCCCCATCATAAACTATAAAACCTGGAGCATCGTCGTCCTCTCCATGAGTGCATTCTCAACTCCAACTGTTTTTACCTCCTCCCCAAGACCATAGAGGCTTCTGAGATAATCCTCATCTGGTTCAAGGATCCTGTCATCCCTCTGGAACCGGGAATCAAGGAATTCCTGGACATCAGTCTCGCAGTCCACAAGGATCGCGCAGATCTCCATTTCACCCTTCCTGACACCTAAAAGTTCAAGGGCCCGGCTTATCTGCCTGGTACCTGCAATACGTAGGCATATCTCAATTCCAGGGTCGCTGGAAATATTCTGACCCCTCTCAAAGGCCCTGAGGGCGTGGAGTGCACCATGGAGTGCATGGTCACTCCCTGCAACGGCCCTGGCATCAACAAGCTGGAGTGTGCATGGGAACCCTCTTATCTCATTCAGGAGTTCATCCAGGTCTTCAATGGTTCCACGGTATCCCCTGATATCTATATTCACCTAACCACCCTTCTGATTCTGAGCTGCCTCATTTGCCAGCAGCCTGTTAACACCGCTGAGGAAGGCCTCCACACTGGCCATGATGATGTCAGGCTGGGTGCTCCTGGCACTTATTATCCTGTCACCGTGCCTCAGCTTTATAACAACATCGATGAGGGCATCTGTACCCCCTGTTATGGCGTCCACATGGTACTCCTCAAGGGTGATATCTGCAAAGTCCTCAAGGCTCTTCTTTATGGCAACTATGGCAGCATCCACCGGACCAACCCCTATACCTGCCTCAAGGACCTCATTACCATCCACCCTAAGTTTGACCGATGCTGTGGGTGTCACCCGGTTACCTGAGACTATGGTGACCTCCTCAAGGTCCACAACCTTGTTCTCCATGACCCCGAGAACATCCTCTGCTATGGCCTGGAGGTCCACGTCGGTGACACATTTACCCATATCCCCCAGTGCCTTGACCCTCCTGAATATCTTCATCAGCTTATCCTCATCGACCTTCATTCCAAGCTCATCAAGCCTCTGTCTGAGGGCATGGGTCCCTATGTGTTTGCCCATGACGAACCTTCTCCTGTGGCCAACCATCTCAGGTGTTATTGGTTCATAGGTTTCCGCCTTCTTGAGGACTCCATCTGCATGTATCCCCGATTCATGGGCGAATGCGTTTTCACCGACTATTGCCTTGTTTGGCTGCAGGTATACCCCGGTCATCCTTGCGACCATTCTGGAGGTCTCATAGAGCATCTCGATGTTGATGTTTGTATCAACATCATAGAGTGATTTGAGTGCAACCACAACCTCCTCAAGGGCTGCGTTACCTGCACGTTCACCTATGCCATTGATGGTTGCGTGGACCTCGGATGCTCCTGCCCTTAAACCGGCGAGGGAGTTTGCAACTGCCAGTCCAAAGTCGTTGTGGCAGTGGACACTCAGCGGGACCCCAAGTTCTGAGAGTTCACCGTAGAATTCATAGGAGCGTTCAGGTGTGAGCATCCCCACGGTGTCACAGGCGCATATCCTCTCTGCCCCTGCAGCTATACCCTCAGTGAATACCCTCCTGAGGAATTCCATGTCGCTACGTGTTGAGTCCTCTGCTGAGAGTTCAACCAGGAGGCCATGGTCAACTGCGTACTCTGTGCAGTCCACCGCCTGTTCAAGGACCTCCTCCCTTGTTTTTCTTAGCTTGTGTTCAAGGTGCAGGTCAGAGGTGGGCACAACCAGGTGCACACTGTCAACTTCACATGAGAGCGCGGCGTCTATGTCATCCCTGACAGCCCTTGAAAAGCTGCAGATCTCAGCGTTCAGACCCTCTGATGTGATTCTCCTGATACCTTCCCTTTCACCCTCTGATGTGATTGCTGAGCCGGCCTCGATGATGTCAGCGCCCAGATCATCGATTTTTAGTGCTATTCTGAGTTTCTCCTCCGGGGTAAGGGAAACCCCTGGTGTCTGTTCTCCATCCCTCAGTGTGGTGTCAAGTACTCTAACCTGCAAATTAATCCCTCTTTCAGGTGCTCAGAAAATAGTTATTTTAGATTTTAGTTCCGACACTTATATAGGTTAAGTGTTCAGTTCTGTGCAAAGGATGACTATGGTTAAGTATTCAGTCCTCTGCGGTGGAGGGCGCCAAACCGTACCTGTTCACTTCGTAAAATGCGTTGATACCGTTACACGGTTTCAATAACTCTTATAATCCTTGTGAGGCTCCTGTGCATCCTCATGGAGTATTTTTCTCTTACTGTGAACCTATCATCGATGAGTCCCTCAAGGTCAATGTAGTGGGGTGCTGCCATGCATATCACACCATCCTCTTTAAGATTTGAGTATGCTGAGTTCAAGAACTCCCTGTAGAGTTTCTCGCTCCTCTCACCTGCAGTTGATGCTGATATTCCATATGGAGGGTCTGTCACTATTGCATCCACCCCTCCCTCAAGCCTCAGATCCCTGGCATCGGATCTTATAACCTCAAAATCAGTTATACCATAGTGCTGAAGGTTTTTCCGTGTGCCCTCAACCATCCTCCAGTCTATATCCGCACCCATCACCCTCACACCCATGAGGCCTGCCTCTATGAGTATCCCCCCTGTACCACAGAATGGGTCTAGGAGTCTGTCACTGGACCTCACACCTGCGAGGTTCACCATACACCTTGCAAGTTTCGGACTCATCGAGCCCGGATAGAAGAATGGTCTTCTGTGTGGTCTGGCCTTGTTGAAGTGATCCTTACTTATCTCTGCAAGGCGCAGTGTGAGGATGAATCTGTCGTCAATGAGTACCGGCCTTACAAGGGTCCAGGGATTCTCAAGATCAACCCTTGCTCCTGTCTTATTTTTTATGATGGCCCCAAGGTCTCTCTCAAGTTCCCTTGCATCAACCTCGCCCCTGAGCTTTTTTATCCTCACCGCAAAGCTACCCTTAATATGACTCTTCCAGTCAATTTTCTCTGCAGTCCCTTGAATCTCACCGGTGGTGGAATATCCGGCGACCCGGCAGATTTCATGGGCGTATGCAAGCCTCCCCTTAAGGATTTTCCATGCAGAGGTGGGGGCATCCAGAAGCACATATCCCCTTCCATCCTCAACCAAACTGAATTCTATACCCTCTGACCTCAGAACAGATTTGAGTTCAGCAGAGGGGAGTTCAGGGTGTTCCTGTGAGAGTATAACCATTATTTCCATATGCTGGCCACCTTCCTTGAGAGGATGGATGGTATTATCCTGAAGAGGAGGCCACTCTTAAGGAATTCCATTATGAGCGGTGTCTGTATGTCCATGTCCCCGTACCTCGATATTATCTCCTCAGCACCGTACTCCTTCATCTTGAGGAAGATATGGTCGAGGTCCTCATCGGATAGTATCCTGAAGGTCCTCTGCACCCTCATCTGGTTTTTCATCTCAGCCATGTAGAGCTTCCTGCAGGCTTCCGGGTAGTTCTCAAGTAGCCCCATGTCATCCTCGAGGGCCATCTGGATGACCTCTGCCGCCACGTGGGCAGCCCTGGATGCAAGAACTATGCCTCCGCCGGTTGTGGGTTTAACCTGTCCTGCGGCATCACCTATCCTGATGCACCTTCCCCCTACAAGTTCCATATCAGGGTCTGGTTCCGGTATGAATCCATGGTAGCTCTCCATGATCCTGAAATCTGTGCTGAGATCTGAAATGAATCCCTTAATAAGATCCTTGAGATTTTTATGGTGTCCGAATGCACCCACACGGGCTGTTTTCTCATCAAGGGGTATTCTCCAGAGGAAACCTGGTGAGAGGCGTGAGTCGACCCTGAGGTCAACAAAGTCTGTGTCCATTTCCTGGTCCCTGAACCTCACAAGGAACTGCCTTGCCGGGTACTTGTTGCGGATAGCGACCTGACCCCTTGCATCCACAAGCACACTGGCCCTAAGAGTTCTTCCATTTACCTCAACCTCGCCTGTGGCCTCACTGAAGTCCCTAACGGCTGTTCCTGTTCTCAGCTCAGCACCTGCTTCGCATGCAAGGTCTGCAAGGTACTGGTCATAGGCTGCCCTGTCAATCACATGTGCCTCGGGCCTCTTCCTGGAAACCCTGAGTTTTATGCCTGATGGTGAATGCAGCACCGCACCCCTTACACTGTTCAGTATTAAGTTGTCCGGGAGTACATTTGCCTCGGTTATCCTATGGGATATGAGTCCTGCACACTGGAGGGGAACACCCAGTATTTTTTTCCTGTCAAGGACGCCCACCCTGAATCCCCTGCTGGCAGTGAGCCTTGCAATCGTTGAACCCGCCGGCCCGGCTCCCATGATGATGACATCGTATTCAGTCATTCTCACCCTCCTCTCTGGACCTCCTGAATTTCCGTGAATGCCTCTCCATTACTGACTCTTCACTGCTTCCCATTTCATGAGGGGATTCTTCAGGAGTGTTTTCATCAAATTCATCTGTATCCTCCCAGAACTTGGGGTCTGCGAATCCCCGCCCTTTCTGTCTTTCTGATGATAGTTCCCTGAGTATCTCCTCTGCCTCATCAACTGATCGGTGTTCTGTGAAGCGGTTAATGTGGTACTCGATCCTGGCCGGGAATGGGGCATCCTCAAGGATTATGTGGGTATCCTCATGGCCGCCGTGGATCTCTATATCCGCAGAGTCCAGGAGCCTCTCCATGATACCCTGTGAGAAGGATATGTCCACTATCTTGCTGTGGTTCATGTAGAACCTCCTCTTCCTTAAAACTCCACTCTCAACTATAACCCTGTGGTCGGTGATTATGTAGCGCCTGCTCCTCCATGAGATCACATCCCAGAGCACACTGAGCACCAGCAGGATAAAAGCAGCAGTTAAAATCCAGACAACCTTATCTGCAACCGTGAACCCGTACCTCATAATGAGAAGGTTATCAAGGTCCCCTGCAAATTTAACCGCCGCCGGGAAGATGTATATGATGAGTGCAAGGAACAGGATTTTTATGATGGATGACTTTGAGTTGAGGATGAACCTTGGCCGTGTTTCATATAGAACCCTTTCACCTGGATATAACCTCTCCCTGCCAAACATGTTATCACAGTGAACTTACATAGATTAAAAGGAGTTAACTTCACTGTACATAATTGTTTGCATGTGTTTTTATATCTAATGGTTGGTTCAGAAAAGAACTTCAGGAATTGAGCATAGAAGAGGGGCACTGATTAAATGACAGCGGAGAATATAAACATCGGGGAAACCCATATAAGGCTCAGAACCGATATCGAGGACCATGGAGTTGCTGGTTTCATTTTGGGGGAGAGAATGAAACTCATAGGTCATATACAGAGAAATCACGAGTTTTTAACATCCCTTGAACCCATCCATGTGAGTGAGGGGCCCCTTATAGTGAGGATGATGTCCCGTGCATCAGGGAAGGCTGATGTGGGACCAATGGCTGCTGTGGCGGGAACAATAGCCCAGCTATCCCTCATGCACCTCATGGGCCTAGGCTCCAGGTGCAGTATAGTGGACAATGGCGGGGACATCGCCCTCGTGAACAACCGTAAGGTTACCGTGGGACTTTATGCCGGTTCATCACCACTTTCAGGGACCGTGGGTTTTCTCCTGAAGCCAGGTGCCCCCAGGGGTATATGCACGTCCTCTGGTACAGTGGGTCACTCCATAAGCTTTGGCAGGGCCGACTCTGTGACGGTATTCGCATCTGAGGCCAGCACCGCAGATGCCCTTGCAACCTCAATAGCCAACAGTGCGGATGGCCCCGATGATAGATCCGCGGTTGAGAGCGCGCTTGAGAGGGCTGATGACTTTCGTGAGCACTTCAGAGGGGTTATGATTGTGGTGGGTGAGCATGCAGGCACGGTGGGGAAGATACCGAAACTCGTAATGACCGATAGAAAAGCCGTGCTTTCAGACCTCTGGGAGGAAGTCTAACTGAACATCCTAAAACTAAGCCTTACTCTGGAAGAAATCCAGTTGATAATCACTTAATCTCAGAAAAAAATAATAGGATTACAGCCTCAGATCGCCCATCATTCATCACCTATTCAGAGCTCATAGGGTTCATCACAGGCTGCGGTGTGTTTAGCCGAACATCACGCCGGTTTCCTGCTTGTATTCCTCTTCCTTCTCAACACCCATTATCTTATCAACGGCGTCCATGAAGTCATTCATTGTGACCTCATCACGTTCCTCCCTTATGGCGAACATACCTGCCTCTGTACATATCGCCTTGAGGTCCGCGCCGGATGCACCGTCTGTGATCCTTGCAAGGAGTTCAATGTCAACTTCCTCTGCAAGGGCCATTCCAGATGTGTGTATCTTGAGGATCTCCCTCCTGCCGTCCTCATTTGGCAGTGGAACCTCAATGAACCTGTCAAATCTTCCAGGGCGGAGAAGTGCAGGATCCAGGATGTCAGGCCTGTTGGTTGCAGCGACTATACCAACATTACCCCTGGATTCAAAGCCATCAAGCTCTGCAAGGAGCTGCATCAGTGTCCTCTGAACCTCCCTGTCCCCGCTTGTTGAACTCTTAAGTCTCTTGGCTGCCACAGCGTCAATTTCATCTATGAATATTATGCTGGGGGCCTTCTCCTTGGCCAGCTCAAAGACTCCCCTCACCAGCCTTGCACCTTCGCCTATGTACTTTCTGACGAACTCTGATGCAACTATCTTTATGAAGGTGGCGTTGGTTTCATGTGCAACGGCCTTTGCAAGGAGTGTTTTACCTGTACCCGGGGGTCCGTAGAGCAGTACACCCTTTGGTGGTTCTATACCTATCTTCTCAAATAGTTCAGGTTTTTTAAGTGGTAATTCCACTGTCTCCTTGACCTCACGTACCTGTTCCTCGAGGCCACCTATCTGCTCGTAGGAGACGTCCGGTTTTTCTTCAACTTCCATACCCGTTACCACGGGGTCCTTCTCTGATGGAAGCACATCCACTATGCTGAATGTCTGCTGGTTGAGTGCAACCCTGGCACCTGGCTCCAGCTGCTTCTTATCAATGAATCTTGAATAGTTTATTACGAAGTGAGGGCCTGTGCTGCTCTTAACTGCGACCCTGTGATCATCAAGAACCTCTGTGATGGTGGCTATGACCAGTGGAGGGGTTCTGAATCTTTCAATCTCACCACGGAGAGATTTAACCTCCCTGTCAAGCCTTGTCTTCTCATTTTCAATTAAAAGTTTATCCTTCTCAAGCTTTCTGATCTTCCACATCAGATTCCTTTTTGTCTTTGAATTCTCCTCTTTAAGCATTCTAATTTCTTTTTTGAGGTCCTCAATCTTTTTTAATACATTCTGGGAGTTATTTTCCATGATTTTAGAACACTCCTATTTAAATTTTGTTGTATACTATCTTGTTTCTAGTAATATTTAAATATTGGGGTGGGATAAAACTAGTATAAAATAAAAAGGGATCTTCATGAGATGCGAGATTTGCGGCAAAAAGATTGTTGGAAAACCTGTGAAGACCAAAATCGACAGTTCAGTGATGGATGTATGCAGAGAATGCTCTAAGTTCGGTAAAATCATCAGGGAACCTTCCAAACCAAGACCCACCAAGGCGGGTGTCAGGAGAGCCCCCAAGAGGTCAAGGAGGCCAATGGAAACCCTATATGAGGTTGTTGAGGGTTACGGTGAGATCATAAGGGCTGAGAGAGAGTCCCGGGGATGGTCAAGGGAGGATCTCGCAGAGAGAATCAATGAGAAGGTCTCAGTCATAAACAGGATTGAATCTGAGAGAATGGAACCCGACATCAAACTTGCAAGGAAACTCGAGAAGCTCCTTAAAATAAAGATCCTGGAGAAATTCGAGGCCGGTGAAGAGGAAAGGATTGAGGTTGGAGGGTTCCGCGGAGCAACCATAGGTGATATAGCAAGAATAAAAAGGGGTTGAATCCTTTCTGATTCCCCCTGTGGACACTCACCTCTTTTTATATGAATAATAACCCTTGAGGACCTTCAGAGTGCCGAACATTTCCCTGAGGTCCTCATATTCATCATATTCGCTGCTCACAACAATTATGTGGGCCGGTGGGTGTATCCTCCTCACAGCCATTATGGTCTCTGTATCACCCTCCTCAACCTCAACTGCGGCTGCAACCTTGGATCTGGTCCTGAGATTACCTCCAAGTATGGATGCTGCCATTTTATCTGCAATTTCATGTTTCATTATTCGGGGCCTGCCCCTTACCCTCAGGCCAGCATGTCTTTCAAGATCCGCAAGGGCATTCAGGATCTTATCTCTGCTATCAGCCCTTAATATTATTAGAGACACATTAACCACTTTTTAATGGATTTAACCCCTTCTGAATGAACTTATCAGGCTGCTCCTGAAGAGTACCAGGAGTACCATCACAAAGCCCAGGGCGGTCTGTATGTTGCCCAGGAGATCCAGGAGATTTGAACTTACAGGCAGCTCCATTGGTGGTGCTGTCCGATCGTCTGGTAGTGGTGTGTAGTAGACACCAACCGCCCTTGAACTTGGTTTAACATTTATATCCTTGGGTTCAACGTAGTTCACGCCCACAAGGAAGCCGTTCTTTATTGCCCTGTTTATGGATCTTGCTATGGCCTCTTCACTGTAACCATTCTTTCTGACTGAGGCCCTCACAATCTCCTGAGTGGTCTGCACAACACCCGCCTCCTCTGTTCCGTACACTGAAACTGAAACAGAGCCGTTGGTCACTGTTATGGCGTCCTTAAGGGCTTCGTATGCATAGATCACCCTGAGTTTACTTCCATCAATCGGGCAGACCTGATAGCTTTCGGCTGCAGGGTAACCTATGCTCCATCCGCACTCATCGCATACCTTGACGTAGGGCTCATCCATTGGATAACCCGTCTCATTGAGGTTCTCAGGGGTGAACATGTCCCCTGTGGATACCCCTGAATCGAGGTTCACTGCACCACCACCGTATTTTTCACCGGCGTCCTTTGCCACCTCCTCGAAGACCTTCCCAACTATGTAGGTGGCTGGGTAACCATCCCTTATCATCTTACCTATGTTCACCGCTGTCTCCTGGCGCACCCTTGTTGCGGTACCATACTTGGGGTTACCATGTGTGTTCCTGAGGTGTATTATTGCACCCTTCTTCCCTGGTGGGAGGACAGCAAGCCCGCCTGAGTATGGTGTCACCGTTATTGTACCATCATCCTCCACGATAACCACATAGGCATCGAAGGATCCGCCAACCGCCGCACCTATACCCGGGCCTCCACACATTACCCTGATCCCCGGGTAACTGTTGGCTGCTGATGCGGCCTCCGCAGCTGTGGCCCCATTCTCAAGGCGGTTTATAACATCCATTATCGCCATGAGCCTTGGTATGGACGCACCTTCACCCCCTGAGAGTACAGCGAATCGTTTCTCCTTGGACATGAGAAATGTGGACTGGAACATGTTCTGTGCAAATGACATACTCCCTGCTGCTGCGCCGTTGGGATCTGCGCCGGTGGGGTCCGTGATTACGATGACGTTCATCGTGGCGGATACAGGACCTATGAGAAGGTTGAATATGAATATAAGGGCGATTAGCCTTGAAATTTTATGCACCGGTTACCCTCCTGTTCTGTTGGTGATTTTAACTGTTGAAAAGTCCTCAATGACATTGACAGTCACTATACCCGTTCTGGTGTCCACCTTCACATCTGCAGCCGCTATTGGCGTGACACGTGTACCTGGAATTGTTGTTCTTTTAACAAATTTCTCCGCGTTTTCTATTGCCTCGCTCAGCGGAACCTTCCTCTTGGACGTTACGAGTATATCCCCCTTTATGTAGCTCCCCGGTCTGAATCCGGCAGCATACACGTTGGTCTTTATGGATGAGAGTGGGACTATATCGTTACCCTTCACTATGACACCAGATATTGGAACTCCCCCCTCATCCTCCATCGATGAGGCATAGGCAAGGTATGTCATCACGCGCCCCGACAGGATGAGTATGAATGCCAGGAGGAGTATCACAAGCGTGTCCCTTCTGATCTTTATGAGCATTACACTTCACCTTTAAACTGCAGTTTCTTACAGTTACTAAATATTAATTCTTGGCTCAAGGTTTATAAAGATTGAGCAGCGGCGAGTAACCACCATCAAGTACAAACTGCAAGGCAGCCATGTCAGGGTTTATAAAGATTGAGCAGCAGGAGATGGTGCTGATTGAGATGCTGACAAAATATCCAGCGCCCCTAAAAAGTTAATTCAGGAGCTTTTACGGGTTAAATCTCCTATAAAATCCGCTGCAGGGTCCATTCCCTGGGCACCAAGGAGGAGAACCGTGTCAGAGGGTTCTGCATTTTCCAGGACTCTTCTGAGTGCGTCCCTCAGATTTTCAATATGGGTATACCCTATCCCGTTCTCATCCAGGACATGCAGGAAGACCCTCCTCTCGTTTTCAAGTACCCTGTTCTGCTCATCAACAAGGTCGCTGCTTGATGTTACTATGAGCTCCACATCAAGGTCCTTCAGGGACTCTGCCAGGGCCTCCGCATTCATGATGTTGATGTCCTCTCCCCTGGATCCCCTGATGGCATTCACGACCCACAGTCTCCCCTCGAGGTCACAGGCTGCGCTTCTGACCGTTGCCCTTATGCCGTCTGGGTTGTGGGCGAAGTCATCGATGACCCTGGGATTATCCATGAGATGGGTGAATCTCCTTTTAAGTGGCCTGTAAGTTTCAACACCCCTCCTCACATCCTCATATGAGAATCCCAGTTCCAGTGCTGCTGTGATCGCTGCAAGGGTGTTCTGTATGAAGTGTTCACCTGTGAATGGGAGTTCATCTGTCTGAATTATAAGATCATCTCCGCAGTGGATCCCATTCCCAGTGTACCTCACAGGTCCATGGGATCCATAGAAGACCGTCCTGAGGAGGGGGTTGATATCTGCCATTGCCCTGACCCTCTCATCATCAGAGTTCAGTACAGCAACCCCTGAATCGATCGCCCTGAGGGCTCCTGAAACCTCCCTGAAGACGTCATCCACCGATTCAACCAGTCCTATGTGGTCCATAGCAACGTTGGTTATGACAACCATCTCTGGCTGTATTGCTGAGGTCATGAGTTGGGCGTGGTCCCTCATAACCCTTCCAAGCCAGCCCTGAACCTCTGAAACCTCGATGACCATGAATTCCAGCTGCTCCCTGCTGGCGGCCTCTGCTATATGCTGCGCGACCACAGGGTCGATGAGGGTGTTGAACTCGGACCTTGAATCTGTATTGGTGTAGGATGACCTGCCGGCTGTGGTTATGATGTGGTTGATCATGTGGGTGGTGGTTGATTTCCCGTTGGTACCCGTTACAGCTATCCTCCTGGAGGAAGATGCAAACCTGTTTATCGTCCATGATAGTGCAAGGGCATTTGCGATTTCAATACGATCCACAAGGATGATGGGGACATCAAGAACCTTTGAGGCATCGGACCTCAAATCCTGGGTTATTATGGCTGCAACACCCCTTTCTGAGGCAATCTGGATCCCCATATCGTCAATCCAGTGCCTTATAACAATGTCACCTTCCTCTGCAGCCCCCAGGGTTGTGAATTTACCCCTGAACTCCCCGCCATTTCCCAGAAGTTTTCCTGAAATCCTTCCTGCGATTTCCTCAATGTCCATCCTATCCACCATCCTCTGAGATTTCTGATGAGGGGGACAGCAATCTTGAGAGTTCCACAATGTCCACCCCATACACCATCAGAACGTGAACCCACTGAGGTAGAGTCCAAGTCCGCAGACCGCTGCGGTTATCAGCCAGTATAGTAGCACGATCATCCTTTCAGACATTCCACGGTAGTGGAGTGTGTGGTGCAGTGGCTCCACCGGCAGTCTGATGACCCCTGCACGATGAAGGAGGCTGATTATAACTGAGACCACAGGTACAGCTATGGCAAGAACACCGAAGTAAACCGTATCTGTGAGCATCACCGCGGTTGCATAGCCTGCCCCCAGGGCAAATGAACCTGTGTCCCCCATGAATATGCTGGCTGGGTGCCTGTTGAATACAAGAAAGCCTGCAGAGATTCCTGCAAGAACCAGGAACGGAAGAGCGGCTGCAGATAATCCCAGGAACAGTGCACAGGATAGGGAGGCTATGAGCATTATCCCCGAGGCCATCCCATCCATACCATCTATCAGGTTGACGGCGTTGATCGCACCCACCATCCCCCCGATAACAATGGGTGCCGCTGCAATACCCAGATTGAATCCTCCAAGTTTGGTGAATGATCCTCCAAGAACCAGGAACACCCCTATCATGAGCTGGGCAAGTATCTTCTCACCCTCACTCACCTCGCTCTTTATGGGTGCCTCACCCACCACCTCAACAAGACCACTCTCCAGTAGCTCCTCAACATCCCTTTTTGCCTTATCTGTGGCTGCCCTTGCCTCTTCCCCTGGCTTCAGCACCAGCTGCCCCACCTCAAGGGGACTTTCAGATACGTTCCTGATTATCCTCTGGACCTCCCTGACCTTAAGCCCAATGAGGTCATCCAGGAGTCCCACAATGGCTGCTGTGAGGATTATGAGTGCTGTGAGGACAAGGTAGGGGTTGTTGCGGTAGATAATGGTCACAAGAAGCACTGCGAGGAGCATGCCAAGGCCCCCCATTGTGGGTGTACCTGCCTTGTGGCTGTGCTCTGTAACTATTGGCCTGTCCCCGATACCTGCACTTCTCAGAACGTTCCTTATAAAGAGTGTGAAAGCCGCTGAAGCAGCCGCACTTACAATGAATGCTGTTAACCCAATCTCCATCATATCACCCTGAGTCTCTTCATGATCAGATCAAGCTTCTCCCTATTCGCAGCCCCTGCTGTGAGCCTCACATGATTCTGAGGCCCGTGCAGCAGCCAATTTACCCCATCAGGCATTAGGGATTCAATATTCCCCGGATTGCCCAGAGGTATCTCCACCGCATTGTAATCCTCCCTTTTAAGTTTATGGGGATTCCAGTCCCCGGTTGCCATGTCCACAAGGCTGTGCATTGGATTTATACCTGTGGCGGCCTCAGAGATGTACCTTGTCCCACTGGGCCTTGTGTTAACCTCTATGGCATAAAGGATACCGTCATCGGAGAGTATCATGTCAACATCCGTGTTCCCCTCAGCTCCAAGGAGTTCAGTTATTCTGGAGGCCATTTTAAGGGCCTCATCTCCATTGAAACCCTCAATGACTGCAGGGGCCCTCTTCACCTTTCCCAGGGGGTGCAGTCCATCCATACTTGTGGGGCCCTTGTCCACAGCCACAAGGGGGAAGGTTTTCCCATCCCAGCGGAGGACCTCCACTGAGATCTCAACTCCCTGTATGTATTTCTCCATGATTGCGGAGTCATGGGAGCTGAGGTATTCCTCCACATCAGCACCTGAAGATGCAACCTTTATATTTGAGCCTCCCTGTCCTTCCCTCTGCTTAAGGACCGTGGGAAACCCCTTTACTTCATCTGCAGTCCCTATCAGACCATAGGCCGGTGTGTTTATAGCGTTTTCAGTGAAGAACTCCTTGGTTTTGAGTTTATCTGTGGAGACCTCCGCCGCCCTTTCGCCAGAGGCAACCACTGGAATCCCATAACTCTCCTCAAGTTCCATCTTAAGCCTGGCAACGTCCCTCAGGGGACCGTCGACACCTATGAGGGGTACAACCGCGTCAACATCCTCCCTCAGTGCAATTTCCATTGGTGCCTCCATGCCACGGGGCACTATGAAGCATGAGTCTGCGAGTTCAAGGTTGGGTGCCTCAGGGTTTGACTCTGAGAGTATGGTGGTAATTCCCCTTGATGAGGCATAGTCTGCAACGTCATTGAACAGCCTTGAGCCAATGAATAGGATTCTCATGTTATCACTTAAAGAATCAAGAACTGATTTACTGTTTGGGAAGCTATTATAAATAATTTAATACCCCTTAACGGGGGAGGTTATGAGCCCGGATCTTGTTTAAAATAGGGGGTCTTCCCGCAGCATACCTCATCGATTGCCAAGAGGAGTAAATCTCTGAGTTCATATGCAGCCCCCCTGACCCCTTCAGATAGTTCCATTCCAAACTCAAGGTTTTCTGGCTGAACCCCTATCAGGGTTATCCTGCAGTCGCCCTGCTCCTCAAGGTACCTCACCAGGAATGAAAGGGGCATGGCATGGGTGGATATGCTGTAATCTGATATTCTATCCCTATCAATCAGCATGATGGTCCCTGGCTCTTTACCCATCTCCACCGCGTCGACTATGATTATGTGGCTGGGCTTCTCTGACCGTATCACTCCTGTGAAATTTTCAGGGACGGTGCCTGCATTTATGAGTAGATGGCCCCTTTCCATCACATCCCCGGATATTACTGATGCAAGGTATGGTCCGAATCCATCGTCGGACCTCATTTCATTTCCAACTGTAAGTATAAGGAGCCTGCTGCAGCCCTTCAGAAAGTCACTTAAGCTCTGCTTTAACTGAATCAAGACCACCGCCCATTTTGTATGAGAGCTTCACCCTGAAATAGCCAGCTTCAAGGGTATCCCCCAGGGGCAGGATGAGTGGAGGGTTCATCATGGGTGTTGGGCCACAGATTATATTCTCTGCGGGGACTGTGAAGGAGGTTATCCTTATGGCGTTGAAGGAGTCTGATGCCAAAAGTTTCAGGGTTCCTCTGAATTTTTCAGGTATCCTCCCCCTGAAATCAACCCTGTCATAGACACATAGAGGGCCCGATGAGGGGGCTCTGATGTTTTCATCATATGATATGCTTCCACCCTTAATCATCACAGGCTCCGCCGCATTTATAACCGCTGCGGGTATGACGTTACCTCCATCCTTAAGGAATCTGAGGGCCCTCCTCAAAACCGGGACCTGCTCCTCATCTATCAGTGCAGTGTCCAGCATTTCGCAGATGATTGTATCTGCCCTCTCCTTGAATTCATACTCCAGGGCATCCTCATTCACGACCGTGACATTCTCAAGACCCGAGAGATTCTCCCATGCACATGCCGCTATTCTTGGGTCCCTTTCAATTGCAATGACATGATCCGCGTATTCTGATGCAAAGAATGAGAGGATGCCGCTTCCAGCGCCAAGATCATATGTGAGTCCATGGGCAGCGGAGGCTATTGCCTCATAAAATGCTGAAAGGCGTTCATGGTCCCGCAGGAGGTGCTGGTGGTACGCTGTGACCCTGAATTTCATCCGACCCTTGCCTAGTGTTCATGCTCCACTTTCTGTTCGGTTGATGTGCTTGTGAGCCTTACGTGTTCAACACCCTTGAGTCTCATCATCTTCTCTGTGAGTTCACGGATCTTTGAAACGTCACCCTTGACAACGATCACCTCAAGGCAGTGCTTCTCTGTCATGTGCACATGCATAACCGCATTGATGTATTCACGGTAGTCGTGCTGGATATCTGCAAGATCCTCCATGACCCCGGTGTAGTGGTGGTCATAGATAACTGCAATTATACCGATTCGCTCTCCTTCCATTTCATTCATCCACTGGTACCTGACAATGTAGTCCTTCAGGGCATCCCTTATACCCTTGGACCTTGACTGGTAACCACGATCCCTTAAAACTTCATCAAACTCATTCAGGAGCTTTTTTGGTAGAGACATGCTTATTCTCATCATGGCTATTACCCCACAGGTAATTTTATATGAATTTATTATAGTATTAATCTAAAGTCATATTTAAACTTTTTTTAAGGCATGCAGTATTGTCTGTATGGAACAATCAGTTATTACATGAATAATTAACCTGAATATTTAAAGGCATCGGAATGAAGGTCCGGTGCAGCGTCAACTCCAAGGGGCATGCATGGTATCCCGCCACCGGACAGTGCCAATGGAACAACAAAACATAAAAAGATGCCCCATCATAATATTATCCAGTGGAGTTTTTTGAGGGATTATCAATGAAAGTTAAAGAAGCAATGAACCCCGAAATAATAACGGTGAGCCCCGAGACAAGGCCCCTTGAAGCCTTTGAAAAGATGTACAAACACGGTGTCAGAAGACTCTTTGTGCTTGACGATGACGGTAAACCTGTTGGCGTTGTATCCTACACAGACCTCATAGGGGTCCTCGGATCAATAAAACCCGACAGCGAACACCCTGAGAGGGACCTCAAGGTGAGTAACATCATGGTGGATGAGGTTATAACCATCTCAGCCGACGACAACATAGAGGACGCCGCCAACCTCATGCTGAGGGCCGATATTTCAGGCCTCCTTGTGATGGATGACGATAAACCTGTGGGTGTGATAACAAAAACAGATATCTGCCGGCTGGTTGCGGCGGAGATACTGGTACCCTCCTGATTCAGAGGTACAGCAGAGGTTAATACACGATTCCCCCTTTCATGATCGGAGATAATCCATACAGAGAATTGTGTGGACACTCCACACATCCATCCCCCTCTGATCAGAGATAATCCATACAGAGGAGGTAACCCTTGAAGATTATAACCAGAAAGGAGAACATGGTCTACAGGGAAATAAGGTACATGCAGCTTGATCTCAACGCCCCTGTATCCGAGGAGATGCTTAAGAGGAACCTTGACCTCCCTGAACACGAGTATCATGACATAGTAGTAAGCCTTGAGAAAAAGGGACTCATATCAAGAAAAAACGGGAGGATAACTGCCGGGAACCCTGGTGAAGATGTGAAGGTAATGGAAAATCAGGACGAAGTCAGGGAAGCTGAGCTGAACCAGATAGAGGAGGAAACCCTGAGGACCATTAAGGAACTCGGAGGCGGAGGACCGGTTCCCCGTTACCTCCTTGAGGGCCACCTTCTCTATGGTCCCCTGAGGCTCAGCACAAGGCGCATGTACAACGTACTCCTTTCACTTGAAAATAAAAAGCTCATAGAGATGGTGGTGCTGGATCAAGGTGAATATTACCGCCCCTCAGCCCCCCATGATTCCTGAACACCTTCTGAACCATCATTTTCTCTGCAGATCTAAAGTTTCAGATCATCCGTCACCGGCAGGCCCCTGAGCCAGCCAAGGTCGCTCTGGTAGAGCATCCTTATATCCTTTATATCAAATCTTATCATTGCAAGCCTCTCGATACCCAGACCAAAGGCAGCCACAGGGACCTCAACACCAAGTGGTTCGAGGACTTCAGGCCTGAACATACCTGCCCCTCCAAGTTCTATCCAGCTCTTCTTCTCAGGGAGGTATATTTCACATTCTGTTGAGAGGTAGGTGTAGGGGAAGTAAGCCGGCCTGAACCTCACCTCAAATCCCAGTTTCCTGTAAAACTCCCTCAGTATACCCAGGAGGTTTCTGAAGTTAACATCCTCCCCTGCGACGATACCCTCAACCTGGTGGAACTCTGGCAGATGCTTGTAGGTTATGGTCTCCCTCCTGAAAACCCTCCCAACAGAGAACATCTTGAGGGGTGGTTCATTCTCCCTCAGGAACCTGGCGGATACACAGGTTGTGTGGGTCCTGAGTACGCTCTGCATTGCAACGTCCCTGTCCCATTCATACTGCCAGCCCTCTGATCCAGTGGAGCCCCCTGTTTCATGGGCACTCTGCACAGCCCTCACAAGATCCTCATCCGGGAGTTCAGTTACCGGGGGATTTTTAACGTAGAAAGTGTCCTGCATCTCCCTTGCAGCGTGGTCCTGGGGCTGGAAGAGACAGTCAAAGTTCCAGAAGGCTGATTCAAGAAGGGGGCCCCTGGACTCCGTAAACCCCAGTTTAAGGAATATGAGCCTTATTTCATCAATTATGCGCCTCAGCGGGTGCATCTTACCCGGGTAAACCACAGGGTACTCTGCATCAATGTTGTAGCCCCTGTAGTGAAGCCTCCTCCAGGAGCCTGTCTTCAGGTGCTCGTGGGTGACCTGGGTAGCCTCCTCAGCGATCTCCACACCCCTCTCAAGGAGTCTCCTGCCCCCAGGTGTGAGTTCAATCCTGTGCTTCCTGACCTTTTTAATATCAACAATACCCTTTCTTCCTGCAAGGTCCTTAAGGGCCCCCTTCAGGTGTTCAGGAAGTTCCACGACCCTTATGGACCCTTTATCCAGGAGCATTTTAAGGAGTTTCTCATCATCTCCAGTTTCAGGGGGCCTCTCCTGAATGGCGGAAACCTTCCCGTCGGCTATCCTTGCCCATCCCTTTCTCACAAGCCAGCCTATTGCTATCCCTGATTCAGCCTTGTCAAGACCCGCCCTTCTGGAGATTTCGGACATTTCAAGTTCCCCCTCCCTGGAGAGAATATCCATGACCCTCCTCTCTGGAAGACCCTCAATTGCATAAAATTTCCCGTCATCTGTGAGTGATACTGCTTCCTCTACCTCCTTGATGACCCTCACAAATCCCCTTGATTCAAGGGCGCCCGCTGCACTCATCACGGATTTGATATCCATCTTCTGTGACTCTGCTATCTCCTCTGGTTTAAGTGGTTTATCTGAATCCTCAAATGCCTTCAGGACCTTTTTTTCGTAAATGTGAAGCTGATCGATTATTCTGTCAGGATCCATATTGATTCCTCCCTAATCTTCTTAATCCGGGTTTCATCTTTCTGAATAATAATCAAGAAGACCCACCATTATCGATGATGCCGTAAGATCCGCTGTTGTACCCGGGTTTAAACCGCTGCTGTGGAGTTTTCTGTCAAACCTTTCAGCAAGTTTAAGCCCGGCCTCTGTGAGCACACCTCCTCTATTAACAATTTCAGCGGCCTCCTCTGAAACCTCCTCTGCTATTTTTTCATTATATTTCCTTGCTATGAGGGTGTCAGGGAACCTTGCAAGTATTGTGAGAAATGTCTGGACAACCGCCCTGTTCATTCCATGCTCCCCCACAGTGGCCTTGAAGACCGGAAACCCGACATTGAATGTGACTGGCATTCCTGATGTCAGCTCCCTTGCGATGAGGTCCCACTTGGAGGATATCTTCAGTGTATCAAAGAGTGTTATTTTCTCATCAAGTATCCTCTGCTGTGATCCGGGGTCATTGACATCGAGGCTTTCGTGTTCACCCATACCCCCTGGATTCGCAACAGAAATGGCTCTGTAAAGATTAACAGCATCATCAGGTGTTGTCTGAAGTATCAACCTGTTCACCTGTTCTCTTAACCCCTGCAGATCCCCCTCATCAACCATCCCTGCAGCTGCAGAGAGTGGTGCAAGGAGCATGACTATACCAAGGTTTGTGTTGGTGGAAACCCATTTCCCGGTATCCTCCACAGCCCTCAGTATCAGTTCCCCCAGTCCAATGGATGAGAGATCCAGGCTATCCCTCAGCTCGGTCCCCCTTCTGGCGGCGATGCGCATTGTATCCCCTATAACTATCCCGCTCACCAGAAAGTCCTCATAGACCATGTCATCAAAGTCACGGGTTCTGTGGACGTTACCTGGTTTCGGATAGCCGCTAACCTCCAGTACAGATGCTATCTGGGCTATCCTTGAAACATAGAGGGGATCCACTAGATCACCCCCAGAAGTTCCGGTGCGAAGTGTGAGATTATAAGGTCAGCGCCCGCACGTTTTATTGATAGGATAGACTCATATAACGCCTCTTCAGTGAGGTAACCGCTGTTTATGGCTGCCATGAGCATTGAATACTCCCCGCTCACATTGTAGGCTGCAAGGGGGACCCTGAACCTTTCCTTCACAGCCCCTATCACATCCAGGTATGCCAGGGCGGGCTTCACCATCAGTATATCGGCGCCCTCCTCAAGGTCGAGTTCCGCCTCCATGAGGGCCTCGCTGACATTTGCGGGGTCCATCTGATATGATCTGCGGTCACCGAAGGAGGGGGCTGAAGAAACCGCATCACGGAATGGTGCGTAGAATGCAGATGCATACTTGATGGCATAGGACATTATCAGCGTGTCACTGAAACCTGAATCATCCAGGGCCCGCCTTATAGCTGCAACACGCCCATCCATCATATCTGAGGGGGCAACCACATCTGCACCGGCCTCTGCATGGGAGAGGGCTATCCTTGCAAGGACATCCAGGGTCTCATCATTGACCACCTCCCCCTCCACGACGATGCCACAGTGGCCGTGGGTTGTGTACTGGCAGAGGCAGACATCTGTCATGACAACGAGTTCAGTCTCCTCCTTCAGCCTCCTCACGGTCCTCTGCACAGCGCCATCAGGGTCATATGCTGATGAGGCAAGCTCATCCTTGGTGGAGGGCATGCCAAATAAGAGGACAGATGAAAGCCCCTCATCCTCAAGTCTGGATGCCTCAGAGACCGCATCATCCACAGAGTACCTGTACTGTCCAGGCATTGTATCTATGGGCTCAGGTTTACCCCCTTCAAGTTTTTCACTCACAAAAATGGGGTAGATGAGGTCCGATGGGTGCAGCCGTGTTTCTCGGAGAATTTCACGTATCTGTGGACTCTTCCGCAATCTTCGCATCCTTTTTGTGGGAAACTCCATAATATCACTCACTGGTAACTCTTAAAAGATTGAAGAGGATGATATTTATTACATTTTCACCGCTAAAAAACATAACGCCCGGATGCTGTACTGACCTGAAGAATGCTTCATTTGGTATCACGATTCCACATCCACCAGGACCTCAACCCTCCTTACCGCCTCATCAACAGCATCGGGGTCCATAACTATTTTCAGAGCACCTCTGGGGCACCTCTCAGCGCATCTTCCGCATATGAGGCACCTCCCGGTATCATGGTGTGCTGTGTCTCCACTGATGGCACCTGTAAAACATGCCTCCCCACAGCGACCGCAAAGAACACACCTTTCAGGGTCCCTTACCATAGTGACCCCCTCCATTGGTGTTATGGAGGACGCTATGTCCTCAGAAAGAAAAGGTGTCATCCTCCAGAGACAGCAGCATTCACAGCAGTTGCAGATAGAAAGTAATTCATCATGTGGACCTGAATTGAGCCAGACAGAGTCTATCCTGTTTCTACCTATTATGTGGACCAGACCTGCCTCCCTGCACCTTTCAATGTGATCAAGGGCCTCCTCCTTTGATATGAGGCCTCCAACCTTATCCGATATCCTCAGTGCCCCGGGGCCCAGGAAGAGACAGCCGAGACCATGGGGATAGTCACTGCAACCGGATGACACCCTGCATATACAGAAGTCCATCCTGAATATGTGCTTTGAGCGAAGTATCATCCTCCTTAAAACATCTGATGGCAGCACGGTACTCTCCGGCGGCTGAAAACTCCTATTTACTTCAACCGACGCGTCCCTGGGTATGACCTGTATATCGTCCCCCTCAAAGAACAGTCTCCTGACAATTTTCCTGAAGGTATCTGACCTTTTGGTGATCCTTGCAAGTTCAAATCTCCTCTGGAACGTTCTTTTTATTATTGCAATACTCAGATCAGTGAAATCAATCACCCAAATCACCATAGAGTTTCCCTGGGAGAGGATCCCCCTCACCATGAACCCGCCCCCTGTAATACAGTTTTCCGTGTCTCACAATGAGGGCATGGTACTCCTGAAAGACCCTGAAATCAGGTTCAAGGTTTTCTTCAAAGATCCCCTTTATCACCGAATAGCCCTCATCCCCCTCTATAATGCCGGTATGGGATAACATCCTCCTTGTGTACGCA
Source organism: Methanothermobacter sp. (assembly GCF_049720995.1). Classification (GTDB taxonomy): domain Archaea; phylum Methanobacteriota; class Methanobacteria; order Methanobacteriales; family Methanothermobacteraceae; genus Methanothermobacter. Next base: position 24,337 of record NZ_JBNASF010000006.1, read on the forward strand.
TCAACCACGAATTCAGGTTTTCTGTATCCATAGAGGAGGATGGAATCCGCGGTCTCATATCCAACACCCCTTACCCCCAGGAGCTCCTTCCTGGATGGGCTGGTGCCCTCAAGGGAGATGAAGAACTCTGAAATCCCCCTCAGGTATGATGCCTTCTGTCTGTAGAAACCGGCACATCTGATGGCACCCTCAAGTTCATCGTCATCAGCTGCAAGTATATCCTCAGGGTCAAGGGCACCCATTGATGCGAGGTTGCGGAGTGCAGCTGCAGCTGAGTCCCATGACGTGTTCTGGGTGAGTATTGTCCCCGCCATCACCTCAAAGATTTCGGTCTCAGATGATGGTGGAGTGTAGTCGCCAGGGTGGTACCTGAGTTTGAGGGTATCCCTATCAAGGAGCGGCCACCACCCCTGGGGACCATAGAGTTCCATGAGCACACTGTAGATATCCCTGAGCACCTTCATGTATAGGGATAAGTATGGAGACCACAGTTAAAGGTTTAGGTTACAGGCACTGATAGCATGTGGAGGTGTCGCGCCGACTCACCATACTGGAATAGAATGCTGCACCATCACACACCACACACCTCAGATTCTTCAGATCCACAAACACACCGGCCTCAGCTAAGTCAGTTCACAAATTCTCTGGAAAATCTGCACACATCGGCTTCAGCTGATCAGTTTATTAATTAAAAGCTACACAGATAAGTGCATGAAATATGAAATCATAAACAGACCAAGTTACAGTATGGCGAATATCCAGCTTGCAAGCGGTGAAGCCATAAAGGCAGAGGCCGGTGCAATGGTGAGTATGAGCTCCAACATAGAGATCCAGACCGAAACAGGGGGTCTTCTGGGGGCTGTTAAGAGATCCATGCTTGGAGGGGAAAGTATCTTCCTCAACACCTTCCGGTCACAGGGAATGGGTGAGATACAGCTTGCACCATCATATCCAGGAGATGTTGAGGTCATTGAAACCCATGAAACACTCTATGCTCAGAGCGGCTCATTCATGGCGGCTTCAGAGGATGTGGAGATAGATACCAAATTTGGGGGTTTCAAAACATTCTTCGGAGGTGAGGGCCTCTTCCTGCTTAAAGTGAGGGCCTCCGGACCCATATTCCTCTCAAGTTTCGGGGCAATATACCACAGGGAACTTGTGAATGAGAGGTTCGTGGTGGACACTGGCCACATCGTAGCCTTCACAGAGGGCCTTGACTTCAATGTGCGAAAGATTGGAGGACTTAAAAGCACATTTCTAAGTGGAGAGGGACTTGTAGCGGAATTTGAAGGTACAGGAACCCTTTACATGCAGACAAGAAGTGTTGATAGCTTTGTTGGATGGTTAATACCCAGGCTCCCCTCAAGGGATTAGATTGACGAATTCATGACTCCATGGTGGTGATTCAATGGCTGGAAACAGCACCGGCGAGGTATTCAGGGTTACAACCTTCGGGTCCAGCCACGGGCCTGCACTCGGGGCGGTTATCGATGGCTGCCCTGCAGGCCTTGAACTGAGTGAAGAGGACATTCAGAGGGAACTCGACAGGAGAAGGCCTGGTACGAGCAGTTTAACCACACCCCGGGGTGAAAGGGACAGGGTTGAGATACTTTCAGGGGTATTCGAGGGTAAAACAGATGGTACCCCAATAGCCGGAATTGTCAGGAACCGTGATATTGACTCTGCAAGTTACAGTAACCTCAAATCTGTGCCGAGACCCGGCCATGGGGATTACACCTGGAGGGCCAGGTTCGGCCACTATGACCACCGTGGAGGTGGCCGTGGAAGTGGAAGGGTAACCATTGGACACGTGATTGGCGGGGCGGTTGCAAAGAAACTCATCGGAATCCATGGTATCAGGGTGAAGGCACACGTAGTGCAGGTGGGTGATATCAGGGCAGACAGGGTTAACCTGAAACTCATAGAGAAGTACGCAGAGAGAAACCCCGTTAGATGCGCTGATCCAGCTGCTGCCAGATTGATGGAGGAAGCCATTCTTGAGGCTAAGGAAAGAGGGGACTCTGTTGGCGGAGTTGTCGAGGTTGTGGCACTGGGGGTGCCCGCCGGGGTCGGGGAACCTGTCTTCAGTAAACTTGACGCTGACCTTGCAGCTGCACTCATGGGTATAGGGGCTGTGAAGGGTGTGGAGATCGGAATGGGATTTGAGGTTGCAGGGCACCATGCCAGTGAAATAAACGACGAGTTCTACATCTCTGGAGGTGAAATCAGGACAACAACCAACACCTCGGGGGGCATACTCGGGGGTATATCCAGCGGCATGCCCATAACTGCAAGGATAGCTGTGAAGCCCACACCATCAATATCGCTGCCACAGAGAAGTGTTGACCTTGAGCGGATGGAGGAGACCTGGATTGAGATCCATGGAAGGCATGATCCCTGCATATGCCCGAGGGTTGTGCCGGTTGCAGAGGCCGCAGTTGCTATGGTCCTTGCCGACCACATGATAAGGTCAGGCTTCATCCACCCCACAGATATAAACAGGCAGAAAAATGACGGATAAACTGGTGGAATTCCTTGAGGAGCTCAGCAGAGCACTTATAGCCTCAGGGAACTCTGTTTCCGAGACTGAACGAATTTTAAGAGGCGTTGCAGAGTCACAGAATGTGGAGGTTGAGGTTTCGGTCCTCCCAACCATGCTGATAATCAAGGCTGCCGGGGAGACATCAAGGATGAGCCTTGCAGCCCAGTCACCTGGTGTGATGCCTCTTCATCAGGTTACAAAGATTTACAGGCTCATTGACGATGTCAGGTCAGGCAGGACCGAAATCAGCGGCGCACTGGATGAACTCAGGGAAATAGTGGGTGGCCCCCACAGGTTCGGGCGCTACGGGATGTTCCTTGGGTATCTACTCCTCTCAGTGGGGATAGCCTTTCTGATACAGCCAGATCTGAACCTTGTGGTCTATTCCTCATTTCTAAGCCTTATATCAGGTGCGCTGATAGTCCTGGGTTACGGTAACAGGAGGCTCTCCCTAATAATGCCTGTCCTCGCCTCCTTCACGGTTTCAGGTGTTGCATTCTTTCTGATAAGAGCAGGGGCCGTCACAGGTAACCTGACCCTCATTGTACCACCACTCATCTACTTCATCCCGGGGGTTACCCTCACAACAGGCATATATGAACTTGCAAGTGGTGAACTTGTATCGGGGTCAAGCAGGGTAATATACGGCTGCATGGTTCTTCTCCTCCTCCTTTTTGGTGTCCTGATGGGTATGCAGCTCAACAGGTTCCCGCAGGAGGAATTTGCAGCTATAAAAATATCAGCCATAAGTTACAGCCCATATCTGGGGGCATTCCTATTTGCCGTTGGCATATACCTCTTCCTCTCCGTCTACCGGAGTGATTTTCCATGGATACTCCTTGTACTCTACACGGCACTGGTTGGTCAGCAGCTTGGAAACACCATGGGGGGTGGGCTTCTCGGGGCCTTTCTTGGCGCCCTCTCCATGACACTGGTGGCAAGGGCCATTGAGATGGCCGGTAAAACCCCGCACTTTGTCACGCTCTACCCTGCCTTCTGGTTCCTTGCACCGGGGTCCATAGGGTTCATAGGACTTGCCAATCTCCTTGGAAAGAATTACCTGACATCCATTGCAGAGATAACGCTCTTTTCAATGACGGTGATCGCCATAGCCCTCGGACTCCTGGTTGGAGCGCTTCTAACCGAACCATTCCATGAGAAAATAAGAGCCCCGGGCGGGGATTGAACCCGCGACCTCGGGATTACGAATCCCGCGCTCTCCCACCTAAGCTACCGGGGCATATCAGGGATTAATGCATTTTTATTATATAAAATTTTGGTGCTCAGGTGATAGATCATCTTCTCCTCAGCACCATCTCAGGTAATTAAATCAGCGGATCATGTTAAAAATGCCGCTCTCATCCAGTTCAATTTTCATCCCATCCCTTGCTGCCAGTGTACGGATCCCTGTGGCCTCCTGAACCCTGAATGCCTCCATTTCAGGGTCATTGAGTATCATCTTCATTCCAAGGTGGTTCATCACCGCAAGTCCCGGTTCAACCTCCTCAACGAGTTTTATGAAGTCATCGGTGCACATGTGACCCCTTATATGGTCATTACCCGGTCTTATGACGCTTGCTATGAGCAAATCAGCATCCCTGTGGTACCCTGAGAGCCCATCAAAGTATTCTGTATCCGATGTGTAGGATACTGTAACGTCACCGGCCCTGAGTTTGAATCCCACCCCTGTGGGGTCTCCATGGACGGTCCCTGTACCCGTCACCTCAATTTCACCAATCTCTACAGTATCACCTGGTGAGAGTGTTATGCAGCGTGATTTGCCCTTATGGTAATCTGATATGCAGGGGCCCCAGTCCCTGTAGCCATCTATGACACTCACACTACCCACAACGGTCCCGTTCTGGCGGGTCATTCCCCTTGTCATTGCCTCGATAAGTACCTCGGCGTCGGTGTAATGGTCTGTATGTGAATGTGAGACCATGACCGCATCCAGTTTTCTGGGGTCGGCATCAAACTGGTAGGACCTCACAAGGGCACCAGGTCCGGGATCCACATGGATGTTCATTCCGCCGATTCCATCAATTCTCAGTCCGCCGGTCATCCTCTTCTGTGTTATGGTGGCGAAATCGTCCGCCACCACTCCCCAGAAATGTTAGCCTCATTTCATATCACCTATCCATGTAATGGTGGGAGATCATAATAAATATTCCCCCGATGAATTTCTTAAAGCCCTATTCCTCAGTACGGCAGATTATGACATCGCACTCAAGTTTTATGTCCCTGCCATCCACACAGAGGTTCTCGTTCCTAACAGCAACCCTCTCACCTGCAGACACCGCAACATCATCTGAGAGCCTCATGAGAACATTCTCACCGGGACCTGCAACACGCTTCCATCGGGTGTCGTAGGCCTCAACGCCATCTGAAAGTTTTACCTCAACGTGGCTGCCGTCCTGACTGATTATACGGCCAACCTCCCCCTCTGTGAGTATCCTGGATGCCAGTTTCATCTCCTCTCTGCGATCAAGCATCTCCTGTTTAAGTTTAGCCCTCCACTTCTGGAGGAGCCGGACGTCCCTCACTATCGTATCGCTGAGAAGCCTGTGTGCGCTCCTCTTATCCAGTGGGGGGCTCTTCATGAAGATATCATATTTACTTCCAACCGAGGGTGTTCTGGATGAAACGTAATCCATGAGTTCCCTGAAAAGGTTTTCAACCTCCTTAAGGGTTGTCTTTGTCTTCCACCTCTTCTTAAGGAACTTGTTTGTCAGTTCCTTTGCCACCTTATTCCCGAAGACGATTATCGCATTTTCACCCTTCTCCATGCTGGTTATCCTTGAGCCTGTGAGATCTATTATCTGATAGGCGCCTGTTGTTGCGTATATCCTTCTCCTCTTTGTCTCGAATGGTGTTTTCTGGCTTATCTCACCAACAACCACATCCCCCAGGCTTCTCACCTTGGCTGTGTCATCTGTGACCTTTATACTGACACCAAGCTCCGAGGCCCTCCTGTGAAGTTCATCGTCGCTCTTTATCTTTCCACTGTAGAGTTCCTCTTCAAGCTTTTCCCTCTTTGCTTTATCGCCAAAGTAGGCTATTCTGCGTTTGTCTCCTGCTATCACGCATCCCCTGGTACTTATGTATGTTATGATGAGACTCATTGTGGATCACCAACAGGTACCATATCTGGTGGGGGAAATAATAAATGATTCGAATGACCCCTCGCCCTGGCAGCAGCCCATCTATTAATATTAATAAAGCCGGATCAACATAATTGATATTGAGGGGGAGTAAATGAAAGGTAAAGAATTCACCAATTCTCTGATAAATGAGAAGAGTCCCTACCTGCTTCAGCATGCCCACAACCCTGTTAACTGGTATCCATGGGGGGATGAGGCTTTTCAGCTGGCACGGGAGGAAGAAAAACCCATATTTCTATCCATAGGTTACTCAACATGTCACTGGTGCCATGTGATGGCACGGGAATCCTTTGAGGACCCTGAAATCGCGGGAATACTCAATGAAAACTTTGTTGCTGTGAAGGTGGACAGGGAGGAGCGCCCTGACATCGACGCCATATACATGAGGGTCTGCCAGATGATGACCGGGACAGGTGGCTGGCCACTCACAATCATCATGACACCTGAGGGGGAACCCTTCTTTGCAGGAACCTACTTCCCGCCCGATGACAGGGGTGGTGTACCTGGCCTCAGGACAATCCTCGAAAGGGTGGTTCTGCTCTGGAAGAACGACCCTGATGGAATAGTAAAAACCGCCAGGGAGGTTGTCAGTGCCCTTAAAAAATCTGTGAAAGAATCATCCAGACTCAATCCCGGAACCGTGGATGCTGCATATGAGTATCTAAGGAGGAACTTCGATGCCAGGAACGGCGGCTTTGGATCCTACCAGAAGTTCCCGACCCCCCACAACATCTACTTCCTCCTGAGGTATCATCTGAGGCGAAGGGACGATGATGCCCTCGGGATGGTTAACCTCACCCTGAGGAGGATGAGGTACGGGGGCATATATGACCAGCTGGGTTACGGATTCCACAGATACGCGGTTGAACCCACCTGGACTGTGCCCCACTTCGAGAAGATGCTCTATGATCAGGCGCTGATACTGAAAGCCTACCTGGAGGCCTTCCAGGTTACCGGTGATGATCTCTACAAAAAGACATCCCTTGAGATGGTTGAATACGTTCTTGGAAATCTCCAGTCCCCAGAGGGGGGTTTCTATTCAGCGGAGGATGCCGAGAGTGAGGGAGTTGAGGGTAAATACTACCTCTGGAGGGCCTCTGAGATACGCAGGGCCCTGGGGGATGATGCGGATGTTGTGATGCGCTATTTCAACGTGCTTGAGGATGGAAACTTTGCAGGTGACGTGAGGGGTGAGAACATACTCCACATCGGCTCCCCCGGAAGGGTTGCAGAGGAGTTCAACCTCACCCTGGCTGAGTTAAATGAGATCATAGAAAATGCAAGGGGTGTCCTCCTTGAGATGAGGATGGAGCGACCGGCCCCCGCCCTGGATGATAAGATATTAACGGACTGGAACGGACTTATGGTGGGGGCTCTTGCAGCGTGTGGGAGGATCCTCGACAGTGATGAGGCCCTGGACGCTGCAGAGAGGTGCCTCAAATTCATCATGGGCAACCTGAACATGGATGGTGAGCTTCTTCACCGCTATCGTGACGGTGATGCTGGAATAGACGGGAAACTCGATGACTACGCATTTCTCATCTGGGGCCTCCTTGAGATGTATGACGCGACCTTCAGGAAGGATTACGTTGAGATGGCCCTTGAACTCTCAGAATCCCTTGAGAATAAATTCGGTGCCCCTGATGGTGGATTCTATTCAACCGATGACCCCAGGCTAATATTAAGACCCAGGGATGCTGCTGATGGTGCCATCCCCTCAGGAAACTCTGTTCATATGCTGAACCTCCTCAGGCTGGGGGGCATCCTTGAGGATGATGAGCTAGCAGAATCTGCCAGGGGCGTGATGAGGGCCTTTGCCGGTGATGTTGAATCTGCGCCGGCAGCCCATACATTCCTCCTATCCCATGCAGAGTGGGCCATAAGTGGAGGCAGGTCCCTCACTGTCGTCTGCAGCGGGAAACCTGTTATACCCGTGGAGCTCAGGAAAAGGCTGATACCTGATTTTACCATCACCGTCATGCCCCGTGACTGGCCCATTGCACCTTCACACCTCAGGGATAAGAGAGCTCCATCTGAGGGCTGCGCCTATTACCTCTGTGATGGCAGCAGATGCTACCCCCCGGTGAATGATCCGGTGGAAGTCATGGAACACCTGGGGGTGATCTAGGATGGAGATGCACAGACACCATGAAATGGAATACAGGAGGAGATTCATTGTATGCCTCCTCCTCACCATCCCTGTTATCCTGCTTGGTGAACTGCCAACAGGGACTGTTCTGGTAAGCTTTGAGGGTAGTGAACTGGTTGTTCTGATCATATCATCCATCATATTCTTCTACGGGGGCTACCCCTTCCTGAGGGGATCCGTGAGGGAGATTTCATCCAGAACCCCCGGTATGATGACCCTCATCGCCGTGGCCATAACCGTGGCCTACATCTACAGCCTCGGGGTACCGGCCGGCCCTGGGGGTATGGTGTTCTTTGTTGAACTTGTAACCCTAATTGACGTCATGCTCCTCGGGCACTGGATCGAGATGAGATCTGTCAGGAGCGCCTCCGGGGCAGTTGAGAGGCTTGCAAGGCTCATCCCCAAGAAGGCCCACCTCCTGGTGGATGGAAAGGTTGAAGATGTTGATGTGGCCACCCTCAAACCAGGCGACATCGTGCTTGTGAGGTCAGCAGAGAAGATACCCACGGATGGAACCGTGATAAAGGGGGAATCCCATGTGAATGAGGCGCTGCTCACCGGGGAGTCGGTTCCCGTCAGAAAGTTCCCTGGTGACCGGGTTATTGGGGGTTCCATAAACACCGGAGGCCCCCTCACTGTGGAGGTGGAGCGCGTTGGTGAGGAATCATTCATTTCCCAGATAATCCGGCTTGTGGGGATGGCCCAGGAGGGGAGGACAAGGACTCAGGTGCTGGCAGACAGGGCAGCATTCTGGTTAACAGTTGTTGCCCTTACCGGTGGGGTCCTCACATTCACAGCATGGTACGGCCTTGGTATGGGAGCATTCTTCTCACTTGAAAGGTCAGTGACGGTCATGGTAACAGCCTGCCCCCATGCCCTGGGACTTGCAATACCCCTTGTGATAGCTGTCTCCACCGCAATCTCAGCAGGGAGGGGCATACTCATAAGGAACCGGGAAGCCTTCGAGAACGCCATGAACCCTGATGTTGTTGTTTTTGACAAGACAGGAACACTGACGGTGGGTGAACTCGGGATAACCGATGTCATATCCTTTGACCCTGAAATGGATGAGGGGGAGATACTATCCTATGCTGCAGCCGTTGAGTCAGCCTCCAGTCACCCCATAGCCAGGGGCATAGTTGAGGCCGTGGATGAGGTGCTCCCTGTGGAGAACTTTGCAGCGATAGGTGGAAGGGGTGTTATGGGGCATGTGAACGGCTCAAGGGTGAAGGTACTCAGCTACAGTTACACAGAGGAACTCGGACTCATGGTTAAGGACCCCAGGGTTGATGAACTCATGGATCAGCCTAAAACCACGGTCTTTGTAACTGTGAACGATGAACTCAAGGGCTGCATTGCCCTTGCAGATGTCATACGCCCCGAGGCCAGGGATGCCATCAGGATACTCAGATCCCGCGGTATAAGGTGCATGATGTTAACCGGTGACAGCCAGAGGGTCGCCGGCTGGGTTGCCTCCGAACTTGGCATTGATGAATACCAGGCACAGCTCATCCCCCAGGAGAAATATGAGGTCATAAGGGGACTGCAGGATGACGGGCTCAGGGTTGCAGTGGTGGGGGATGGTGTAAACGATGCCCCGGCCCTTGCACAGGCAGATATCGGCATAGCCATAGGGGCCGGGACCGATGTGGCGATTGAAAGTGCCGATGTGGTGCTTGTGAGGAGCAACCCCCTTGATGTTGTTGACCTCATGGACCTTGCATCGGCCACCTACAGCAAGATGAAGGAGAACCTGATCTGGGCCACTGGTTACAACGTCATAGCCCTCCCTCTTGCAGCCGGGGTGCTGTATGGCCAGGGCCTCATCCTGACACCCGCCATGGGGGCCATACTCATGTCTGTAAGTACTGTCATAGTGGCCCTCAATGCCAAGACATTCAGTTTCAGGGGTCATGGCGGTTAAGTTCACAGGCAGAGAACATAAAATGAAAGGATTTAATATGAGTTGGTTGCATATATTGGATGGGTGAAAAAAAATGAAAAGGACCCTGGAGAACCTTACAAAGGCCTTCATTGGTGAAAGCCAGGCGAGGAACAGATACACCTTCTATGCGAAAATTGCAAAGAAGGAAGGATTCGAGCAGATATCCGAGATATTCCTGACCACCGCCGAGAATGAGAGGGAACACGCCAAGTGGCTCTTCCGCCTCATAAATGAACTCAGGAAGGAGGCAGGGGATGAACCCGAGTCCATCGTTGTGGACGCAGAGGCCCCCCTCATCCTCGGAAGTACCGATGAGAACCTGATAGCCGCCATTGCAGGTGAGCACTACGAGAACAGCGAAATGTACCCTGAATTTGCCGATGTTGCAGAGGAGGAGGGGTACCCTGAGATTGCCAAGAGACTCAGGGCGATAGGAGAAGCGGAGAAGCACCACGAGGAACGTTACAGGAAGCTGCTTAAACTTGTTGAAACAGGCAAGGTTTACAGGAAGGATGAACCTGTGGCCTGGGTCTGCAGGAAGTGTGGCTACGTCCATGAGGGTACAGAGCCACCAGAGAAGTGTCCATCATGTGACCATCCCACCAGGTACTTCCAGGTGAAATGTGAGGAGTACTAGAAGGGAAGCCATATGACAGAGAGGAACCAGATATTCAGGTGCAACGTCTGCGGGAACATCGTGGAGGTACTCAACCCTGGCGCGGGTCAGCTGGTATGCTGCAACCAGCCAATGGAGCTCCTCGTTGCAAGAAGAACAGATGTTGGGCCAGAGAAACACTTGCCCGTCGTTGAGAGGAGCGGTGATGGAATCAGGGTTAAAATTGGTGAGGTACCCCACCCAATGGAGGAGAACCATCACATACAGTGGGTAGAGGTCATAGCAGGGACAGAGGTCCACAGGAGGGATCTCAGGCCAGGTGACAGGCCAGAGGCTGAATTCCCTGTTGACCCTGACTCAGAGTTCATGGTGAGGGCCTACTGCAATATCCATGGACTCTGGTACTGATGGTTCAATCAACCTTTTATTTTCATAGAATGAACTTTTAGTTGCTCTAATTAGAGAGTGCTCTGGTACGTATCAGTAGGTATGGATGCTCTGGAGAGTTTTTATGGAAGGAGGCTTTATTTTATGAAAATTAAGTATATAACCATGATAGTTAAAGATATGGATGAATCCGTCCGCTTTTACAGGGATGTCATGGGTTTTGAGGTGGATAGCCACTATGACCTTGGAGATCATGGTGAGATAACCATCCTCCGGGGTGATGGGGAAACCATGGTGGAACTCATAAGGAATCCCGTCAACAAAGAGGGTTTATTCTCGGTTGGAATGGACGTCGATGACCTTGAAGTCACACTGCAGGAGCTGAGATCCCGGGGGGCAAGGGTTGTAATGGATCCAACACCCATAACTGTGGGAAAACTTGCATTCATAGAGGACCCCAATGGGGTGAGGATAGCCCTGATTCAGCACACGGATGGGAACTGAACCTCAATTTACAGATCATCCGGTTCCATGACCGGTGAAAATTCTGGCTCCATAAACCATGCTCAGGATAACCCAACCCCACAATCACAAAAAACCTCACATAACCCCTACAGATAAACTACCCAAACCCAAAACCTTTACCCAAACCCAAAACCTTTACCCAAACCCAAAACTTTTATTTTTCAAATTATAAAATCCCCTCCATGAAGAGGATCTATCTTATGGCACTCCTTCTTCTTACCGTAAGTGTGAGTGGCTGCATAACTTCAGGGAACAGCAGCATCAACCAGCTTGCCCCCCAGATAAATGATCATATAAAGAAGGGTGATGCTTATTTCAATGAATCAGCACTTGCAGCAAACAGCTTCAAACTGGACGATGCGCTTTCAAAGTGCGAACTTGCAGAGAGTGAGTATAGTTCCGCCAGGACCCTTGCATCCGAGGCCCTGAATCATGCTAAGGACACAGGTGACCCCATAGTGGTCAACTACATCGAACTCCTGGTATCTGAGCTGGAGGCAAAACTCAACGCCACCCAACAGCTTAAGAATGCCATACAGATGTTCACACTGAAAGACACTGAGAGCGGGAACTCAAATATAGAACTTGCAAATGGTTACATGCTGAGTGCAAAGGAATTCGAAAGAAAAAGACAGGAAATTGTAAATAAAAATCCCGAAAGGTTCAGTTAAACTTACAGTACACACCCCTTATCTAAAAATCCTGAAAGGTCCAGTTAAACTTACAGTACACACCCCTTATCTAAAAATCCTGAAAGGTTCAGGTCCCCTATGGGGCCCCTTCAACTTCCAGGAACCTTTCGCCTGTGATTCTGACAGCCACTGACCCAATGGGTGCCGTGAAGAGTATGGCAAGTACCGCCATTGCAAGTATTGTTTGACCCGCCTCAACCCCCGCGGCAAGGGGTATGGCACCCACAGCTGCCTGCACAGTAGCCTTTGGTATGTAAGCTGCTATACAGAATACCCTTTCCCTCAAATTAAGGTTGGAGCCTCTGAGTGCCAGGAGCACACCCATACTCCTTGCTGCAAGACCAAGGAGTATCACTGCCAGTCCCAGGAGTCCCACCTGGAATATGAGTTTAACGTCAACCGCTGCCCCCACAAGCACAAAGAGCAGTATCTCTGCAAAGATCCATACCTTGTTGAATTTCTCAGAGAGCTTGAGTCCTGTTTCAGGCATCCTCTCAAGTATAACAAGCCCTGTTACCATCACACCAACCAGTGCAGCTATCGGGACATATGCACTGAGTATATCCCCTGCATTCTTAAGGAGTATTGCCGCGCCCAGTATGATGAGTGTCTTCTCAGTGCTTCTTATCTCAAATTTCCTGAAGAGATACACAAGGGCAAGACCAAGGGCAAGGCCCGCAACCATACCTGTCAGTATTGATATCGGGACCCCCAGGACCTCCACAAGGAAGTTAACCTGCTGGCCCTGATACATTCCCAGGAACGCCGAGAAGAGGGTTATTGAAACAACGTCATCCACAGAGGCTCCTGTCAGTATAATGGTGGGTATACCCTTGGCTGTCCCCATCCTCCTCTCAATGAAGGAGAGCATCTGTGGGACTATAACTGCAGGTGAAACCGCGGCTATAACAAAACCAAGGATACCCGCCTCTATGAGTGAAAGGCCCAGTATGTAGTGGGCTGCGAACATCACAGCGAAACCCTCAACGACATCGGGTATGAAACTCATCTTAACTGCGGTCATGCCCACCTTTCTTAGGCTTTCGAGGTTTATACCAAAACCAGCCCTCAGGAGGATTATTATGAGTGCTATGACCCTGAGGTCGGGTGAAACGTCCATTATACTTTTTGATATAAGGTTCAGTCCATGGGGACCTATCAGAATGCCCAGTACAAGCATCCCCAGGATTCCCGGTATCCCGATGCGGTTGAATACCCTGCTGAACAGAAGACCAAGTAAGATAATAACAGCTACGCTGAATGCAACATACTCCAAATTGATACCTCCATCTGGAGGATAGCTCCTCCTACATTTTTTCTGCAGGAGTCATCAGCCAGAAAAAGCGTTTAAAGGTGGACTCCATCACCTATATACTGAACTTCAGGTTGATTTATATAAATTTTCCGGTTGCTTTCATCTAAGGAACCTTCCTCTCCTCCGTTCAACACCAGCTATTACAGCTATGGCAGCTGACTGGGTTATAATTGAAAACAGGACAACCGCAGGTATCCACAAACCGTAGAGGTAGCCCATAAGGAGGCTTCCCGAAAACCAGGCGACTCCAAAAACCATGTTGAACGTCCCGTAGGCTGAGCCCCTCCTCTCTGGTGGAGAAAACCTTGAAACTGCTGCCCTCATAACAGACTCCTGTGCACCCATACCCACACCCCAGAGTGCCGCCCCAGTAACTGCCGCCACTGAGCCGCCAAGGAAGGCAAGGGGGGCATAGAGCATGGAGATGAACACCGCAAGGGCCATGACCCTGAAACCATACCTGTCAAAGTACCTTCCAAAGATGAGAGCTGAGACGGCATCTGTGAGCATGGCAAGGGAATACAGGACAGGAATCATTGAGGGTCCCATAACCCCACTCACTCCAAGGTGGTAACCCACAAGTGGAAAATCAGCGTATCCGAGGGCTATGAAACATACAGCGAGCATGTAAATCCAGTAGGAACCTCTGAATGATGAGTAATCAATTCCTGTTGAGGTTTCAAGTTCACCTGGACGTGGAAAGAGGAGGTAACCTGCAGTTAAAACTGAGAGCGCCATGACCGCCGGAACTGCAAGGATCAGGAACCCCTCCCTGAAGCCTCCGCCAAGTGCCAGAACAATGAAAACTATGAGGGGTGCTGCAACAGCCCCAATCTGGTCAAGGGCCTCATGTATCCCGAATCCAGTACCATGACCCATACCTGAGGATGCATATGATAAAATAGCATCCCGGGGTGGTGTTCTGAGGCCCTTACCCACCCTCTCCATTATTATCAGGAGAACCGCCGCCTGCCAGTTACCTGCAAATGCAAGGAGAGGCACAGCTATAAGGTTGATCAGGTAGCCGGCAAATGTTATGAACCAGTACCTCCCTGTTCTATCTGAGATGTACCCTGAAAGGAACCTTATAATGTACCCTGAAAGTTCACCGAACCCTGCCGCAAATCCAACCATGAATGCGCTGGCGCCGAGAAAGGCCATGAATGGCCCTGTTATTCCCCTGGCACCCTCATAGGTCATGTCTGCAAATAGGCTCACAATTCCGAGTATGATTATGAACTTAGCCGCCCTATTCATGGTAAACCCCCATAGAAAAATGAGTCTCCCTCCCCCTTACGAATTTAACTGCCTGTAAAATCCCGGCAGAGGAATGAATTTCCAGTTTAGAGATAATCATCACCTTAACCCCTGAACAGAATGTAAACCGCCCTATAGGTGTACTCAGGTTCAGATATGCCCATATACAGTGACCTCCTGAATCCCCCATCAGGGTTTCTCAATTTCAATATAAAGTCTCCCACATCATGTTTCATTCCCCTGAGGATCTCGTTGACCCTGAAACCTGCGTAAACCGTCTCAATGTATGGCGGATGGGACAGGGGCGTGAAGTTCCAGCCCCCCTCACCCCAGCAGGAATCAGCAAATTCAAGCACCTCCTTCCTGCTGAAATTCACACCATGGGCCTCCAGTATCTCAACCGCAAAATGGGTGTTTATGATGTCTGAACCGTGCCTTCCAAAACCGCCGTCATCGTTCTGAAGCGAAAGAACCCATTCAGGGACCCCCTCAAGGTATTCACCATGGAGGCGGAGAACCGAATCCATGTAATACGTTATTTCAAGCTTTGATTTTTCTGTAGGACCTTCTTAGAAGATCGAGAAATCTATCCTTTACCCTGAATTCCCTGCCATAATCAGCCAGCAAACTGCACCTGTAGAAAAGTCCCTGGGCAGCGAAGCTACCCCTCGAGTGAAGCTCCTCAAGCCAGTCAAGGGTTCTCGCAACATCATCAGGGAGAGAATCAATGACCTCCAGGGACTTTATGGCGTAATACGTATTTTTAGAGTCAGGAAGCCCCTCATAAAGTGTGTAACCCCCTGATGGGTGTCTCCTCATGTCAAAAAAGTTAATGATTCCCTCAACTATGGGTGACGTCCCTGACATCTTATCCCCCGGCTCCACAACAATCAAATATAAATAATGAACGCCGCCATTATATAATAAGTTCCCGTTATTTATCATTAAATAAATCGTTTCTATGAGGAATACCATGATCCAGTCATGTAGTGAATGTAAGGGTAAGGGTTACCGTGTTAAAAGTTACAAAATATGCAGCGCATGCCATGGGACAGGCTACCAATCAACGGAGGATATTAAGGACCACTTCAAGGGTGTATCAAACACTGCAAGGCAGAGGTTCGACCTTGAGGAGGCCCATGATGTGCCCTGCGAGGTATGCAGGGGAAAGGGTGAGGTCGAGGTGAGGGAACCCTGCCCCAACTGTGGAGGAAAGGGTGAGGTGAACATATGCCCCTCATGTGGAAAGAGGATAAGTGGCAGGGACGAGTACTGCCCTGACTGCCAGAAGAAGGAACACGTATACGTCCTCCACCCGGCATGCACCATCGACGACCTTGAGGTTGGAAGCGTATACCGTGGAAAGATAACGAGGATAGAAAAATATGGTGTCTTCGTGAGCCTCAACAGCCATGTCTGGGGACTCATGAGGGGCCTCTTCCCTGACCACAGAATCGGTGACGAAATATTCGTCAGGGTATCCCATGTAAAGCCCTACAAGGGCGAGGTTGACATGATACCCGCCAGTATAAAGGGACCATACGAGATCATAAAATTAAAAAAGGACCTCCCGAGGACAAGGATAGCTGATATAGACACCAAGAGTCTTGGTAAAACAGTAAGGATAGTGGGTGAGGTCATACAGATACAGCAGACCTCAGGACCAACAATATTCACAATCTCAGATGAGACAGGGACAACCTGGGCAGCGGCCTTCGATGAGCCAGGCATAAGGGTCTACCCCCACATCCAGATGGGACACATAGTTGAGGTTATAGGTGAGGTCAACCAGCACACAGGTAAGATACAGATAGAATCAGAGTCCATTGAACGCCTCATAGGAAAGGATGCCGCTGAGGCAAGGAGACTCATCGATGAGGCAATTGACAGAAGAGCCGAACCGGAAAGGAAGGACCTGCTCATAGAAAGCGAAACCCTTGAAAAACTGAGGCCGAAACTCATTGAAGCAGCCAAGGCCATAAGAAGGGCCATATACGATGGAAGATCCATACTGGTAAGGCACCATGCAGACGCCGATGGTATATGTGCAGGTGTGGCCATAGAAAAGGCCGTCGTGCCCCTGCTGAGGGAACTTAATCCAAGCACAGATGCAGAGTGGCACTACTTCAAGAGGGCCCCAAGTAAGGCCCCGTTCTATGAACTGGAGGACGTGGTGAAGGACCTCTCCTATGCACTTGAGGACCTGGAAAGGCACGGACAGAAACTCCCCCTCCTTGTGCTCCTTGACAACGGGTCAACAGAGGAGGACATACTCGCCCTCATGAAGGCAAAGATCTATGACATCGAAATAGTTGTCGTGGACCACCACTACCCAGGTGAGGTCACTGATGGAAGGGTGGAGGTTGATGAATACGTTGACGTGCACGTGAACCCCTACCTGGTGGGTGGGGACTCCCAGATAACCGCAGGGGCCCTGTCAGTTGAGATAGCCAAGATGATAAATCCTGAGATCACCGAGAGGATCCTCCACCTTCCAGGTATTGCTGCTGTGGGGGACCATGCAAACTCCCCTGAAGCCGAATGTTACATTGAACTCGCAGGGGAGCGAGGCTATGAACGGGAGGAGCTTGAAAAAATAGCCGCCTGTGTTGACTTTGAGGCGTTCTACCTCCGATTCATGAATGGAAGGGGTATAATAGACACCATCCTTGGCCTTGGAAATCTTGATAAGCACAAAAAACTGGTGGACGCCCTCTACAGGGAATACGAGAGGAAGGTTGATACCCAGCTCAGGGCCGCGATACCCAACCTCAAATCCACGCGGCTCCCCAATGGTATACTCTTCAATGTCCTTGACGTTGAGAAGTACTCACACAGATTCACGTTCCCTGCCCCCGGCAAGACCTGTGGCTTCGTCCATGACTACATGGTCCAGAAGCACGGCGAGGAGACACCGATAATCACCCTTGCCTATGGACCGGACTTCGGGGTTATAAGGGCAACCGATGCTGTGAATGAGAAATTCGGGTTCAACCTCAACGAGATAGTCTGGGAACTGGCAGAGGAGATTCCCGAGGCAGTGATCGATGGGGGCGGACATGAATGCGCAGGGTCACTCAAGTACATTGAGGGCCTTTCAAAGAAGGTTCTATCGGCCTTTGCAGAGAAGGTGGCATCCCTCAGGGAATAAAATTAAATTAATTTTAAAAATTATAGACTTTCCCATAATCCTCTGAAAAAGCAAACTCACATCAAAAACCAGCATCAAACCTTAATTTTGGAACCGGAAGTTTAAATCCCGATTTCACCATTATTTTCTTCGTGAATGCTATAAGAATGATTTTAAATCCTAAACATCAGGGTTTTCCCTTTCATCCATAAGGCTCTTATAGTATTCACATTCATCTGCAATGGGACACTCCTCATGCCTCGGACCCACCGGCCGGCAGATGTCCTGTCCGAACTGGACCATGAGGTCATTGAGTTCTATCCAGTATTTCCTCGGTATGACCTCCATAAGGGCCCTCTCTGTCTCCTCAGGTGTCCTGGTGTTCACGAGACCTATTCTGTTTGATATCCTGTGGACATGTGTATCAACAGGGACCGCTGGCTTATTGAACGCATATACAAGCACACAGTTTGCGGTCTTCCTCCCAACACCCGGGAGTTTAAGGAGTTCATCAATGTCATCAGGGACCCTGCCCCCGTATTCCTCAAGGATGATCCGCGAAACCTCCCTGATCCTCCGTGCCTTGACGTGATAGAAGCCTGCCTTCCTTACAAGCTGCTCCAGTTTCTCAACCGGTGCATATGCAACGTCTTCCATGGAGGGGTACTCAGAGAACAGTCTGGCGGTTGCCTCATCGGTGTTCTCGTCCCTGGTCCTCTGGGAGAGTATGGTCCTTATGAGGACACGGTAAGGATCCCTGTCCTCAAAGACTCTCAGGGAGTAGAGGCTCCTAAGACCCTCCATTATCCTGTCAATATCCCTGATGGGTACCACCGGAAAAAAGGAATCAGTTAAGTTTCTGGAGCAGAAGCTGAAGACCGTCCATCAGCCCTTCACCCTCGGTTGCAATGGTGGGCAGAACATCCACGTCCCTGTCAATCTCAAGTTCAGAATCATCAAGGTCCTGTTTATTTGAGAACACAACGTATGGGATGTTCTTCTCCTCAAGCTCTGCCATTATCTCCTTCTCAGCCAGGGTTACTCCCCTTGAATTATCCACCACTATTATGGCCGCATCAAGGCCATTGGATATGATCTCAAGCATGAACTTGAACCTCTCATGGCCAGGTGTTGCAAAGAGGTGTATCTTCTCACCGTTAACAATGCAGTTACCATAATCCAGTGCCAGTGTTGTGCCCTTGTACTCAACCTTTGTTATCTTATCACAGAGCTGCTCAAGGGTGGTTGTTTTACCGGTATCATAATCCCCGAAGATTACAACCTTTGTCTCCTTATTTTTCATTATAATCAACTCACACTCAATTTATAGTTAAGTATAATGTCTGAATGCTGTGTCCCTATTTTATGTACCATATTTTATATATTTAATGCTGCGGGAGGTCTATCCTGCACCCAATTGACCTCATCCTCTCTGGAAAATCAGGGAACGAAACACTGAAGACCTCACCATCCATTACCGTTATACCCTCCCTCAGACCTATGAGGGTGAATGCCATTGCAAGTCTGTGGTCGCCATGGGATGAGACCACACCACCCCTCACACCACCCTCAATGACCATACCATCCTTCAGCTCCTTAACATCCACTCCCAGTCTTCCAAGTTCAGTGGCGCAGGTCCTTATCCTGTCTGTTTCCTTGTACCTTGCATGTTCAACTCCCCTTATCTCGGTTCGCCCATCTGCAAGGGCCCCCAGGACAGCAACCGTGGGGAGGAGGTCCGGGGCGTCATGGAGGTCCACCCTGACACCTGAAAGTTCCCCGGTGGATGATACAACCACATGGTCATCTCCCACCACAACATCGGCCCCCATCTCCCTGATTATATCAAGTATTATACGGTCGCCCTGCCTGGAATCCCTGAATAGATTCTCGATTCTGACACTGCCGCCTGCAACCGCAGCTGCACCTGCAAGGTAGGATGCAGAGGAGTAGTCACCCTCAACCGTGTACTTCCTTCCCCTGTAGCTGGATGGTTCAACAGAGAATACACCATCAGAGTATTCCACCTGGACAGAGAATTTCTCCATCACATCAAGGGTCATGTCAACATAGGGTCTTGATATGAAATCCCCCTCAACCCTGAGGTTAACGCCCTCTGAGAGGGGTGCTGCCATGAGGATTGATGATATGAACTGTGAACTGAGACTCCCATCTATTGATGTCTCGCCGCCCCTGAACCCTCCCCTTATTATAACAGGTGGGAGACCGTTCATCCTTGAGGATACTGCCTCAACACCGAGTGGTCTGAGGGCATCAAGGAGGGGCTGCATGGGTCTTGATCTGAGGGACTCATCACCGGTGAGTACGGTGTAATTCTCTGCAAGGCCTGCCACCGAGGTCATGATGCGCAGCGTTGTCCCTGAGTTTCCAAGGTATACAACATCTTCGGGTGTTTCAAGTTCACCCCCGCTTCCGGTGACGGACCATTCCTCACTGCCCTCTATTTCAACCCCGAATGCCCGGCATGCCCCCACCGAGGAGAGGGTGTCCTCCGCCACAAGGGGGTCCCTGATCTCTGATATGCCATCTGCAAGCGCCGCCACTATGACTGCCCTGTGGGTGTAACTCTTGGATGGGGGCGCCTTGACCGTCCCTGAAAGTTCAGATGACACCTCAACTTTAAGTTCCATTGAAACACCTCGAGAGGGGATCAGCGCACTATTTCTATTATGATCTCAGGTTCATCCATGTTGAGCACATCGACCCTTTCACCTGCTGTTCCCACAACCTCCTTCTTGAAGGTGATGTGTTCAGCTGTGAGTCTTTTTCCCGCGACTTCTATTTCCCCATTTTCCTGAAGTTCATCGTAGACATCCTGGGGGTCAGATCCCTGGAGATGTGAGATTATGGCAGGTGCGTCTCCCCTGAACTCGGGTCCTATCCTGTCCATTCTCGGTTCAAGTTCCACGACCCTCTCGGTTATTTCAGGTTCACCCGTCTCAAGGTTCACCTCAGATATATTCATCGTCCCTGCTATGTCCTCGAGGAATGGTTCTATCATTGCCGCTGAATCCTCATCAGTGTATATGGTGGCTGATCGGAGGGGTGCGTTGAGGGGCATCTTTGATGATGACTTGAACCTCCTGATTTCACCTATAACCTCAACTGCAAGGTCACCCATCCTCTCGATTTCCGGGTCAACCAGTTCAGGCCGGTACTCTGGCCAGCCTTTCACATGTATTGATCCCTCACCTATGTGCTGGTGAACCTCCTCTGTGAAGTGGGGTGTCACCGGGGCAAGGAGCCTGATGCATGTCTCAAGGACCATCCTGAGGGTGGTCCGGGCTGCCGTCCTTGAGGCATCATCCGCTTCTGAGTACAGGCGGTACTTAACGGCCTCTATGTACTCATCACAGAAGTCATGCCAGACGAACTTCTGGATCCTCCCCACCGCCGCGGCGAAGTTGTACTCCTCCAGGCTCTCTGTAACGTCCCTCACCAGGTTCATGAGCCTGGAGAGTATCCAGCGATCAAGAGGCCTGAATTCCGCCTCCCCCTCATCTCCCAGGTGGATGCTTATGAATCTGAATGCATTCCAGAATTTCCTCAGGAACTTGTAGCCGTACTTCACGTCCTTCCAGGCAAATGGAACGTCTGAACCGGGCACGCTCCCTGCGGCCCAGAGCCTCAGTGCATCGGCCCCGTAGTCCTCAAGGACCTCCTCCGGTGCTATAACATTCCCCCGGGACTTGCTCATCTTGTGTCCGTCCTCCCCGAACACCATCCCGTTTATCACTATCTCACTGAAGGGTTTCTCACCGGTGAGTGCCATGCATCTCAGTATCGTGTAGAATGCCCAGGTACGGATTATGTCGTGTCCCTGTGGTCTCAGATTTGCTGGGAAGAGGTCCCTGTAGGATTCATCTGGCCATCCTGCAACCGAGAGCGGGGATATTGAGCTGTCCATCCAGGTGTCAAGGACGTCCTCCTCGCCAATGAATTCTGTGCTTCCGCATTCACATTTTATGCCTGGATCGTCCCTTGTTGGGTCAACCGGCAGCATATCCTCCTCTGCAACGTGAACCCTTCCACATTCCCTGCAGTACCACACGGGTATGGGTGTTGCGAATATCCTCTGCCTTGATATGCACCAGTCCCAGTCCATGGATCCTGTCCAGTTGAGGAGCCTCGTCTTCATGTGTTCGGGTACCCATTCCATTTCCTCAGCGGCCCTTCTAACATCAGGTATGAGTTTCTTTACCGCGACAAACCACTGCTTCTTGACCAGGATCTCTATAGGTGTCTTGCACCTCCAGCAGGTACCCACGTTCTGCTTCACCGGCTCCTTTCTCAGGAGGAATCCCTCCCTTTCAAGGTCCTCAACTATCTGTTCCTTGCACTCCCTTATGGTAAGACCCTTATATTTACCCGCGGCTTCGGTCATGTATCCCCTTTCATCTATCGCCTCTATAACGTCTAGGTTATGGCGGTTGACCCAGGTAACGTCTGTCTTATCCCCGAAGGTACATATCATAACAGCACCGGTACCGAATTCAGGGTCAACATCAGGGTCCTTTATCAGTTTAACCCTCTGGCCGAAGAGGGGTACCTCTATCTCTTTACCCTCAAATTCACTGAACCTCTCATCATCGGGGTGCACAGCCACCGCCACGCAGGCTGCCATGAGCTCCGGCCTTGTTGTGGCTATCTCTATGTCCTCACCATCCTCAACAGGAAACCTCACATAGTTGAGGTTCGTCTCGTTCTCAACGTATTCGACCTCTGCAAAGGCTATCGCAGTCTCACACCTGGGGCACCAGTTGACCGGGTGCACGCCCTGGTATATGAGGCCCTCCTCGTACATGCGCAGGAATGAGAGCTGGGTTCTCCTCATGTACTCTGGAGTCATGGTCACGAATTCGTGGCTCCAGTCCTGGCTGAAGCCGAGGCGCTGCATCTGCTCCTTCATCATCCTTATGTTTTCCTGTGTGAGTTCCACACAGAGCCGTCTGAATTCCTCACGGGACACATCACTCTTCTTTATGTTGTGGGTCTCCTCAACCTTGACCTCTGTTGGAAGACCGTGACAGTCCCAGCCCTGGGGGAAGAGGACATCGAATCCCCTCATTCTCCTGAACCTTGCTATTATGTCCATGTAAACCCAGTTGAGTACGTGGCCCATGTGTATGGATCCTGTGGGGTATGGTGGTGGTGTGTCTATGATGTAGCTGGGCTTTGTTCCTGACCCTATGAAGCGGTATATGTCATCTTCCTGCCATTTTTTCTGCCATTTAACCTCGTTTTTATGGTTGTAATCCTTTGGGATCTGGTTATCGGTCATCTTATTCTCTCCCTGATAGAAGCTGTGAAGTGCTGGAAAGTTATATGATAATATTCACTACCCAATCTTTATAAAGATGTTTGAATACTCTAACTTTGTGGAGAAATAAAAGGAGAGCAAGTTCTCATATGGTGAATGCCAATGGAGTTGATCTGGTTCTACATAGCACTCTTCCTTGCAATAAGTGATGAGATACACACGAGGATACTGTGGAATGTCTTCTTTGATTTCTACATACTTCTTGCCGGGATCATCAAGGAGACCGTATCATCCAGTATACAGCTTTGGCTGGTCCATGAGGGTCTGGAGGCCCTCTTCCACTTCATAGTGCTGTCCGCGGTGTTCCTCTCATTTAAGATAGGGTTCCTTGCAGCCCTCATACACCTTGTTGTGGATCTCTATCATCAGTTGAGCGGGATAGACCATGGGTGGCTGTATCACAGGGCCCTCCACTTCACTGTGGAATCAGTTTTCTTCATAATGGTCTTCTCTGCCCTCTAGAAGGTTTCATTTTTCCCTTTAAATATATTATCTGGTTCTCCCCAGTGTCAGAGACCCCAGGAATTTTGTGGTGGGTATCCGTGGGAGTGATGATGCAGAAAAATATTTTCCAAGGAATATTATGTTATCGGGCCTTCCCCGGTTTCTTCCAAGGAGCCTGCCTCCATCGAAGGTTGCGTGCACCCTCAGAAGTGTGGAGTTCTTCATGCTCAGGGTCTCATAGAGAAGTATGTTTCGCCTGTTGTATCCCCAGCGGTCCGTCCCGGCAGCATAAACCGCTGCCTTAAGGGGATCTGCACTCCAGCGGGAATAGTAGCCTCTCCTGTAATACGAGGGACTGTTGGGCACACTTATGTACTCCCCGCTCCTCAGTCTGAATACCGAGAGCCTTGAGTAGCCTCTCCTGTAAATCGAAACCCCTGCCTGACCCCCCGGGCCCCTTATAACAAAGTGGCCGAGGCCGAGTTTCCTCACGAGGCTGTGGGCCCTCCTCATATCATAGGATGTCACGTTGCCACGCCGGATGATGTCTCCCCCTATGGACTCAAGGGCCCGGTTTATCCAGACTATATCGGGTCCTCCGGCCCCCATCATCCAGCCACCCTCTGAGATTATGGTGTGGAAGAAGTATCCGTTGACGGTCTTGTATTCCTTCAGGGTTTCCCTGCCGTTCCAGACCGTCTTCTGAATCCTGAGGGTGGCGGCGTAGGTGGAATCCCGCCTGTATGCGAAGACCGCATCACTCTCATTAACATTAACCACCACCGAGCAGCATTCAGAGTCAGCCTCATGGGTATGGACCCCTGATGACCCCCAGGTACTCCAGCCATTATCTGCGGACGTCTGATCCGTAGCTGCAGCTGATGCCGCACCCGTGAGAATCGCGATTACAAAGAAAATACAGCAAAAAATGTGCCTCAACAGTAACACCCCCTTTCTATTTATCTGTTTCCTGGAATATATGAATGTTGTGATAGGGGCGGGTTAATTATTTATTGGATACCCATGATAATTTGAACCATCACATTTACCGGAGAGATCACCATGCCTGTTATAACGTTGGATTACGATGACCTGAAGGAACTGGGCATTGACATTGATAGGGAAAGGCTCATTGAAGTTCTGCCGATGATGGGAAGTGACATTGAGGACTTTGACGATGAGGGTATTAAGGTTGAATTCTTCCCGAACCGCCCTGACCTCCTCTCGGTTGAGGGTGTTGCAAGGAGTCTCAGGGGATTTCTGGGCATTGAAACAGGCATGCCCCGTTATGATGTTCCTGAATCAGACATTGAGGTGACCGTTGATGAGTCTGTCCTCGGTGTGAGGCCCCACCTTGGAATGGCTGTCATTGAAAATGTGAGATTCACAGATAAGAAGCTTAAACAGGTGATGGAGTTCCAGGAGGACCTGCATTGGGTTATCGGAAGGGACCGGAGGAAGGTGGCCATTGGTATACATGACCTTGACCGTGTTGAGCCGCCCTTCGTCTACAGTGCAGTTGAACCTGATGGTGTCAGCTTCACCCCCCTTGAGAGCGTATGTGAAATGACACCCAGGGAGATACTGGAGGAGCACCCCAAGGGAGTGGCCTATGCACATCTCCTGAGGAACCATGAAAGGTATCCCCTCATAACCGATAAGAATGGGGATGTACTCTCCCTTCCACCCATAATAAACGGGGAACTCACCAAGTTAACTCCTGACACAGAGAGGGTACTCGTTGATGTTACAGGCACCGATGAGAGGGCCGTTAACCAGGCCCTGAATATCATATGCACCTCCTTTGCAGAGTCTGGTGGTGTTATAAGGTCCGTGAAGGTAAGGTGCCCTGAATCTGAGTTAAGGCTCCCGGACCTTACACCGAAGGAGATGATTGTCTCTGTATCAACAGCTTCACGCATAACAGGCATTGAATTTGACGCTGCTGAGATTAAAGGGCTCCTCATGAGGGCCCGTATGGATGCATCCATCGTCTCCCATGATGAGGTCCTTGCGGTTATCCCGGCCTACAGGGTGGACATTCTCCACGAGGTTGACCTTGTTGAGAACATAGCAACCCAGTACTGCATAGGGAGGATCGAACCCCTTATCCCTGAGGTTGCAACCATTGCAGAGGAGGATAACTGGAACAGGGCCGATAAATTCATAAGGGAGGTTATGGTTGGTCTGGGGTTCCAGGAGGTGATGAGCCTCATGCTGACGAGTGAGGAAAGCCACTACCGGAGGATGAGGCTCCAGGAGGATGAGAGGGTGCAGGTTGCCCAGCCGATTTCACAGGATCGGACAATGATCCGCAAGAGCCTTCTGAATGCTCTCCTTGAATTCCTTGAGGATAACAGGCATGAGGACCTCCCCCAGAGAATATTTGAGGTTGGCGATGTGGTATACATTGACCCTGAAGCCGAGACCCGTACGCGTACCGTGAAGAAGCTTGCATGTGCAGTCACCCACTCAAGCGCGGGTTTCACCGAGATCAAGTCAATTGCGGCTGCAGTGGTTGAGAACCTTGGATATGAGTTCAGGGTGGAACCCCTCGACCACCCATCATTCATAAGGGGGAGGTGTGCGTCCATTGAATCTGAGGGGGAGTCATCAGGAATAAGAGGGTTCTTCGGTGAGGTTCACCCTGAGGTTGTGACAAACTTC
This sequence comes from Methanothermobacter sp., assembly GCF_049720995.1. Taxonomy (GTDB): domain Archaea; phylum Methanobacteriota; class Methanobacteria; order Methanobacteriales; family Methanothermobacteraceae; genus Methanothermobacter. Next base: position 50,508 of record NZ_JBNASF010000006.1, read on the forward strand.
AACCTGGAGTACCCTGTAATTGCCCTTGAAATTGAATTTGAGGAAAAGTGAATTTTATGAGCTCCCCTGGCCGAATCCCATCATTGCTGTTTCGTGATCCTCAAGAAGGAAAAATAAATAAGCGGGTTAAGGGTTTACACCGGGACCCTGAAAACCCTAACAACCAACCCTCAGGACCTACCAGCAACCAAAACCCTGAAACCCCTAATAACCAACCCTCAGGACCTACCAGCAACCGAAACCCTTAGCCTCCTGTTTCTTGGTCCGTCAAGTTCAGCAAAGAATATGCTCTGCCATGTACCCAGGTCCATCTTCCCATTCACCACCGGGATGGTCTGACTCCCACCCAGGAGCACGGCCCTCAGGTGGGAATCAGCATTGTTATCTATTACATTATGGCCATATGACCCGCCTGAAGGCACCATAGCTGTGAGCATTGACTCTATGTCTCCCAGAAGCCGCGTCTCATTTTCATTTATGAATATCGCCGATGTGGAATGCCTTGAAAAGACGTTCAGTATCCCTTCATTTATCCCGGATGACTCGAGGACCCCTGAAACCATGGAGGTTATATCAATGAGTTCAACCCGCATGGAGGTCCTGAGTGGAATCTCCTCTGTATAGAATTCCATGGAAACACCGGTTTTAGTTATGGTCCTATAAAAATAAAAGTTTTGGCCATGCACTCACAGAAAAAACTATTTGAGCACACCTGAGAACAGACTGGTAAGCCTGTAGAGGAGGCTTTTATCCTGGTAGAAAGCCCTGTGTGGGCACACCTCCATGCAACAGAGGCAGTTGATGCAGCTTGAGTAGTCAAACTCCGGTACCAGCGCCCCGGACCTCAGGGCATCGGCAGGACAGCTTTCAACACATACATTACAGTTCCTGCACCTTTCAGGGTCTATGGCCGGCCTTGACCACCAGAGTTTCATGAGTGCCCGTGCAAGACCCGATGGAAGAAGATCAAGGGTGTAGTATATGTTGGAGGGCCACCTGAAATCATCCACAGATTCAGATTCCAATCCCAGAATTTCTATATCTGAGGGTTCAGGCGCAAGGTTCCTCCTCCGTGCAGCCTCATTCACAGGTAACCTGAAGGGGTCCATACCCAGGAGCAGAGGTATGTAAATGTCAAGTGCCAGCGCATCCTCCGATGCCAGGAAAAGCCCAAGGTGTCTTGGATCACCTCCCGAGGGACCATTGCCCTCCATCCCCACCACCCCATCCACCAGGGTGAGTGCAGGATCCGTAAGCAGGTAGATCTCAAGGAGTTTCTCAGCGAACTCAGATGGCCTCGGGTGTTCCCTGTGATAATCCGCCTTCCTGAAACCTGGTACAGCACCATACATGTTCTTGACAGCACATGTGAAGATGGTCATGGAGTGGGTCTTGAGCTTCGGGAGGTTTACAACGGTGTCGCTATCCACAACTGGCCTTGAGATGGGGTAGCCCTCCCCTCCCATTATGTAGGACCCTGCCGCCTCAAAGTTTATGAGTTCAATATCAAGCCTCTCTGCCACGTCAAGTATCCCTGTGGCCCTCCAGAAACTCTCTATATTCCTGAAGGATCCGCCTGGACTGTCCCCAACCTTTACCTCTGCTCCAGTGTCTATGAAGAGCTCTGCAACCGCCTCGATAACCGCAGGATGTGTTGTGACGTGTCTGTCAGGAGGGGCTGCCATTAGCATGTTGGGTTTTAGAAGGACCCTGTCACCGGGCGATGCGAATTTTTTAACACCCCCAAGGTGATCCAGGCACTCTCTAACACCATCCCTGACCTCCTCAGGGTCATAGGACTGGCAACGAGTTACTGATACCGATGGCATGAACTGCTGCTCCAAAAAAGTTAAGAAAGAAATTAAAGTCCAAAGGACTTCATCAGGAGTTCTTCATTGACGAACCCTGCCCTGAAGACATCACCGGTTCTCAGGTCATTTATGACGACCTCTGCTGGTGCGAACATTCCCTTGTCTATCTTGTAGAAGTCGTAGTCCGCCTCCTTGAAGACGTCGTAGAATGGTTTACCGTAGCCCTCAGAGGCTGATGATGGCAGTTTCTCTGCAAGGGATTTCAGGTCATCACCCTCCTCTGATTTTATGTAGTAGTAGGTTCTGCCTCCAAAGAGGACTGCGTCATTGGTTTTACCCATTGCCTTCAGGCTGTCAGGGTCCACTGGGGCTATTGGGGCGATACCTGCGGCGTATTTGACCTTGTTAACATCAAAGTGGAGTGCCTCAAGCATCTTGTAGGTACCGTTCTCCACCACACGGCCTGAGATCTGTATTGAACCAACAAGGGATGAGGTTGGGGCCACGAGTACGTAAACGTTCTCAGGTGAAACATCACAGTCCTCTGCAATCCTGTCTGTGACGTCCTCCGCGGGGAGTTTATCTGCTTCAAGGGTGAGCACTGCAATGTCAGCCGCGTCCTGGTAGCCTATCTCCTCATAGGTCTCTGCCGGTTTAAGTGCCAGTGCCCTTGCAGGTCCTGAACCAAGTGCAAAGAAGTCACCGACACTGACTGACCAGCCTGCCTTCTGGGCGCCCAGTGTTGAGATTGCCGGGAAGTCTGTCTTTATCTTGACTGATGGAAGGGCGAACCTCTCTGATAGATCACCGGGTATTGATATGCCCACATCTGCAAGGCCTCCGAGGCACACCGCGGTGTAGAGTTCACCCGCCTTTATGCTACCATCAACGTTAACACCACAGTCTATGACTGTTGAGCCATTTTCAAGTTTATCAACGCTTATTTTAAGGTCATCTGCGCCTTCGATCATCCGGTCGACTATTTTCTTTGCCTCAATGTTCACACTAACCATTTTCAATCACCTCTTTTGCTTCTTTGAAGTTAACCTCATATATATGAGCGCTAATGGAGTGGATGGTTATATGTCCAACATCAACCCCCACCTCTGATGCAACGTGATCTGCAAGGTAGGCCAGGCCAACGGCGTTGGGGAACCATGCGCCGTAGATGTCGTGGCTGCGCCAGAGTGCGGTGGTGAAGAGCCTCCCATCCCTCACCTTGAAGTCCACGAGGATCATGCATGGAACCTCATCACTCCCAGTATCCGTTTTAGGGTCCCATGTGATCATGGTTGCCCTTCTGGACTCTTTACAGTTTTTCAGCCTCTCCACTGACTTATCCACCTGGTCCACGCCGAAGTGTGCCCTCAGACGGTTCCCGTAGGTGTATATGAATCCCTTCCTGTCATCTGAGAGGAACTGTTCTGAGTACTTCGAGAGTTTCTCTCCACTCCAGAAGTACCCCTCAGGGACCCTGATGTTGATGAGTGATCTGCCCGGGAGGTGGTAAAAGTCGCCTGACCTGCCGAGGGGGTTCTTTATTGTCACAACCGTGTTCATGACCTCCCTTGTCAGGGACCCCCTTTCATCCCTTATCTCTCTTCCATCACGCATTATCTTCTCAACCAGTTTAAGCCAGCCCTCTGCAATTTCCTCGACGCTTATCTCATAGGCCATTTTTGAACCCCCTAAAACTCTGATGCAGCCTTCACCATGTTTCTGAGTTTGGCGAATGCCACCTCCCTTGGAAGTTTCCTCATTCCACAGTCAGGGTCTATGTAGAGGTTATCCTCCCCGACTATATCAGCACCCCTTTTAATAAGGTCTTTTATGGTATCAGTGGACTCAATCGCCTCCGTTGATGTGTCAACGCAGCCGAATCCCAGTTTTTTATCACCCCTCCATTTATCTGCCAGCACTTCAAGATTTGATGGTCTTCCTGCAAACTCAAGGTCCAGCATCTCAACGGGAAATGTGAGGAGTTCCCCAATAACCCCTCTGATGTCACCGCAGACATGGAGTGAGACATCAACATCAAGGGCCCCTGAAATGCGTTTAACAGCCCTTCTTGCTGCCCCCATATCCACCATACCCGTTGATAGGAATGGTTCATCTATCTGTATCATGACTGCCCCTGCATCCTGGAGGTGTTCCGCCTCGACTTTAAGGGCATCTGCCATATCCATAATTGCCTTCTCCCTCTTCTGGGGGCTGTAGAATCCCTCTATCCTTGAGGCGTGCACCATGGTGGATGGTCCTGTGATTATCCCCTTAACACCCCCTGATTCATTATCTTTAAGTTTCCTGAGGATTCCCATTGCATATCTGAGGTCATCGGACCCTATAGACCCTGCGGGAGCTGTTATTCTTGAAAATATGATTGATACTCCATCCTTTACCGTCATGCCACCCATTGCCTCTGCAAAGTGGCCCACCATGTCCCCCCTCACCTGTCCATCTGAGATGATGTCAACCCCCGCCCTTACCTGGTCCCTCACGGCGGTCTCTATGGCAGGTCTGCAGGCATCATAGGATCCAATAAAACTTGAGATTCGCTCCCTTAATGTTTCAGGTCCCCGGGGGGTTGCGGGGTAGCTTCCAACCACCGTTGTGATCACTCTATCACCGTCAGTGCTCTGCAACTTCAATTATTCTCTCTATTTCATCTTCATCGACGGGTATCTCTATGACAGCTGTTCCATAGCAGGGCTTTGTGTAGGGTATCATCACGGTTGAACGCTCCCTATCTATACCCAGAGGTACCGGGGGTATGCCTATTATCCTTGCACCCAGTATCTTCTCGCCTGGCCTTATATGGACAACCATTTTTGCCTTTTTCTCAATGAAGGCTGCGCATTCCCTGAACCCTGAACGGGTCATGTGGATTTCATAGTCGTCGGACTGCTGCAGGTAGGTCTCTATGCAGAATGACATCAGATCTCCTCCAGGAATCTGTCTATCCTCACCCTCAGTGGGGCGGGGTTGTGGTGTGCCCTTGCGGCTATTATGCCGGCTTCTGTACCTTCCATCACCGCATCAACCAGTTTTTCAAGGGTATCTGCATCTCTTTCAAATACAACTGCCAGTGTTTCTGTATTAAGTATCCCTGCAAAGGTTGCAAGGTATGCAGCAGCAGCATCATTGGGTACAAAGCCTACAAGGAATTCATAGTCCCCTTCAGATAGTTCATTGAGGCAGGAGTCAAGGTCGGTGAGTTCACCAGTGTATACACCCTCTGGATCCGCAACCTGCACAAGCCTTATTGCAGCGGGATTTGCTGTTATGGTGACACTGAACCCCTTCTTCCTGAGTATGTGTGATGTGTAAATTGCTATGGGAACCTGCACCGGGGACTCCGGGCATCCGAGTACCATCAAAGCTTTCTTCATCCTATACACTCCCTGAATACTTATTCCTTCACCCCGAATATGGTGGCGAATATGAGTGAGCTGAGAAATATGAATGTCATGAGCGCTGTCCCGTTTATTGTCCTGTTTATTATGAATAGTCCTATGAGGGCCTGGGACATGAAGGCTGCAAGTGCACCTGTGAGGAGGACCTCCCTTCCAAGGTATGTTTTTGAGCCATTTTCCCTCATATCACGGTACATGTGGAGCATCCGAAGGCCCATGATGATGATGCCGGCACACCAGATTAAAAGGAAGAGCATTGTAATGTAACCAAAGTCATATGCCCATCCAAATATTCCAGGCACCATGTAATCTATCACATCCTTCTTGTTGACCAGTATGCCGTAGAAGACCGGGAAGGGGAGGCCAAAGAAGAGTATAAGCTGGAGTGGCAGTGAAATGTAGCCATCTGCAAATCCGCTTGAGAGTTCACCCCAGTAGGATGACATGGGGTTATGTCCAAGGAGGGTGGTGTTCTTGAGTACAAGTTTGAGGCTTGGAAGTGAAAAGGTCTCAAGCCTCTCTATACGGAGAAGGGGGCTTAAAACAGGCATCTGGAGTATCCTTGAGAGTAACTCCAGCCCCCCAAATCCTGCGACCGCAATGAAAGCAAAACCCAGAACCCTCTTAACTGTTATGATGGACTTCTGCCTCATGGACTTTGATATGAGGAAAAAACCTATCAGCAGTCCCAGGAGCCATAGTAGAAGGAATGATCTGTGCATGAGACCCCCAAAAACAGTGATACCCGCCATAAGGATATAAACGAATCCCCTGAGTCCCCTTACATCAACCCCGGACTCCTCCATGATTGCAAGGGCTGCAAGTGATGATATGGTAACAAGGAGTGCTATGGGACCAAATGGGTGTGTGAATTCACTCTGCCCGAAGGACATGAAGAGCGCCACAACATCAAGGCCAAATATTATATTGAATCCTATCCCCAGCACCAGGCAGAGGAACAGTATCATGCTGAGGGAAAGGGGTGCCAGGTTCAGCAGGAATATCATGGCCGCATACATTATGATGCCGACCTCGACTATGAACTGAAGGTGATTCTGTGCTATGAGGGCCAATTTAATCCTCCAGAAATTTATCAGATTATCAGATACATCCTTATTTGGGGGTCATCTTAAAAAGTTTTTCCGGACCCATAGCAACCATGCTGGGATAAGAGTGATGTATTCCCTGCGGTCTTCCAGCATCAGATCAGCCTTCTGAATACCACCATGTCTTCACCGGGACCATTGTAATCTGCCAACGCCTTCACGGGACCCGCATCAACGGTTTCACCATTCTCAACCGCCCTGAACCCATTTTTAAGGTAAAATCTTATCGCCCTCTGGTTAACCGGTTTTGTTATAAGGTATATCACATGAACACCCTTCTGCTCCACAGTTTCCGTGAAGACCTCAAGAAGCCGGGATGCCACGCCCATTCCCCTGAGCTGTGGTGAGACACACAGAAGATGAATGTATGCCTCATCAGGGTTGTCCTGGGATATGAATCCCAGAAGAAAGCCCCTGATTCTTCCATCCTCCTCTGCAACAAAGGAGGTGCTGCTGAAGAACCTTGTGAAGATGTGGTAGATGGAGTTCCTCTCTGTAACCATGGGGGGACATCTAAATGCCAGTTGGGCTATTGCAGTGAAATCCTCCTCCCTCACGTTCCTTAAGATCAAACCAACCACCCGGATATATTATGAGCTGGAGAACTGTTAAAGGGTTAAGTTTAAATATGAAAAGACTTAATGTATACTGTGTTGGGGCTGGTAGCTCAGGTTGGTAGAGCGTCGCCTTGGCATGGCGGAGGCCCCGGGTTCAAATCCCGGCCAGTCCATCAATTCTACCTTTTAAGTCCCGAATCAGCGGCCTCATAGACACTGTCAATTATTATTCTGAAAAGGTCGTCTGTCTTGATTTCCTTCGTACCCTTTCGTGAAACAAGAAGCCTCAGTGCCAAGTTGACTATCTCATCAACATCGGTTGACCTGTACATCAGCCCGTTCTCAATGTAGAACCTGTCAACCGAAAGCGGCTTTCCAGGGTAACAGGATATGACCGGCGTGCCGAGTAGGGCGGCCTCCCTGTTCATGGTGCCCCCTGCCCCGATTACAAGGTCGCACCTCTTCATGAGGCTGAATGTGTCAACCGGCGGCTTGATTATGGTGACGTTATCATATCCCCTGAAGATCTCCTCCTGTTCCCTGAACCTTGGGATGATGAGTATGTTGGCGTAATCCTTTAGAACCTCCACTATCGGCGTGAGCACAGATTCATGGCAGTCAGCATCCAGATAGGAGGCCAGGGATGGTTCCGGCCTCATGAGTATGGTCTTCTCCCTTTCAAGTTTCAGGTTCAGGTCCTCAAAGATGTTCTCATTGTACTCAAAGTTCTGGAAGTGGATTATCTCAGATGACCCCCTGTACCTCGTTATCCTGTTGGGGTCAGCCCCTGTCTTCATTATATCCCATAGATCAATGACCTCAGGCATGATTATATGATCACAGAGTGGGAGTGTCAGCTTGTTGGCTGCAAGGGCATGCTCATTGTCCAGTACATAGACACTGGGGATTCCAAGACCAAATGTGACCCTTGGAAGCTCTATCGAATGTTTTGAAAGGCCGACATCAGGTTTCTCTTCACTTATAAATTTTGAGAGCTTGTAGGCCCTCTTTGTACTCTCAAGAAGCTTTTCAGAAAGGGTGACGCCGTGTTTACCTATCGAGGTGAATTCAAAGCCAAAGAGGTTCATGAGCCTGTGGATATCTCCGAACTTCCTTGCTGTTATGATCACATCCTCCCCCTCGTCCTGGAGGTGGGTGATGATGTCCCTGAAAAACCTCACATGGGGGGCATTTGTAATGTCAATCCATACCTTCAAGGGGATCACCATAAAATTTCAATCCGCCATGGCATCCTCAATGGCATCAATTATCTCCTGAACACCCTCACCGGTTTTGAGACTGGTCTTAAGCACCATTACATCGGGGTTGATATTCTTAACATCCTCAACCATCTTATCAAGATCTGCACCAACCGCATCTGCAAGGTCGGCCTTGTTGATAACCACGAGGTCTGCCTCCCTGAATATGAGGGGGTGCTTCTCCACCGTATCATCGCCCTCTGTGGAGCTCACCACAACGATCCTCATATGTGATCCAAGGTCGAAGTCCACCGGGCATATGAGGTTACCAACGTTTTCAATGAAAAGGATGTCCACATCATCAAGGGGAAGATCCTCCAGTGCGTGTTCAACGAGATGAGCGTCAAGGTGGCATTCCTTGCCTGTGTTCAGCCCGACAACCGGGACGCCGTAACTTTCGAACCTCCCCGCGTCAAATTTGCTTATAACATCCCCTGCAATGACCGCAACCTTCCTGTCCATGTTCTCAATGAGCCTCTCTATGAGTGTTGTCTTCCCTGATCCTATTGCGCCAAGGAAATCAACTGCAAAGACATCTGACCTGTCAAGGCGCCTCTGGTTTTTCCTGGCAAGTTTTCTGTTTGCAAGGAGAATATCATTCTGAATTTCAACCTCTGCTATCTTATGCATGGAATTCCTCCTTTATTCCTTCTTCTCAATCTTTATGTTCTTAACGTTGCATTCCCTGCCAGCCCTCACCTGGAATTCATGTCCCCCGCATTCAGGGCAGCTTATAACCGGGGCAAGGTGGTCAAGTTCATCGGCCTCAACCACGCCCTCATATCCGCATTCGCATTCTATTTCAGCAGGGACAACCTCAAGGTTAAAATTCGCCCCCTCAAGTATTGTGCCCTCGCTGAGGACCTCCAGCATGAATATGATCTGTTCAGGGTTAAGTAGAGTTAGCTGACCGATCTCAACCGTGACCTCCAGGACCTCAACTGCATCGTTCTTCTCTGCAGCATCGATGACGGTCCTCACAATTGCATCGGCCATGGATAGTTCATGCAACCATTTCACCTCTCTGGTCTGACAAAATTTTATAATTAGAATTAATAGAGTTATCTATATAAAAATTGTTAATCATGCATGGTGATTTTTCATGATAATAGGTTGTTCAGCATCACAGAAACTGGCTGCCAGCGTTGCAGATTTGCTTGATGATAGACTGTGTCCAGTTGAAACCCGTAAATTCCCTGACGGGGAGCGTTATATCCGTGTTAAGGGCGAGGTTGATGGTGAGGTCACCGTTGTTCAGTCAACAGGTTACCCTCAGGATGAAAACCTCATGGAACTCCTCTTCATGATGGAGAACCTTAAGGATCTTGGGGCGGATTATGTACGGGCTGTGGTACCCTACTTCGGTTACGGGAGGCAGGAGCGGCGCTTCAAAGGTGGTGAGGCTGTGTCAGCCAGAATAGTTGCCCACCTCCTCGAGGCCGCTGGTGCAGATGAGATCATAACTGTGAATCTCCATGAGAACTGTCTCAGCGAATTCTTCACCATACCTGTAACTGAACTTTCTGCCATGCCCCTCATAGCCAGGCACATTTCATTCCTGGATGATCCTGTGATCATCGCACCCGATAAGGGTGCTATGGACCATGCCAGGGAGGTCAGCAGCATACTTGGATGTGAATGCGATTACATGGAGAAGGTTAGACTTTCCCCTGAAACCGTTGAGACCCGGGTGCGGGACCTGGATGTTGAGGGGATGGACGCCGTGGTGGTGGATGACATCATAAGTACCGGTGGTACGATTGTGAACGCCGCAGGAATTTTAAGAAACTGCGGGGCCTCAAGCATAACCGTGTGCTGTGTCCACCCTGTTCTGGTGGAGGATGCCCTGCTCAAGATATTCTCTGCAGGTGTTGAGCGGGTGATTGCAACGGACACCCTGAAATCTGAGGTGAGTGAGATCTCGGTGGCTCCTCTGATTGCAGAGGCCATGAAATAATTTTTTTATTCCAGACCTAAAGGTGGACCCTTTACTACTAAAAGGACCCGTCTCCATTGAAAACCTTCGAAATTGAAATGGGAAAAAGTCCAGCCCCTTCGGAAAAAATCAGTGCATGGCTGGCTTCTTCATGATTGAGGGTACTATATCGCTTATTTTCTGCATCCTCTCAAGTAGGCTCTCCTTGCCCTTACCAATGAGGGCGTGTTCCAGGACATCACCGAGGGTCTCAACGGGTATTATCTCAACCTTATCCTCATACCTCTTCTCAATCATGACATCCCCCATATTGGAGGCGGGTATGAGTACCTTCTTTATTCCTGCCTCTGCAGCTGCCTCTATCTTCCCTGTAACCCCACCCACAGGGAGCACATCACCACGTATGCTCAGTGAGCCTGTCAGGGCGACTGACTGATCCACGGGTATCTCCTCAAGGGCTGATATGACTGCCGTTGCCACTGAGACGCTTGCACTGTCACCCTCCACACCATCGTATGCCTGGAGGAACTGGATGTGTATGTCATAGTTGGATATGTCTGTACCTGTGTATTTCTTGATTAGGGCGCTTACGTTCTGAACCGCCTCACGGGCGATCTCACCCAGTTTACCTGTTGCGATTATCCTGCCCTCCTCCTTGCTCTGAGCTGGGGCTGCCTCTGCAGCTATCGGGAGGATGATACCGCTCCTGTCACCGATTATTGCAAGCCCATTGACACGTCCAACCTCGCCTCCCTCTGATTTGAAGACACTGTACTTCTTCTTCTGTACAATGTATCGGTCTGCGATCTGCTGTTCGAGGGTCCTTGAAAGTTTCTTTGCCTCCATAACATCGCTGGTCTCAACCAGTTCAGCGCCTCGACTCTTGGCAATGTCCCCCGCAGCCCTCACAAGACCCCCAAGTTCACGGAGTTTGAGTGTGAGTGAATCCTTCTTACCGGCCCTCCTCTGGGCCTCCCTTATTATCTCCTCTATGGCCTCCCTGCTGAAGTGAGGGATCCTTCCATCCTTTTCAACTTCCTGTGCAACGAACTGGACAAGTTTGTCCCTGTTTTCAGGTGTATCGGGCATTGTGTCCTTCATGAAGACCTCGTAACCGTATCCCCTTATCCTTGAGCGGAGGGCAGGGTGCATGCCCTCAAGCACCTGAAGGTTACCTGATGCCACAAGAACAAAGTCACATGGGACTGCCTGTGAGCGCACCATTGCACCGCTGCTTGTCTCGCTCTGACCCGTAATTGAGTACTTCTTCTCCTGCATTGCTGTTAGGAGTTCCTGCTGGGTCTTCATCTTCATGGTCCCTATCTCGTCTATGTAGAGGACCCCCTTGTTGGCCCTGTGTATCATCCCGGCCTCGACCCTCTCATGTGCAGGGGTGCCCAGGCCTCCTGACTGGTATGGGTCGTGCCTCACATCCCCCAGGAGCGCACCTGCATGGGCACCGGTTGCATCCACAAATGGGGCAACCTGCCTTCCCTCATTGTTGACCAGGAGTTTAGGCACCATGACTGTGTTCCTTGGCCTGAACTGCTGGAGGGCCAGGAAGACTATACCCGCTGCTATTATGGCTGCAAGGAACTGATTAACCATGAACCCGAGGACAAGGATGAATGATATTATGAGCATCATGAAGAGGTTCTTCTTCTCATCCTGTGCCCTGGCCCGGTTCTTGTGGTTCATCACGATTTTCCTGCCCTCCCCGGCGGGTACGGTGCCAATGAGGGGGTTGTTAGGGTCATCTATATTGGGGTAAACCAGTATGTCCTGGAGTTTTTCCCGGGGCAGGAGTTCTGCCATTGCCTTGGCCAGCATTGATTTGCCGACCCCTGGTTCACCTATCAATAATACGTTACGTCTCTGTTCTGCAGCCTTTTTTATGGTCTCAACTGCCTCTTCCTGACCTATGATCTGATCTATGAGTCTTTCAGGGACATCTATATCCTTTGAGGTTTCATATGAAAGGCTCCTCCCTGATTCCCTCTTATCATCTGTACTTTCATATGAAACAGATTCTTCAATTCTGAAGTTTTTAATGGTGGGTTTCATTTCTATTCGAATGCCTCCATTAAGTGAAGTGGTTAAAATAAAATCACAGTTTACTGTTATCCCTTCTGCCTAAAATATTTTACTTACAAATTTTTATTTTAATTTATGGTGATGTCACTTATAAAGGTATCTCCAGGGGTCAGCGGTTTATCTCGGATATGAGGGCAAGGGCATTCTGGATAAATTTCTCAACTATTTTACGGTACTTCTCCTCACTTGCCCTGAGGGCCTCCTGTGTCCTCTTAATCTCAGTTATATCCCTTGCAATGGTGGATACTCCTATAATCTCACCATTAACGTCCCTGAGTGGTGAGAGTGAAATGGAAACCCATATCTCCTCCCCATCCTTCCTTAACCTTCTGGCTTCAAAATTTGAAACAAGTTTACCTGACCTCACCTCTGATATGAAGTTCCTGAGTCTCTCAAATTCCTCCTCATCCATGAGCATCGAAACATTCTGTCCCCTGGCCTCCTCTGCACTGTAACCATATATCCTCTCAGCACCCCTGTTCCAGTCAATTATGGTCCCATCAAGGTCATAGCTTACGATGGCATCTCTCGAGGACTCCACGATGGACGCCAGCCTTTCGAGTTCACGCTGGAACTTCATCCTCTCTGTCACATCCCTGAAGATGGCCCTACTGTACTCAACCTCCCCATTCCTCATGCGAACGTTAACGTTTCCCTCCACAAAGATCTTCTCACCATCCTTTGTTATGAATGCGGTTTCAACCAGGGAAATGCTCTCCCCACTCATTACACGCCTGAAGATCTCGTGGCACTCATCCAGCTTGTCGGGGTGTATCACATCAAATAGGGTGAGATTCTCAAGTTCGTCCTCAGTGTAACCCAGTGTCTCCATCCAGGCCCTGTTCACATATACAAATCTGCCCTCAGGGTCGACAGCCTGTATCATGTCATTGGCGTTCTCAAAGAGGTCCCTGAACTGCTCCTCCCTTCTGTGAATCTCAGCCTCCATTTTCCTCCTCTCTGAGATATCCCTGATTATTGAGGTCAGGAAAAGGCCCCCTGATGTTCGCGCAGGGTTCAGGCTCATTTCAACAGGGAACTCAGTTCCATCTGATCGGAGGGATGTGGTTTCAAAGAGCCTCCCTGCAAGTTCGTGCTTCCCCTCCATCCGGTATTCTCTCATCTTGGCGTTTAGGTCATCCCTGAGGGATTCGGGAACAAGTAAATCCACTCTTTTACCCTCAAGGGAGGTGTATCCAAACATTCTGTCTGCCGCAGGGTTTGAGAATACTATAATGCCCTCAGAGTCAACAGTGATCACCCCATCGAGGCTGTTATGTATAACCGTCTCAAATACTGATTTAAGGTCCTCATCAGACATTAAATGGATTTCATGGGAAACACCGGACATCCAACCATCTCCACATAATAAATCAAACAGTCTCAGATAATATTTATGCCGGCAAGGTATTTAAGATTTTAGTGATCAATAGATCTTAGGATCACAGCAGCCCAGAAGTGGTGAATAAATGAGTTCAAAATGTATAATGGTTCAGGGGACATCATCAAGCGCTGGTAAGAGTGTCCTTGTGGCTGCACTATGCCGCATATTCTCAAAGAGGGGGTACCGGGTTGCCCCCTTCAAATCCCAGAACATGTCACTGAATTCCTTCACAACCCATGAGAACAGGGAGATAGCGGTGGCCCAGGTCCTCCAGGCAGAGGCTGCAGGCATCAGGCCATCATATCATATGAACCCAATACTCCTCAAACCAAAGGAGGACTTCACATCCCAGGTCATTGTCCACGGGAGACCCGCCGGGAACATGAACTTCCAGGAGTACCAGACAGGGTTCCGGGAAACCGCCCTTAAGGCCATAAGGGAGTCCCTCGATTACCTTAAGGAGCGATATGACATCATCGTGATTGAAGGGGCCGGGTCACCTGCCGAGATAAACATGAGGGACCGGGACCTTGCCAATATGGAGATAGCCCACCTTGCAGACGCCGATGTCATACTTGTTGCTGATATAGACCGTGGAGGTGTTTTCGCCTCAATTGCAGGCACCCTAATGCTTCTCGATGAGCGTGACAGGTCCCGGATAAAGGGTGTTGTCATAAACAAGTTCAGGGGAAACATTGACATCCTTATGCCAGGTATAGAAAGGATTGAGGAGATCACCGGCGTGCCTGTGCTTGGCGTGCTCCCCTATGATGATAGCCTGAGGCTTCCTGAGGAGGATTCAGCCTCACTCTCAGGGCGCAAGTACCGTGGAAGCGGGGATGTGAAGATCGGTGTCATGAGGCTTCCGAGGATATCCAACTTTACAGACATAGACCCCCTTGAGTACGAGAAGGACGTTGCTGTGAGGCTCATAGAGGCCGGTGACAGCCTTGAGGGCCTTGACGCCATCATAATCCCTGGAACCAGGAACACCATCAGTGACCTCATGTATCTGAGGGAGAATGGCTTCGAAGATGAGATCAGAGATCTGAGCCATGAGATACCAGTATTTGGTATATGCGGTGGTTTCCAGATGCTTGGAAGGAGGGTCGTGGATGAGGGACTTCAGGAGTCAAAACTGGGAAGCGTTGATGGCCTTAACCTCCTTGACTGTGAAACCACGTTCACAGGTGATGGTAAGATCATATCCAGCAGCGCCGGGGAGATCACCGGTGCCGGCTTATTCTCAGGTCTTGCAGGGGAAACCGTTGAGGGATATGAGCTTCATGAGGGAACCACAGTCCTGGGTGACGTTAAACCCCTCATGAAGGTAAAGAGGGGCTTTGGTAATACATACACCATGGGATTCGATGGTGCCGCTGATGGGAACGTGGCCGGTACCTACTTCCACGGCATATTCCACAACTTCAGATTCAGGAGATACTTCACCAACCTTCTGAGGGAGAGGAAGGGACTTGAAAAACTTGACTATGTGGATGACCACTTCGATGCCTCCAGGAGGTTCTCAATTGACCGTCTGGCTGAGATAGTCGAGGATAACATGGACCTCTCCATCATTGAGGATATCATCGGAGGGGATTGAGAGAAAGACCCATACCCCCAGGAAAATCCCTTCCTAAGGAACCCTCCAAAATTAACGAACCTCATCCAAAAAAAAATTAAAAAGGTTTTTTATTCAGGACAAGTCTGAATCGTTGATTCTATGCTATGAATGGCACCGCGAGTGTTGTAATCACGAGGACCGTCAGGATGATACCTATCACCATCACCAGGATCCCTGCCCGTGGTATGTCCCGGAGCTTAACGTAGCCAGACCCATATGCCATTGCAACGGTTGGATCCGCCATTGGCAGCATGAAGGACAGTGAACATGCTATGGCCACCGGAACCGCGTATATACCCACCGGCTGATGCTGTGCACCTGCAAGGGTCACTGAAAGTGGAACAAGGATCGCTGATAGTGCTATATTTGACATCACCTGCGTTATAAGCACTGCGATGACCATGAGGACCACCATGACAAGAATAGTTGATGGATCAGAGCCCAGCATCCTTATAAGGTCATTTATCAGCCATGCCGCGGCACCAGTCTTGAGCAGGGCGCTTCCAAGGGAGAGTGCGCCCCCAAAGAACACGATGAGTCCCCAGTCAATATTCTTCTGGGCGTCCTTCCAGGTTATAACACCTGCGAAGATGAACATCACCGCGGCTATCAGTGAAACCGAGTAGCTGTTGATGCCTGTCCACCCAGCTGTCACCCATAGTAGAATTGCAAATAGGAGTATCCCCACACTGACCTTCTCCTCCCTTTTAACCGTGCCAAGTTCCATCAGTTTCTTCCCTATAACCGCCTCACCGTCAGATAGGGCTGTGACCTCACTGGGGAATATCTTCAGGAGGACAACCCATATTACAAAGAGCATTGCAACTGCAAGGGGGAACCCGAAGATCATCCAGTTGAGGAAGGGTATCTGGGTGTAGGCAGCAGCCATGAGGTTGGGGGCTGTCCCTATCTCCGTCCCGAAGCCACCTGCAAGGGACCCAAATGATGCCCCGAGTATCATTGCCTTTGCATAGTTACTCCTCCCCCTCTCGGGCTCAGAACAGCCCATAATATCCACTATCTCCTTTATGATTGGAAGGAGCATGGCAAATGCCACCACGTTCTCGATCCACGCTGAGAGGAGACCCGTGGAGAATATGCTCACAAAGAGACCCCTCTCAGGTGATGTTCCAAGTCTCCTTAAAAGGTAGTAGGTGAATCTCTGTGCAAGGCCACTCTTCCTTATGGCCTCAGCCATTATGAACCCGCCTATCATGAGGAAGAGTATGGGGTTTGCAAATCCTATAACAGCATTTTCAAAGCTCTCGACACCGATAAGTGGCTGTGCAAAGAGTATTATGAGGGACGTGACTGCAAGTGGAACAGACTCGGTTGCCCACATTGAAATCGCGAAAACAAGTAAGGATATTGCCGCGTGCCCTGAAGCCTTAAGACCCGGTAATGGTATCAGGTACACTGCAACTGCAAGAAGAAAACTCAGAATAAATCCTTTCTTTGCATCCGTAACTATTACCTCCTCTTTTACCTCCTCTTGGTGGTAACTGTAAGTTTCAAGTAGCTTATAAATTTTTACATTATAAAGAGATCGGCCTGTAATCCCACCCCAGTTTTGCTGACTGCCAGTCAATCCATAAGGATGGGCAGCGACAGCCTAAATCAGAAGAGCTGATGCCTGAACATTTAAATATTCATTAAAAACCATATGAAAGCCAGTATTACAGGCTGGTGGATAAAGTAAATGGTCAGCGAGTGTTTTCCCAGAAATTCAAGTGCATGGTTTCTCCCTGGCAGCTCCCCATTCCATCTTCTCCTGTATCCAGGATAGAGGGTATCCCCTGTGAAGATACCGAGAAGGACAACGCCGAGCCATGGAAGCAACGGAAAGTAATCAAGAGTGTAAAATCCATGTGGCTTCAGTCCAAGCCAGAGCAGATAGGGGGTGTCCACCATCAAGCCTGAAACCCGCATACCCGCTGCCAGTGCCAGGAGGGCTGCGATAAGTGAGAGTGCCCTTCTTCCTGCAAACGGGTGTGTGATGATCACAGCAACCCCTATGAAATGCAGCACCCCGAAGACTATGAACCCCTCATGGGGGTATACACAGGTGGCAGCAGTTATAAGAAGGCCGTAAATGAATATCCTGACACCCCTCCTGATGTAATGTCCAGGAACACCGGAGCCCCTTCTGGAGTGGCTCAGGCTGAGTGATACGCCCACAAGGAATATGAAAAGAAATGCAGCCAGCCTGCCTGTGAGCCAGATGAGGGGTGAGTTCAGATCCAGTTCCACTGCTCCAAGGAAGTCGAGGTCAAAGATTACATGATATACAATCATCATCACAACAGCGATGCCCCTCATGGCATCGACCTCATGGAACCTCCCGCTGTACGAGGATGCTGCCCCCATGGATAACCTCCATTTATAAATTGTGTGGATCCCTGTAAAAGCAGTTCCACTGGAGGGATGATCTCCAGATGAATCGTCTGAGAGGAAAATAGAAAATTTTATATAGGATGATTTCAAATCTCTTCTATGCCTACGAATTGCGGCGTTAGTCCAGCCTGGTTAAGACACTGGCCTGCCACGCCAGCGACCCGGGTTCAAATCCCGGACGCCGCATAGCGGTTGTAGTCTAGTCTGGTTAGGACTCGGGCCTTCCAAGCCCGCGACCCGGGTTCAAATCCCGGCAACCGCATAAAAAACTGTTTCTGCTGACGGTAACACGTTATTTCTGGAGTACATGATAAACTGTTTCTGGCTGATTTTAATTGTTTATTCCAATTGAAACTCCACTGGAGGTAATCTGCACGTAACAGGGGAAGTGACCAGCCATATATCAGATATATATATTAGAAACCCCGATAGTAGAGCAAAGGATAAGTACTTTAATTCTAGATAATAACAGGATCCAGACTAATATTAATGGTGTGATACTCATGGCTGGAATCGTTGGATATGGAGTTTACATTCCATCATACAGAATAAAGGTTGAAGAAATAGCAAGGGTCTGGGGAGACGACCCCCAGGCCATATCAAGGGGGCTGGTTGTTGAAGAGAAATCAGTTCCAGGTCCAGATGAGGACACCGCAACAATCTCAGTGGAGGCTGCCCGCAACGCCCTCAAAAGGAGCCAGATAGACCCCTCAAGGATAGGGGCCATATATGTTGGATCGGAATCCCACCCCTATGCAGTCAAACCAACAGCAACAATCGTCGCAGAGGCCGTGGAGGCAACACCTGAAATGACAGCGGCTGACCTTGAATTCGCATGTAAAGCGGGAACCGCAGGTATGCAGGCCTGTATGGGACTTGTTGACTCAGGGATCATAGAATACGGCCTTGCTGTTGGCGCAGATACAGCCCAGGGAGCGCCGGGGGACGCCCTTGAATACACAGCATCAGCAGGTGGAGCCGCCTACATCATAGGAAATGAGAGCTGTCTTGCAGAGATAATGGAAACCTACAGTTTCACCACAGACACACCCGATTTCTACAGAAGGGAGGGAATGCCCTACCCCAGACACGGTGGAAGATTCACAGGTGAACCAGCCTACTTCAAACACGTTCTTGGCGCTGCAAAGGGCATGATGAAAAAGACCGGTCTTTCTGCAGGTGACTTTGACTACGCGGTTTTCCATCAGCCAAACGGAAAGTTCTACCTGAAGGCAGCGAAAAAACTTGGATTTGAAACCGAACAGGTGAAACCGGGTCTCCTAACACCGGTCATAGGCAACACATACTCCGGTGCAACACCAATAGGCCTTGCAGCAACACTTGACGTTGCAGAACCAGGGGCAAGGATACTTGCAGTTTCCTATGGTTCAGGGGCCGGAAGTGACGCATTCATAATAGAGGTCACCGATGAGATAGAGAGAAAGAGGGACCTCGCCCCAACCGTTTCTGAAATAATCAGCCGCAAAAAATACGTTGACTATGCGCTCTATGCCAAGTTCAAGGGCAAACTCAGGATGGCTTAAGATGGTGATAACATGAGGGATGTAGCAATTATTGGAGTCTCACAGACAAAATTCGGAGAACTCTGGGACGTCTCATTCAGGGATATGATAACCGAGGCCGGCCTCGGTGCCATAGAGGATGCTGGAGTTGAAGGTGCAGACCTGGAGGCAATGTACGTTGGTAACATGTCAGCGGGTCTCTTCATAAAACAGGAGCACATTTCTTCACTCATCGCAGATCATGCAGGGCTAACACCAATACCCTCAACCAGGGTGGAGGCCGCCTGTGCATCAGGTGGACTCGCCCTAAGGAGCGGTGTAATGGCCGTGGCATCAGGATACCATGATATTGTGATAGCGGCGGGTGTTGAGAAGATGACCGACGTTGTTGACCCCACACCTGCAATTGCAACGGCATCCGACCAGGAATGGGAGGCCCAGCAGGGTGTAACCTTCCCCTCACTTTACGCCATGATGGCAAGGAGGCACATGTACGAGTACGGTACAACAAGGGAGCAGCTCGCCATGGTATCTGTGATAAACCATGAGAATGCCTCAAACAACCCGAGGGCCCAGTTCCCCATGAAGGTCACGGTTGAACAGGTCATCAACTCAACCATGGTCGCGGATCCCCTCAGACTCCTTGACTGTTCACCCATCTCTGATGGTGCTGCAGCAGTCATACTCTGCCCCGCCGAGATGGCAAGGGAATACACGGATACCCCTGTCTATGTGAAGGCATCAGCACAGGCATCAGGTACCATTGCACTGCACGATAGAATGGATATAACCAGGATTGACGCCACTGTGAACGCTGCAAGATCCGCATTCAAAATGGCAGATCTGACACCAGGGGACATAGACCTTGTTGAGGTTCATGACTGCTTCAGCATAAATGGTATACTGGCTGTTGAGGACCTCGGATTCGTTGAGAAGGGTGAAGGTGGAAGGGCCTTTGAGGAGGGCATGACCCGCATTGATGGTGACATACCCGTAAACCCCTCAGGAGGTCTCAAGGCACGTGGCCATCCACTGGGAGCAACAGGTATCGCCCAGGCGGCTGAGGTGGTCTGGCAGCTGCGTGGTGAAGCCGGTAAAAGACAGGTTGAGGGTGCTGAGATAGGTATGACCCACAACATAGGTGGAACCGGTGGGACAGCGGCTGTGCATATATTCTCAAGGTAGCCACCATCCATTTCATTTTTTTCCTGCAGTGGATACCAAAAGAGTACTGAGTCCAGTGAAATAAAAGAAACTGAACTGAGCCAACTTGGATTTTCCAATTCTGCACTAACCTTCTGATCATTAGTTCATGAAAAATTAAATATCTGCAATGACCTTTCTGCCCTGTAGTGATGCCAGAGAATAAGGAAGCCGTGCACATGGAAAATGAGTCATATTCCATTTTTCTGAAATTGTCTGAAAGACTTATGGGGTCAGCAGGCTTCAAAAAACAGGTTTGCATTTACAAAACTGAAAATACTCGAGGTTCAGGGAACTGAAAGTACCCTTATTCTGATTCAGAAAAAAGCCATGAAAAAAGGAGGAATTATGGGGGTGCCTACATTGGAGGCATTCCGCCCATGTCGCCCATATCCATGTCCTCATCGGATCCAGAGGATGATGCTGCTATGACGTCGTCTATGCGGAGGATCATCTCAGCTGCCTCTGCAGCGGACTGGATGGCCTGTTTCTTAACCCTGTGGGGCTCTATTACACCGACATCCTTCATGTCAACGATTTCACCATCGAAGACGTCAAGTCCCATGTAGGGTGACTCCTCGTGGGCAGCCCTGAGGTCCACCAGGACGTCGATGCTGTCAAGTCCAGCGTTCTCTGCAAGTGTCTTTGGAACGATCTCAAGGGCATCTGCAAATGCTGAGACTGCAAGCTGCTCCCTGCCACTTATGCTATCAGCGTAGTCCTTGAGCCTCTTTGCGACCTCTATTTCAGGTGCTCCGCCACCTGCAACAACCTTTCCGTCCTCGACTGTTGCTGCAACGACTCCTATTGCGTCTTCGATTGCCCTTTCAACCTCGCTTACAACGTGTTCTGTTGAACCCCTCACGAGTATTGTGACTGCCTTTGGCTCCTTGCATTCCTCAACGAAGATCATCTCTTCGCCTGAGATCTTCTTCTCTGAGACAATTCCTGCTTCACCCAGGTCGTCCTCACTGAGGTCCTCGATGTTTGTGACGATGTTTGCACCTGTTGCCTTGGAGAGTTTCTCCATATCGGATTTTTTAACCCTTCTTACTGCAAGGACGCCTGCCTTGGCCAGGTAGTGCTGTGCAAGGTCATCGATACCCTTCTGGCAGAAGAGCACGTTGGCACCAGTCTCGACTATGGAGTTGACCATGTCACGGATCATCTGCTCTTCCTGTTCAATGAAGGCCTGCATCTGTGATGGGTCTGTTATCCTGATTTCAGCGTCGACTTCTGTCTCCTTGACTTCGATTGGGCAGTTCAGGAGTGCTATTTTGGCGTTTTCAACCTTTTTGGGCATTCCTGGGTGAACCCTTTCCTTGTCGATGATGACACCCTGGACGAGTGTTGAGTCGTCCACGGCTGCGCCTTCCTTCTTCTCTATCTTTATGTGGTCCTTCTCGACTTCGCCGTCTTCCTCAACCTGCTGGACCGCGTCAACTATGAGTTCAGCCAGTGGTTCCCTTGCCTTTTCTGTTCCTTTACCGGTCATTGCGGTCATTGCGACCTTTATGAGTGTGTCCCTGTCGCTTGCGTCAATTGCGATATCGTTGAGTATTTCCTGGGCTTTCTCAGCGGCCTGCCTGTAACCCATTGCGATTATTGTTGGGTGGATCTCCATTTCAAGGAGTGTTTCGGCTTTTTTGAGTAGTTCGCCTGCTATGATGACAGCTGTTGTTGTACCGTCACCCACCTCGTCTTCCTGGGTCTTTGCGACCTCAACAAGCATCTTTGCTGCTGGGTGCTCTATGTCCATTTCCTTTAGTATTGTGACACCGTCGTTTGTTACCACGATGTCTCCAAGGGAGTCAACCAGCATCTTGTCCATTCCCTTTGGTCCAAGGGTCGTCCTGACGGTTTCTGCAAGTATTTTACTTGCAAGGATGTTCATTCTCTGTGCGTCCCTTCCAAGGTATCTGCTTGTACCTTCGGGCAGTACAAGAATTGGCTGCTGTCCCTGTGCCATTTAATCACCTCAATTTTTATTATCATTAGTGCATTTATCAATGGGTTAGAGGTTCTATAAATATTTTGCGGTCAATGTATTTATTAAATGGTGACCTTATTTAAATACAGGTAGGAGAATGTATAAATCACCGGTTCCTGTCTGCCTTTCGGCGTTCATGATTTTAATTCTATTAACTGAAGGCTCCTGTGCCATCGAAGAAGTTGAGGATCCCCTGAATAGCTCTGATGTTCTCGAGGCAGGTGTCAGGGTTTCCAGTTTTATTGAAAAAAACCAGAGGCTTCCTGAAAACGTCAGTGTGGGTAACAGGACACTTGACACCCCATTCTACGCCTACGCCCTCAGCAGGGTACTTACCGGTTCAAATCTGGTTGAAACCCAGACCATCAATGCGCCCCGCCTGGATATAAGGCGCATATCAGTGAAGCTAACAAAAAAACAGTACATGGAGATAGCATCAAAATTCCGTAACCTCACATCCCGGACACAGTACTGTCCAGAAACCATCTCCTTCAGCGGGGGCAGGATTGACTTCTACAATGCAGTGTATCTCCTATCAAAGATCGGGCGCTACAGAAAACTTCATGGTAAACTCCCGGATTATGTGCAAATAAGCACCCCCCTCCCTTTAAATGCATACAGAATCGACTCCAACACCATCGACAGAAGGATAAATAACCTGAAATCCCAGATCAAAAAAACAATTAAACTCATGAACCTTATTCATAGGAGGATCAGATATTCTGGAAACAAAAAAACCATCATGAGGCTTCAGAGCAAACTGAAGTCCCTTGAAAAAAAATACACCTATCTGAATGGGCAGCTCAGATACTATGAGGGCCTCAGAGTCAGCCCCTGGTACGTCCCATCATCCCTCCGACGTTACATCAGATCCACAGCCTACTGCAACATCACCGATCCCAATATAGTTTACCTTGCCCGGGAACTCTCAGGAAACACCACCCACTCCACTGCACTGAATCTTTTTAGCTGGGTCCGGGACAATGTTGACTACTCCTTCTACTACAGGACCCGCTACGGTGCCTCAGGCACATTAAGGCGCAGGACAGGAAACTGTGTTGACCAGGCACACCTCATGGTTGCCCTTGCAAGGACCAGCGGTATACCGGCCCGTTATGTCCGTGGATACTGCAGGTTCATAAGCGGAAACTGGTACTCCCATGTGTGGGCCCAGTTATGGATAAGGGGCCGCGGTTGGGTGACAGCAGACACCACCCACACCATGAACACCCTCGGACACGTGTATAACTGGAACACAAGTGTGTCAGAGGTTAGGGAAGTGCTTCTGGAATATGATCTGCACTGAACTCTTATATTCCCTCATGAGATATCATGATCCATGAAAATCATTGATATGAGCCGCAGAATTGAGGATTCCATGCCTGTCTTTCCAGGGGATCCTCCTGTCAGAATAAGGACACTTGAAGATAGGGACTATCTGACCTCCTCAATGGAGGCTGGAATGCACACTGGAACCCACATAGATGCACCGGCACACGTACACCGGGGTGATGAAACCGTTGATAGGATAGGCCTTGAAAGACTGACAGGGCAGGGCTTCCTTATATCGCAGGGAACAGAAAAAATTCCATCTGGAGATATTGCGGTTCTGAGAACCGGGTGGGGTTCAAAGTGGGGTCTAGAGGAATACTTCAAAGACTACAGAGGCATTCCCATGGGTCTTGCAGAGAAACTGGTTGACCATGGAGTGAAGGGAGTGTGCACAGACGGTCCAAGCGTTGACATGCCCGGAGAAACAGCCGTGCACAGACTACTCCTTGAAAACGGGATATGGATAGTTGAAAACATGAAAAACACGGAACTGGTTCCAGAAAGATTCAGAATATTCGTTGTTCCACTGAATGTAAGGGCGGAGGCCTCCCCCGTAAGGGTATTCGCCGTTACAGACTGACCATCATCGAGAACCCACCACAGGACTATCTGCGTTAAAGACCCGTCATCTCTCTATTTTCTCCCAGAGCACCATTTCACCCTCTCTCACTGACCTGAAGTAACCCTTTCTCTCAAGGTTCCTCAGTATCTGAACCATGTTATCAAGCTTCATGTCCCTGAATCCTATCTCATTCAAAAAACTGAGCAATTCCTCGGCTGTGGATCTTTCATCAGGTAGCAGACGGTAGATCTGTGACTGGAAGGAGGTCAGATCCCTTTCGGGTTTCTGTGTAAGCGCATTGAAGTACTCCCTGTACCTTTTAAGGTCAGATATACGGGATTCCTTCTCGGCTATGATTGCATTGAGATCCTGTATTATCTTATCCTTCTCAGCCATGAGCCCCTCAAGTTCAGCTATCTTTCTTTCCCTGAGTTTAAGGGTCTCCTCAAGTTCCCTCACCCTTCCGGAGTTCTCTGAATTCTCCCTGCACTTCCTGAGATCCATCTTGAGCTTGCTTATCTCAAGCATGCATGCCTTGACAAGAAGCTTGAGCTGTTCCTTTTCCGAATCCCTCATGAACTTCATGGTACCCCTTTCCCCTAATTAAATATCACATGGAACCTTAAAAACCTTCCTGAATTCATCCCAGGATACCAGACAGAGTTATATAGCGAAAGGGTCTCCAAATATTCCTTAAAATGAGAACATAGAAAAATAAAACAACAACTCCCCCTACAGACATCACCCAATCCTAAAATGAGAACATAGAAAAATA
>NZ_JBNASF010000007.1:0-63692 GCF_049720995.1 Methanothermobacter sp.
GAGGCTTGGATCTGCGAGTTTGATCGTGTCATTGGTGATTTCATTTATTACGGTGTAGTGTCCCATGCCGTCATTGATGTTGTGGTGGGGTCTGCGGAAACTCAGAGGGATTTTGATCTAGCTTTCGATATAACATTGTCTATCATGGATCCTAATGTCATCAGTATTAGGACCATGAAAAGGTATCCAATTAAGGCTATGAAAAAGAGTCCACCATGAGCAGATAGTAGTGTCCAGGTTGATGAAATATTGTGGTGAATCATCGATCTCAGTAATCCTCCCAGTAATCCTATGAATAAAGATATTATGGCTGTTATAATCATGTTAACCTCTTTTTCTTCCATCTTACTGAAATGTGCGATAAAGAATCCTGCCAGGATAACAAAGGACAAAGCTAGAGGGAATGTCACTATCAAGGAGATGAGAAGCATTGACAAACCAATTAGCAGGACATATGCCCGTTTCATTTTTCACATACCTCCGAATGATACTCATATTCCACACTTAATTTCTTCATGCCGCATACATATATCCCACGCGCCGATACCAATCCATATAGCGATCACCATAAGTCTTACAGCGAGCATAATAATAGTCAAAGCCATCAGCATCCAGCGTACAAGCACACCGCACCATTTGGGCTGTATAAGAGACTATATGGAATCCATAATAGGCACGGACACGCACAGGATACCAACCATGCCAATGATAAGAACACCGCCACTTCCATGGATGCCAATGTTTATGTCTCCATTTTTTACCTTTGATGTTCTGCATTTCCTCATCAGTCAGAGTTCTGTTGTCTGCCTGCACATCAGAGGCGGTATCTGTCAGGTTATTTATGGGTTCTGATGAGTTTGTATTCTTGTTGCTTTGATCTGTAGTTTCGTTGACCTGTGGATTATTGGGATCCCTTATAACCAGTGCATATCCGCTATAAATCTCAGCGAACTTTTCTATATTCATTTCGATGTTCCTGAGGCTTGGATCTGCGAGTTTGATCGTGTCATTGGTGATTTCATTTATTACGGTGTAGTGTCCCATGCCGTCATTGATGGTATAGGCGATCATGTTTTCTTTGAGTTCAGATGTGTTTAGTTTCATGCCGGTTGCGTTCACCCCCTTGGCCCTGCTGGCTTCCAGGAGGCCCTGCATGGTGGTCCCGTCCTCGGTTGTTCTGGCAAGGCCTGCGAGTTCATCCTCTGTGGTGTTCACTCCAAGTCTCTGGAGGACGGTGGCGAGTGCTGCGGGTCCGCAGGTGTAGTTCCTTGTCTGGAGGACCACACCCTCAGAATCCACTGTAACATTAAGGGTCAGTGCACCCGTTACATCATCCCCCTGTGCTTCAAGGACTGTACAGTTGTCTGCGCAGGCCGTGTTATCCGGTGTGGAGTTTTCTGCAGCGGCTGAAGAGTTAACAGACACCGCGAGGAGGAGCACGACCAGCAACAGGACATAAAAACCTCTCACCCAGACACCTCCATTAACTGATAATAATTCTATACAAAAACTCATATATATTACGGATCAGCAATGAATTATTACGGTGGTTGAAGGCAGTAGGGTGCTGGGATTAAAAAATCACGCATACTTTAAAAATGGATAAAATGTCTGAGAGTGTCACGCTTCAAGGCAGTGAGCTGATCAGGGATCATGTTAATCCATGAAATACTTCAGATGATATTCCGCCATTTAACTAGATTTATCATGGATTTTAAGGCTATTGCATGATGGGCCCTGTTTTTTCTCCACCATCAATGATCTCAGTATATTGAGACCCTCTTGACGCCATCTATTTTAAGGAAATCCTTGAGCAGACCTCCCGGGATGGGGGTTTCGGTTATTATTGTGAGTCTGGGTGTTTCATCGAGTTCAGGGTCCCCTGCATGGGCCTGCCTTATACTTATACCCTTATCTGCGATCAGTCTCGCTGCCGCCGCAAGTATCCCGGGGTTCCGGGCGTCGGCCTCTATCTCCACCACACCGAAGTCAAGTTCACCTGCAGCGTCCCGCAGAAGGGCTCCTGCCGGCATCATGTTCTCAAAGATGCCCCTCAGTTTCTCGTCCTCCAGTATGGTATTTGCCGTCGCCCTCACGGTCCTCCGGTCAACCCCCACAGCCCTTGCAAGAGCAACATCGCTTATCTCAACGTCGTCACAGTATATTTTGCCGTTTCTGTCTATTCTGAACCCGAGGTCTATGATCTTCCTGGCCACATACATGCGGGAGGGGTATCCCTCAAATCTGTGCTTTATCTGCTTCCACATACACTTCACCACGTTGATGTATATTATTATACAGACAAGATTTAAATAGTACCTCCGTGTATATGTACTTTGTGGATACAGAGGTGATATGCGTGTACAGGAGTGAATGTTTTTGGCATTACAGAACTGAAAAACCCGGTAAAGGAAAAGATAGAATTTAAAGAACCCTTTGAACTATTCAAAAGTATTTATTCTGAATACGACTCATCATTCCTTCTGGAGTCAATGGAAAGCGACACGGGCCTTGCAAGGTACTCATTCATGGGATTCGAGCCACAGATGATAATAAGGGCCCGCTCAGGTTTTATAGAAGTTGAACACGAGGGATCAAGGGAGGAGTTTGATACAGAAAACCCCTTTGAATTCATGAGGCAGTTCACAAGACCCGCTGGAAAATCCAGGGGCTTCTGCGGGGGCCTTGTTGGCTACATATCCTATCAGGCTGCAAGGTTCTTTGACAGTATCAACCTCAGCCCCGGAAACTTCCCGGACTTTGAATTCGGACTCTTCCTTGACGGTATCATGTTCAATCACCTCACAGGAGAATGTAGTTACATCAGCCTAATGGAGAACAGACTCCCGGAAATATCAGAACTGCTGCGCGAGGAAACCCCAACAGGGCACCTTAAATACAGGAGCATGGGGACCCTGTTCTCAAGGAGGAGGTACCTTGGAATGGTGGAAGAGGCAAGGGAGAAGATAGCTGAGGGCGAAATATTCCAGGCAGTCCTCTCAAATGCCACTGACTACAGGCTCCGTGGTGACAGGCTTGCCCTCTACGAGGCCCTCAGGAGGGTTAACCCATCCCCCTACATGTACCACCTGAAACTTGGCAGCAGGGAGATAACAGGTTCAAGTCCTGAAATGCTCGTCCGTGTGGAGGATAAACAGATTGAAACCTTCCCAATCGCAGGAACCAGGCCAAGGGGGAAAACACCCCATGAGGATGAGAGAATAGCGGCGGAACTGCTGTCAGATGAGAAGGAACTTGCAGAGCACCTCATGCTCGTTGACCTTGCAAGGAACGACCTCGGGAGAATATCTGAGTTTGGCACGGTCCAGGTACCGGAGTACATGACCATAAGGAGGTTCTCCCATGTTCAGCACATCCTCTCCCATGTAACCGGCAGACTCAGGAAGGGCATGGACGCCTTTGATGCCCTTGGAGCGGTATTCCCGGCGGGTACAGTGAGTGGAGCACCCAAAATAAGGGCTATGGAGATAATAGAGTCACTTGAGGGGGTGCCGAGGAATGCCTACGCCGGTGCCCTGGGCTATCTCTCACTGAACGGTAACGCAGACTTCGCAATAACCATAAGATCCATGGTCGCTGAGGGAGCATATGGAAGAATACAGGCAGGGGCAGGTATAGTACATGACTCCGTACCTGAGAGGGAATACGTGGAGTGCCAGAACAAGGCCATGGCGGTCCTTAAATCAATGGAACTGGCAGGTGAGGGCTTTGATTCTGATGAACCATTTATCGCCAGGAGGTGATGGTCGTGATCCTGATAATTGATAACTATGACTCATTCACCCATAACCTCTACCAGCTTGCAGGGGAGATCCTCAGGGATGAGGGGATGGATGAGGAGATAATGGTCCTCAGGAACGATGAGGCCAGGATATCAGATCTTAGGGCCCTGGATCCAGAAAAGATAATCATATCCCCGGGTCCTGGCAATCCTTCAAGGAGGAGTGACTTCGGTGTTTGCATGGATGTGATAGGGGAATTCACGGACAGGCCCCTCCTGGGGGTATGCCTTGGACACCAGGGCATATTCCACGCCTTTGGCGGAAGGGTTGACCAGGGGGAACCGGTTCATGGAAAGATAGTTGAGGTATTCCATGACGGATCAGAACTCTTCAGGGACGTTCCAAATCCCTTCAGGGCAACCAGGTACCATTCACTCGTATGCAGACCCGAAGACACACCTGCAGATATAGAGGTAACTGCTGTGACATCAGATGAAATTATAATGGCCATAAAGCACAGAGAATATCCAGTCTACGGGCTGCAGTTTCACCCGGAGTCAGCCGGAACCCCAAGCGGAAGAACCGTCATTAGAAATTTCCTCAGGATGTGAACACATGCTCAGGGATATTATAAGGTCAAAGAAACTCGAAGTTAAGGAACTCATGAAAAAAACACCCCTCAGCATCCTAAGGGATGATATAACAGTCATGGACGAGCCAGTGAGCTTTCCAGCTGCAGTGGGAGGAGGCAAAGTATCTCTCATATGCGAATACAAGAGGGCATCACCATCAATGGGCAGAATATCAGAGAGGGGCCTTGAAGAGATGATGGGGGTATACCGGGACCTCGCCGATGCAGTATCCATAGTAACCGACGGCAAATACTTCAAAGGCTCCCTGGATCTGCTGACCAGGGCCACAGATTACGGTAAACCCCTGCTCATGAAGGACTTCCTGGTCGACGAGTACCAGATCTACCAGGCAAGGGTATCGGGGGCATCCTCGGTTCTCCTAATCACAGGCGTATTTCCTGATCTTGAGGCAGGGATTCAAAAATGCAGGGAGCTCTCAATGGAGCCACTGGTGGAGTGTCACACATCACTTGACGTCTTCAGGGCCCTTGAAGCAGGTGCGGAGATAATAGGTGTGAACAACAGGGACCTTGAAACCTTCGAGGTGGACCTTGAAAGAACCCATGCACTGGCGCCCCTCGTACCCGATGAACTCATACTCGTATCAGAGAGTGGTGTCAGGGGCCCCGAGGATGCTGAGATACTGGCAGGTTACGGTGCAGATGCTCTGCTCATCGGCACAGCACCCATGTCGGCCCAGAACCCACGGGAACTCCTTGAGGAGATAATAGATGCGGTGAGCCAGTGCAGAGACCGGAGAAGAAGGTACACGGGGGATGAATTCTTTGAACAGTTCGCATGAGTCCCTGGCAGATGTACTCGTAAAGATCTGCGGTATAAAAAGGCCAGAGGACGCAATACTGGCAGATAAACTTGGTGCTGACCTCCTGGGCCTCATACACATAGAAAGATCTCCCAGACACCTCACAGGAAGGGAACTGGAGGACATCCTGTCACTCATACCTCCTGAGAAGGCCGTGATCGTCCTTGAACCCTCCGATCCAGTGGAGGTGGCTGAGGTTATTGAGAGAACAGGTGTGGAGAGAATCCAGCTCCACTCCATCTCATGTGAAGATGCCAGGGGCATAAAGAGGGTACTCACTGAAAAAGGGTTTAATCCAGGGATAACAGTCGCAGTCCCACCGGAGCCCGGTGCACTGGATGTTCTTGACCACATCCCGTGTTCATGTGTCCTGCTTGATTCCAGCTCCGGTGGTAGAACAGGGGGGACGGGGAGGATGATTCCACCCGAACTGGCCCTCGGGATGCTCCGCCTCATAAGAAGTCATGAAAGCGCACCGGAGGTGGCCCTTGCAGGGGGCCTTGGACCATCCACTGTGAGGCTTAACCCTGAATACTTACTGGAATTCGATTGTCTGGACTTCAACTCTGGCATTGAGGCTGCACCGGGGATAAAGGATCATGCAATGATGTTTGAACTCATGGAGTGCATGGGGAGGACGGGCGGACTTCAGAAACCGTCCAGGTTACAGAGAGGTGAGTTATCATGATAATGGATGGAAAATTCGGTAAATATGGAGGCATATTCGTGCCGGAGCTTCTTATACCGGCACTTGAGGAACTTGAGAGGGCCTTCCTCCATTACAGGGATGACAGGAAGTTCATGGCTGAACTCGAGTACCATCTCCGGGAGTACGCTGGAAGGCCCACAGGCCTTTACTATGCCCGGAACCTGTCAGAGAAACTTGGATGCAGGGTGTACCTCAAGAGGGAGGACATGCTGCACACAGGGGCCCACAAGATAAACAACACCATAGGCCAGGCTCTGCTCGCAAGGTACATGGGCAAGACCAGGATCATAGCCGAGACAGGCGCAGGTCAGCACGGGATAGCCACAGCAGCTGCTGGGGCCCTGTTTGGAATGGACGTTGATATCTACATGGGCACAGAGGATGTTGAGAGGCAGAGGCTCAATGTATTCAGAATGGAGGTATCTGGTGCGGAGGTCATACCGGTCGACTCAGGTTCAAGGACCCTTAAGGACGCCATAAATGAGGCCATGAGGGACTGGATAAGCAGCTTGGATGACACCCACTACCTCATAGGTTCCACCATGGGCCCCCACCCCTACCCGACCATGGTGAAGCACTTCCAGAGCATCATAGGAAGGGAGGCCAGGAAACAGATACTTGAAATTGAGGGTGAACTCCCTGATACAGTAATAGCCTGTGTTGGTGGAGGTAGCAACGCCATAGGTATATTCTCAGCCTTCATGGACGATGATGTTGAACTGATAGGTGCAGAGGGAGGGGGTGAAGGTATAGAGTCAGGTAACCATGGAGCAACCCTATCTGCTGGTTCAGAGGGTGTGCTGCACGGGTCACTTTCATATGTACTCCAGGATGATGATGGACAGATAAATGAGGCCCATTCGGTTTCAGCGGGCCTTGACTATCCAGGTGTTGGTCCAGAGCATGCATACCTCATGGAGACCGGAAGGGCAAAATATGAGCCGGTAACCGACGCTGAGGCTCTCAGGGGCTTCAGACTTCTCTCCAGGTGCGAGGGTATAATGCCGGCGCTTGAAAGCGCCCATGCCATAGCCTGTCTTGAAAAATACGCCTCCAGACCTGAAAACAGGGGAAAGACTGTTATCGTTAACCTTTCAGGAAGGGGAGACAAGGACATGTTCCTTGCAGCAGGTCTTCTGGGGGTGGATGTATGAATTACGCTGAAATGTTCGGCAGGGTTGAGGGATGCGCCTTTGTCCCATTTGTGGTTGCAGGAGATCCTGACATGGAGACCTCAGTTGAGATCATAAGGACACTTGTGGATGCCGGTGCAGATGCCCTTGAAATAGGCTTCCCATTCTCTGACCCCATAGCAGACGGTACAAGTGTACAGGAGGCCGATCTGAGGGCTTTAAATTCCGGGGTAACCACTGATGACTGTTTCAGATTGATAGGGAGGATAAGGGAATTCACTTCGATACCTGTGGGTCTTCTTGTATACTACAACCTGATATACCGCATGGGTGTCGATGAATTCTACAGGAGGGCAGCCGAGGCTGGTGTTACAGGTATCCTTGCGGCGGACCTTCCCCCAGAGGAGGCCGGTGATGCCCTCAGGGCGGCTGAAAGGTATGGAATTGATCAGATCTTTATAGTTGCACCCACAACAGACAATCAGCGCCTAAGGATGATCTCTGAGGTTTCCTCAGGGTTCCATTACCTTGTATCGGTTATGGGTGTCACTGGTGCAAGATCCAGGGTTGAGGAGAGCACACTTGAACTCATAGAGAGGGTTAAGGATGCAGGAAGCCTTCCGGTGATGGTCGGCTTTGGTGTTTCACAGCCAGAACATGTGAGGATGCTTGCTGATGCAGGTGCAGATGGGGTTATAGTTGGAAGCGCAATCATAGACCTGATATCCGGGAACCTTGATGACAGGGAGAAGATGCTTCGGGAGATATACGAAATGGTCAGAAAAATGAAGACTGCTGCAGGGGTGTCCAGATGAGGTTTGAGGGGATAATGAATGATATAATGGATTTCAGGAACCTAAGTGAGAATGAGGCCCACGATTTAATGGAGATGATAATGGATGGGGAAATTGGGGATGTGCAGATCGCCGCATTACTCACAGCCCTTGCAATGAAGGGGGAGACCGTGGAGGAGATCACAGGATTTGCAAGGGCAATGAGGGAAAGGGCAGTGAAGGTCAAAACACCGGGCTCCATGAGGGTCGTTGATGCCTGTGGAACAGGGGGTGACAGGTTCAAATCATACAATGTGAGCACCGCAGCAGCAATAATAGCCGCTGCAGCCGGTGTTAAGGTTGCAAAACACGGCAACAGAGCGGTTACAGGCTCATGTGGCGGTGCAGATATACTGGAGGCTGCGGGTGTCAACATAGAACTGGGACCTGAGGCTGCACGCAGGTCACTTGAAACCCTGGGAATAGCCTTCATGTTTGCCCCCCTCTTCCACAGGGCAACCGCCAGGGTTGCACATGTAAGGAGGGAACTTGGCTTTAAGACGGTATTCAATATACTGGGGCCCCTGACATCCCCTGCATCAGCAGAGGTGCAGCTGCTGGGGGTCTTTGACCCCTACCTTGTCGGCCCCGTTGCAGAGGTCCTCAGAAACCTTGATGTGGAGAGGGCCATGGTTGTCCATGGATTTGACGCTAACATGAACCCTGCAATGGATGAGATATCCACAGTGGGCCCAACCCTTGTGGGGTTCCTTGAGGATGGTGAGATGGGGATCGAGAGGCTCATGCCTCTGGATTTTGGTGTTGATACTGGAAAGCTGCAGCATCTGAGGGCTGCATCAACGGTTGATGGAAACCTCAGAATGTTGCTGGATGTCCTCGCTGGATTGGATGATACACCTGAGAGGAAATCACGTCTTGATATCGCCCTTGCAAATGCAGGTGCACTGATATACCTTGCTGAACTGGAGGATACACTAAAAGGTGGAACAGAAGCTGCAAGAGAAACAGTTGAATCTGGAGCAGCACTCCGTTTACTGGAAGATTTCGCATCATTCACTCAGAACCTGTAAAAGTGAATGGGCCCGCTGGGATTCGAACCCAGGGCCTCACGGTTATCAGCCGTGCGCTCTAACCACCTGAGCCACGGGCCCATGAAGTA
Organism: Methanothermobacter sp.; assembly: GCF_049720995.1. Classification (GTDB taxonomy): domain Archaea; phylum Methanobacteriota; class Methanobacteria; order Methanobacteriales; family Methanothermobacteraceae; genus Methanothermobacter. The sequence continues at coordinate 8,994 of NZ_JBNASF010000007.1, forward strand.
TTCAAGAATCAGTGGGGTGATTCCAACTTTTGGAATTCCTCATATATATGCTTTTCTGTCTGGGGGGCCAGGGGGTTTTTCACCATCAACCAGGTAAGATCCTGAGGTCCTCCGCCGTTTTGATGATCTCAATGATTTCACATGCGGTCCTTTCAGGGGTCCTGTTTTCAACCACACTGACGATGGATCCCATGAGGGCTGCGCATACGAACATTGCTGTTCGAAGCAGCTCCATGTGCTCCACCAGACCCGAGGGAGTATCACGCATTCTCCTTTTGGAGTCAGCAATCCTCCTTTTGATTATATCATGGGGATCTGATTCAAGGATTATGATGAGATCAGGGGTTATGAACTCCAATGGAAGTGAAACAAGGTAACCGAGTGGTGACCTGTCAAGTCCATGGAGATCCAGGAGCACCCCCTTCATTTCAGATACTCTGAGGGCGGCTTCACGCCAGACACTGTGCTGCTGATCCATTGAGAGCCTGAAAAGTTCATCCAGTGTACCTGCAAGGCATCTCTCCTCTGCAACTTCAAGCATCAGTTCTCCATAATTGATGAAGGTATGATCCAGTTTCTCAGAGAGAATCCCGCATACTGTTGTTTTTCCTACACCTGGCACGCCCACAATGACAATGGTTTCAGGAAACCCCTGCATGAGACTGATATCATTTATTTACCATTTCACTTATGGCATCTGCCATCATATGCCCTTCCACTGTGATCTCGGCCCGGTCGATACCCTCAACCTCTTCGGCAACTCTCCTTGCATCCATGGCCATCCTGGCGGCGCTCATGCATCCCGGGTTTGTGGGCCGGATCGTTATCTTTGCAATGGTTTCACCCTTCTCCTCGATTTCGATGTTTTCAACAAGACCCATCTCCACTATGCTTATACCCATGTGTGGGTCTGCAACCTTTTTGAGAGCTTCCTTAACCTTTTCCAAGAGTTCTTCTGACATTATATTACCTCAGCTGGTATTTTGATAATCACTGTGGTGATTCTCTATTTTTAAGTTAACCCTATTTAAACATGTTCATTATCACCCGCCCTGAAAAAGAATTTCAGGCCATCAGGTCCTGAAATAAGGGCTATTTAAAACTTTTTCTGCGTCTTAACCTAACAGCAACACCACGCTCTGCCTTCACCATTTCGTCCCCGCATAAAACGGCCCTTCCAACACCCACAACATCTCCTTCACGAACTATTACAACCTCATCGCCGGGTATTATTTCTCTGTCGGCGTCCACGACACCGGGTGCAAATAGTGTGTTGCTCTCCAGCCTGAAATCTATCTCAACCCATTTCACGCCCAGGCTGTAAATGGATGCTGCACCCTCAAGGGATGGTGATATGAGCCCCCGATCCATCATAAGGGTGCCTATCTCTGAACCATCCTGTGTGAAGATCCTCCTGTGGTATCTCCCCCTCACCCTGCAGCCATCGGGTATGATAACTTCTGCACCCTCCCCGAACTGGTATACCGCCACCGAGCGCAGCATATGGAGCATCCTTTCCCGTGCCCCTATCTTTTCATAATCTTCAAGTTCCCTTCCAAGCCGCCTGATGGCCTCTGGAGACGCCGGTCTTGAGGTGCTGGCTGTGGGGGTGAAGGAGTCAAGGTACTCCTCGCAGACCTCAAGGTATCCCCCATCAACATGGGCTATAACATCAAGGTCACCCACGTAGTCTCTTAAAAGTTTTCCTGAAAGTTTTTTCTCCTCATGGGACCATTCCCCCGTGGTTGAAACGTCATATGATGAGATGGGGTGTGTGTTCTCCATCTCCCTGGGGCATATGCCGAAGGGTGATGTGAGTATGAGTTCCTGGAATCCCCTGGTGACCCTCATGAATTTTCTGTGGGACCTTGAGGTCGAGTAGGGTTTCTTCATGCTGCATGGGAGCACCACCACAACTTCCCCGAGGGGCTTCATCAGTTTCATCCTCTCGCGCCACCTCACAGCCTCCGGGCGGTGGAGTGATTCTTCAATTGAACATATAACCTTCATCCTATCAGTTCCTGATTTTATCGTGACTTCTTACTGTAATGGAGACCATTCAACCATTTAAGACCTGTGAGTTCTGCCACGTCCTTTTTAACAGCTACAAGGTCCTCGTTATTCAGTTTTTTAATATCATCCTTCCCGGTTATCCTTGTAAAATCAGCAATCTCGGCTGTTGAGACCCTTATATAGTTTTCAAGCCGTTCAGCAGCCTTTCTGGTGTCCAGGTGTTTCAAAAGGGCAGGTTCATGGGTGGTTATGCCTGTTGGACACATGCCTGTGTGGCATAGTCTGTGCTGCTGGCAGTTCATGGCAATAAGAGCAGCGGTACCTATGTAAACCGCATCAGCCCCCAGAGCAAGGCATTTGGCCATATCAGCCCCTGTCCTGAGGCCTCCCCCTGCAATCAGGGATACTCTGCCCTCAAGGCCCTCGTTGACAATAACCTTGGTGGCCTTGGGTATGGCTGCAATGAGTGGTATGCCTGTGCTGTCCCTTATATGCGGGTTAACAGCCCCTGTACCTCCTCCAAATCCATCGAGACTTATGAAGTCAACACCGGCATCAAGGAGGGTTTTCACATCGTCCTCAACGTTTCCACATCCTATCTTGGCACCAACCGGGGAACCTCCAGAGAGTTTCCTGAGGTATGATACCTTCTCTGCCAGTTCCTGGTGGTTTCTGATATCAGGGTGATGTGCGGGAGAATATGAACCCTCACCTTCTTTGAGCCCACGGACCCTTGCCACGTCATCTGTTATCTTGTCAGGTGGCAGATAGCTCCCTTTACCGGGGTATGCTCCCTGACCGAATCTTATCTCTATGGCGGCTGCCCTCTGAAGTATATCCTCCTGGACTCCGAATCTCCCTGTTGAATACTGGACTATGAGGTACTCTCCAGCTTTCTCCATCTCATATTCAAGGACGCCCCCCTCACCTGAATTGAAGCCCACCCCCAGTTTGGCTGCAGCGGATGCAATGGCCATCCTTGTCTTTTTTGAGACTGCACCATAGCTCATACCACTTATCATTACAGGGGAGCTCAGTTTCAGGGGTTTATCCGCCATCTTACCTATGGTCACCCCTGTTTTCACAGGCTCCTCTGCGTTTAGTGGTATGGATGATACCTGTGCCGGTACAATGTGTATGTCATCAAGTCCCAGAGGCAGCCTCTTTTGGGACCCCATTGACTCCAGGGGCGCTTCACCTGTTCTTGCAGCCTCCTTTATATGGATTATGTTCTTGTAGTCCCTGTGATTTTCGGAGCGACCTTCTCTCCTCATACGGATACCATTCAGTGATTCCGTGTTACAGAAATAGAGTTCCCTGAGACCATATTTCTGATAAACAGGGCATGATGCGCAGAGGCATCCCCTCTCACTGACCTCATATCTGCTGCTCCCGGTGGCACAGAATAGCATCTCATCGTCCCCGTGACCCGGATAACTCGGGCAATCCGGGCATAAACATTCCCTGTCCTGTTCCTTCATAACAACCCCTGCTGCAGTTGGCTCCTAATAAGTTATAACGTCCTTATCTAATTAATATGATGGTCTGGCGAAAATGTGTGGATGGGTGCATGTCCTGCCGCTCATTATCTGAGGGTCTCACTATCTTGACATCTTCATGAGTTCTTCATGAAGCTGTCTGAGACGATCTATTGATGGATGATTCTTTCCAAGACGATCAGACCATTTTTTAATCACAAAATCAATATCAACCTCATCTGAACCATTTATGAGGTTATCTGCATGGGCAACAATCTTCTCTTCAAGGGTCTCTGGCATGTAGTTTCCAGGCGGAAGTCCAAGGGCCTCAGCCTCATCATCAGGTATCCCTGCACCCACATGCCTTTGGACTATCCTGATGACCTCCACAGGGTAACCGAGTTCCCTGAGGATACGGGCCCCCTCGACGGCGTGCTCAACTCCACTTGTCCTGCAGCGGCCTATATCATGAAGCAGGGCACCTTCTTCCACAAGTTCTCTGTTAACAGGGAGGGTTCCTGCCAGTTCAAGGGCCTTTTTCCTGACGGCCAGTGAGTGGTCCACCACCCATTCAGGACATCCAGCACTTCGAAGTAGATGGATGCTCAAGAAAACACCCTTCAATCAAAATTCGTGATTTCTAGGAATTCAGAGTCTGGGTGTGGGTAGTATCAAAACCGTTGTTTTCGTAGAGGCTTAGCTCATCCTTCAGCTGCTGTATTATTTCAGAGTTGTCCATGAATTCCATTTCAGAGCCGCATTCAGGGCATGTGAAGTTCTCTTCAGCAGCTTCATCGAAGGTGAAGCGGTAATGTCCGTTTACGCATACAAAGAACATGTTGTTCTCCTCGAAGTCCAGGGCTTCCCTTAGTTTTTTAACTATTTCGTCGTGCTTCCTCTTTATCATCTCTGTAACCTTTTCAGGTTCAAATTTCCATGTGTAGGTGTACCACTGTGTTTCAGGGTCCTTGCTTCTCTTGTAGCTTGCCACCCCTGCATCATAGAGCTTGTAGAGTATTCTTCTGACTATGTTGAGTTTAAGCTGGGTTTTCTCTGAAATCTCCTCATCTGTTACCTTTCCCTTCATGAGGCACTCCAGAACCGGCACTGCCTCATCCTCTTCCTCCTCAGTGATAATCTCATGGATCAACTCTTGTAGCATCTGATCATCAATCAATTGAAATCCTCCAGCTTGAGAAATAACTGCATACGGGTATGCCGAATCAATCAAATTTTTTGAGTGCACTCCCATTTATGTGCCTAATCTTATTTAAAATTTTATAAAATTCATGAGCCCTCACCGCAGCGGGGGTCTAACAATAACCGCCGGCACATGTTCCAGTGAGGACAGCATTTCAACTGTAACTGTCTCGGGTTCACTTCCAAGTTCACTGGCCATATCATAAACGGTTTTTCTGCTGCTGTGCCTTTCATGGTACCCTTCGGCGGCTGATGCCACCTCAAGGAGTACCTCAGTGGCAGTGGGCCTTGATGATGCAAGGGGAGTTGGCCATCTTTCCCTGGAAAACCTCCCTGCAATGTAACCCAGGAACCCTGTATCTGAGATTATACCCTGCGCAGCCGTGGGAAGTGATGTGAAATACCTTCCGAGGATCCGGTAAGTTGCGTCGGTGTCAATAACAACCACGGTGACATCGACACAGAATTTCCTCAGAATCCCCTCTGCAATGGATTTTGCAGCATCCCCCGGGTTTTCAGGAAGAAGTGAAACATATGTGCCCGGGACATTGCTCAGATCAATTCCGGCCTCAGAGGCAGGTTTGAGGGCATGTTTCAGCCCATAATATCTGAGCACAACCTCCTTATGGTTTCTTGCCTCAGGGGGAAGGTTTCTGAGGTTTTTCAGTGTTCTTTCTTTTATTCCAAAAATGGGCCCGAGGATATGGCCCCAGATGTACTTTGACCAGAGGTCTGCAAGAATGATGGCGGTCCTGGAGGCTTCAAATTCTGATTCATCAACCAGGTTTCCCTGGGCAACCGAGATGGGGGTTTCAGAGACCACGAGGAAATCCCCATCCATGACAAGCTCACCTGCTCCATCCACGATTTTCGATAAACCCTCACCTGGCCTTATGTACTCTGTCCTCACAGGTACCGTGGTGTATCCAGCTGTGGACATTTTCATCTGGTCCTCGGAGTGCACTCCTCTCAATTAAAGTAAAGGTCGATGGGAATGTTCATCTGACCCTAACCGGCGGAGCCCAGACCTTGAGGTCTATGCCCTCTATGATGGCCCTCCTGCCTTCAAGCTGCACCACAACCCCCGAGTGGACCTTCTGCATCATGCAGTGGGCCGGGAGGAATCTCACCGTGTCGCCGATGTTGGGGAGTTCCCCATCAATCATGCCCTCGAAGCCCCCCACCATGCAGACCCCGATGTCCTGGAACTCAAAGTCCTCACTGCCAAGGCGGTGACATGGCCCCACGATGTGGACAGTTATGAGCCCATTGTTTTCATCCAGTATCTCTGCAAAGTGGGTTATGGGGCACCCCAGGGGCCTGTAACGGATTATATCCCCCTTTTTAAGTTCAGTCCTTGAAAATGGAAAGAGTACCTCCCTGCATGAACCCTCGTGGGGTAGGGGCTTCAGTATGAAATCTGCCTCGTAACCTTCAAGGACACCCACAACCTTCTTCTCCTCTGGCAGAAGGTCCTCCTCCTTGAGGATCTCCTGGAGCTTCTGAAGGTTGTCTGCAAAGAGCTCCTGGTACATGAAGTGGCATCTGTCGATCTCTGTCCGCCCCTTAAGGAGTGCGGAGGCGTATTCATCGCACCTCGCATAGCCACAGATACCGCAGTTGTATCCTGGAAGAAGTTCTGTAACCATTTCTCTGAGTGATCTGTCTCCTGGCATCTGAAAGACCCTCTTTTCATTCTCCCTCATAGGTCTGGAAGCCATCTATTCTTCTGAGTATTCCCCTGTGGTGCTTCTTGTTGACCCTGGTCTCACCCACACAGAGGGTGCAGACTGCAAGGGGTGCTGAGTGACGGAGTTCCTCGTTTTCAAGGGAAACCTCTCTGCTCTCTATCATTTCCTCTGCAAGTTCCATGCAGCCCTGTCCACTGAGGCCATTTGCCTCTATTATCTTTGCTGAGGGGTTAACCTCCAGTATACGCTCCCTGAATATTTCCCTCTCTGCCTGGGATATCATATCCCCCTTGGTCACCACGGCGATGTCTGCAGTTGAGAGGAAGGGCCCAACCTTGAGGGGAGTGTTGGGACCGCTTGTAGCGTCTATGACGCAAACTCCAAGGCAGTTCTTTGTGTATGGGGCGCAGCGGTGACATAATCCTGCTGTTTCAATGATGAGGAAGTCTGATTCATTCTTCTCTGCCCATTTTATCATGTCATCTATGTTATAGATGGCGTAGTGGTCCGGGCACATATCCATTGAGAGGCCCACAAGTGTGGGCGCGCCTATCTTCTCAAACTTCTTGTCGTCATCGGTGTATAGGCAGTCTATTTTTACCACCGATGAATCGAATCCCCTAGCCTTGAGGCTTTTCAGTGTGTGCATGAGGACTGCTGTTTTCCCGGATCCTGGTGTTCCAGCAACTATTACCATTCTCATATCCTTTCCCTTCTGTAACTGGTGCAGCTTTCAGCTTAACCTTTTATTATCTCTGTGAGGTCTATGCTCTCAACCAGCTCTCCCCTCCTCACCTTCTCACGGAGGCTGAGCATGAGTTCATCTATCTTGTTGAGTTCACGGGATATCTTCTTCTCCTGGGGTGTTGTTGTAACTATCTTCTGCATACCACCATGCTTCATCACTATCCTCTTGTCGGTCATGAGTGCAAGCACGGGGTCGTGGGTTACAACCAGAACTATTTTACCGTGTCCTGCAAGTACCTTGAGCGCATCGTGTTTCCTTATACCTGCATTTTCAATTTCATCTATGAGCACTATGGGAGAGTCACTTATTATGGCCACATCTGCAACCATGAGGGCCCTTGACTGCCCCCCACTGAGTATTGTGAGGTCGTGCTCCTTTTTGATGGGCTCACCGGTGAGTGTGTTTGCAAGTTCGATCACACGATCAACACACTTTTCACTGGCACCCCTGCACTTGGCGTGAAGGCTGAGAAACTCCCCTACTGTCATGTCCGCCAGGAAGTTCATGTTCTGGGAGAGCTGGGCCACCATCTTCTTTCGGGGGTTTGTACGGTCCTCATAACTTGGTTCTTCGTCGTTCACCAGGATTTTTCTCTTGGAGAAGGTGTCCTTCTGGGCCAGCTGTTCAATGTCACCTATAAGTGAACTTTTACCGCTTCCTGTTGGGCCGACCACACCAAAGATTTCACCTTTTCTTATTTCGACCTTCTCAACGGGTTCCTTCTCTCCGTATTTGTCATAACCGCCAATTACTGTGATTTTTTCTATCATTAAAGATTCACCTTTCCGAGAGTATCTCCCCTCAAGCCTCTTCTTATGGTTTCAAGGGCTGTTATCTCTTCAGGGGGTATGTTTCCAAGGTTAACGTCTGGTCCTATTTTCAGTATGAAGTAAACCTGCTGGTTTTTCTGCGGGGCCTCCCATATTATCCGATCCTGCGGGAGTTCATTGAGGAGCTGGTTGAATTCTTCCACCTTTATGTTTCCATTCTCATCGTATATACCTATATTGTGGCCACTTTCCCTGGCCTCCATGAGCACCATAGAGGCTCCAGCTTTGAGGTCGGCCCTGACAAGTTCAACCCGATCCTCCGGGCTGAGGAGCCTGTCCCTTACAGGGTCCTTTTTACCAACCTCTGATATGATCTGGAACCCATCGTCGATCGCTTTCTCTATAAGTTCACATTTTTCATCAGTTTCTATCTCAACGGTTCCATTTGATATTTCCAGTGTTTCAAAACCAAGGCTTCGTGCCTCGTCGAGGTATTCCTGAATTTTATCGTTGAGGTAGGCGATCTCAAATAGGGTTCCTCCTGGATAGGCCTCCACATCGAATGAACGGTACATCTCTATTTTTTCAATGACAGCATCGCGTCTGTGCAGCGGGAGGGTTCCCCATCCAAACTTTATGAAATCAACGTAATCTGATGAAATCTCCATCAGGTCACGGGCTGTTTTAATACCCATTCCCTTATCGAGAACCATGGTTATTCCATTTTTTCTGGGTTTCCCACGCCTTGGAGGGGTGAGAAAGTCAAAGGCGTTCATTTTATCACCTTCTGGATTGAGTCAGAATAAACACCAACGGCATATTAATTTAAATTCATATGTTTACTACCTTTATAAATAATTTATTCTCATATGGGTTTCATGGGATATGAATCCGAATCCCATCACTATTTTTTTGGGATCTCATCATATATTAATAGGTGGTGGTACATGTGATGAAGAGTACATGCTACTTTGAAAGGCCAGGGAAGGAGAACACTGAAAGGGTCCTTGAACTTGTTAAGGAAAGGGCAGATGAACTTGGGATCAGGGACTTTGTGGTCGCCTCGGTCTCCGGTGAAACAGCACTCAGGTTATCTGAGATTGTTGAGGGAAACATTGTTTCTGTAACACACCATGCAGGCTTCAGGGAGAAGGGCAAACTTGAACTTGAATCTTTGATGAGGGAGAAACTGATTGAAAGGGGCATCAGCGTATATGCAGGTTCACATGCACTCAGCGGTGTAGGAAGGGGCATATCAAATAGGTTCGGTGGGGTCACACCTGTTGAGGTGATGGCCGAAACCCTCAGGATGGTTTCACAGGGCTTCAAGGTTTGTGTTGAGATAGCGATAATGACAGCCGACGCAGGCCTCATACCTGTTGATAGGGAGGTCATTGCCATAGGAGGCACAGCATGGGGCGCTGACACGGCCCTGGTTCTCACACCGGCGCATATGAACAGCGTATTTGACCTGAGAATCCATGAAATCATTGCAGTGCCAAGACCATAGTCCGTTACCTGCATGGTATGGGTGGGTTGCCGGAATTCATGATTTTCATGTCCCGGTGACCATACCATAATTCCATTTCGCCCCAACATTGTACCGGTATTTTCAGAGGTCACAGAAACTGATTTTTAATTTTGATCGGGACCCATGGGTTCATTGGTGCCACTTAAACCGTTGCTTTTAAATATGTATTATCACATAATCATATTTCATAGATAAATGTGGGGGTAGTAAGTGAAATTCATTAACGATGCCATAAAGGAATCTGAGAAAAGGGAAAGGCCATCTTCCAGCTCAATGAACTCAGAAATCGATCAGGAACTTCGGGAAATAATCGAAAATAGCAGGGCAAAGATATACGTTGTTGGAACCGGTGGGGCAGGTAACAACACCGTAACGAGGCTCAGTGAAATAGGGGTTGAAGGCGCTGAGACAATAGCCATTAACACAGATGCACAGGACCTCTTCTACACTGTGGCGAACCGGAAGCTGCTCATAGGAAGGAATGTGTGTGGGGGTCTTGGTGCAGGTGGAGTCCCTGAGGTTGGAGAGGAATGTGCTGAGGAAAGCGAGGATGATATCCGCAGGGAGCTTGAAGGGGCTGACATGGTCTTTGTGACCTGCGGTCTCGGGGGAGGTACAGGAACCGGATCGGCACCTGTGATCTCCAAGCTGGCCAAAAAGGCCGGTGCACTCACAATAGCAGTTGCAACAATGCCCTTCAGTGCGGAGGGCCTTAAAAGAAGGGAGAATGCTGAGAGGGGTCTTGAGAAACTTCAGAGCGCTGCTGATACCGTGATAGTGATCCCCAATGACAAGCTTCTTGAGGTTGCCCCCAACCTTCCCCTCAACAAGGCATTCATGGTTGCAGATGAAATCCTTGGAAGGGCCGTCAAGGGCATAACTGAACTCATAACCAGGCCGGGTCTTGTGAGCCTTGACTTTGCTGATGTGAGGAGCATAATGAAGGGTTCAGGAATGGCAATGATTGGAATGGGTGAAGCCGAAGCAGGTGACAGGGCCCTTGAATCAGTTTACGAGGCTCTTAACAGCCCGCTGCTTGATCTGGACATATCAAATGCAAGGGGTGCACTTATAAATATCTCTGGAAGCTCTGACCTGACACTTCAGGAGGCCGAGAGGATAGTTGAGGTTGTTGCCGAGGAACTGGATCCCGATGCAAACATAATATGGGGTGCACAGATTCAGGATGAACTGCAGAACGTTATAAGAACAACGATCGTTGTTGCGGGCGTGAGGTCACCTTACATATATGGCTCACATGGGTCTGCAGAAAAGGAGTTCTTCGAGGAAAAACAGCGGGAGAAGGACTCTGTGGATGAGTCTGTGCTGGAAGAATTTATAGATGGAGTTTTCTGATATTCTTCCATATACCCCCACATCAATGAAAACATTTATAAATCTTGAAGGATAGATTACTCCATCACTCATCCCGATCATCATCCTTGTTTTTAATCATTATAAATTAGCGGGGATAAATCATGAAATACAGGGATTCTGTTCTGAATTTTATCAAGCAGTCAAAGAGGGTATTGAAGGTATCAAAGAAACCCACAAGTGAGGAATACCTCAACGTGTCAAAGGTGACAGGCATCGGTATAATACTGATAGGTGTCATAGGATTCATAATAACTATAATCGCCCAGTTACTGGGTGGTTAGCTCTTACTGAAAAGTCACAGTGAATTATATATATGAGGTTGTGTTCTTAATGGAAGATAGTAAAAATTCCATCTACGCCCTTAAGACCTCGGTGGGTCAGGAGAAGAATGTGGCAAGGATGCTGGCCAGGAAGGTAAGGGATAGTGGCATTGAGATAAACGCGATTCTTGTTCCAGAGTCCCTCAGGGGCTACATCCTTGTTGAGTCCTCTTCAAAGATCGACATGAGAAACCCTGCAATAAGGGTTCCCCACTTAAGGGGTGTTGTTGAGGGAAAAACCGAGGGCGAATCAGAGATAGTATTCGAGGAGGTTAAGAGATTCCTCAAACCCGAGCCCATAATATCATCCATTAAGAAGGGCAGCATCGTTGAGCTGATCTCAGGACCATTCAAGGGTGAAAGGGCAAAGGTTATCCGTATAGACGAATCCAGAGAGGAAGTTGTACTTGAACTCATAGAGGCCGCAGTGCCCATTCCTGTAACAGTTAAAGGTGATCAGATTAGAATAATACAAAAGGAGGCTGATTAATGGCTAAAGAAACCGTTGAAATTCTTATTGATGGTGGAAAAGCCACTCCAGGACCGCCACTGGGTCCTGCGATTGGTCCGCTTGGAATTAACATGATGCAGGTTGTTGAGGAGATAAACCGCAAGACAGCGGATTTTGAGGGGATGAAGGTCCCTGTTAAGATCATAGTTGATACTGACACCAGGGACTTTGAGGTTGAGGTCGGTACGCCGCCAACAACCGCCCTGATCATGGATGAACTGAAGATCGAGAAGGGTTCACAGGACCCTGGTATGGACAAGATAGCAGACATATCCATGGAGCAGGTGCTGAAGATAGCAAGGATGAAGTTCGATGCCCTCCTCTCAAACGACTACAAACGTGCAGTCAAGGAGATCATGGGCACCTGTGTTAGCATGGGTGTAACAGTGAACGGCAAGGACCCCAGGGAGGTCCAGAGGGAAGTTGATCAGGGAGCCTATGATGACCTCCTCACATCATAAAAATTTATAAATCTTGAGAATCACATAACTAACCCCATCATATGAACTTATTTTTTGAAGTTCATGGAGGATTCAGAAATGCAACAGGAGATTATGGAAGCGGTGAAGAAGGCCAAGGAACTTTCAAGGCCGAGAAACTTCACACAGTCCATGGATGTTATTCTTAACATCAAGGACCTTGACGTCAACAAACCAGAGAACAGGTTTGACGAGGAAGTTTCTCTACCCAACGGCCGCGGTAAGGATGTTAAAATTGCCGTGATAGCCGATGGGGAACTGGCTCTCCAGGCTAAGAACGCTGGAGCCGACCTTGTGATAACCAAGGATGAACTTGAAGAACTTGGCAAAAACCGAAAGGAAGCAAAAAAACTTGCCAACAGCTACGAATTCTTTGTGGCCCAGGCAGATATGATGCCCCTGGTGGGACGGTTCCTTGGACCGGTTCTTGGACCCAGAAAGAAGATGCCAAAACCGGTGCCAGCAACAGTAAACCCGGAGCCCATACTCAAGAAACTCAGGGACACGGTCAAGGTGAGAATCAAGGACCAGCCTGTGGTTCATACTGTGGTTGGCACAGAGGATATGGATGATGAGAAACTTGCCGAGAACATAGAGGCGGTTCTGCAGACAATTGACCGCAAACTTGAGAAGGGCAGAAATCAGCTCAAGTCCATGTACGTTAAAACGACCATGGGCCCGGTAGTGAGGGTGATTTAAATGGCTCACGTGGCTGAATGGAAGAAGAAGGAGGTTCAGGAGCTTCAGGACCTCATCAAAAGTCATGAAGTGGTTGGTATAGCTAACCTTGCAGATATACCTGCAAGACAGCTGCAGAAGATGCGCCAGACACTCCGTGACAGCGCACTCATCAGAATGTCAAAGAAGACACTGATCAGCCTTGCCCTGGAAAAAGCTGGCAGAGAACTTGAAAACGTTGATTCCCTCTCTGATTATATGGAGGGCCAGCCTGCACTCATATTCACTGACATGAACCCATTCAAACTCTTCAAGATCCTTGAGGACAGTAAAACCCCTGCTCCTGCCAAGCCAGGGGCCATAGCACCTGCAGATATAGTTGTCCCCAAGGGGGATACCGGCTTCGCACCCGGCCCAATCCTGGGGGAGCTTCAGCAGATAGGCATCCCCGCCAAGATCGAGAAGGGAAAGATCGTGGTTTCAAATGACCACGTTGTGGTGAAGGCAGGGGAAGAGATACCACCAAAGGTGGCAGGAATATTAACAAGGCTGGATATACAGCCACTTGAGGTGGGAATAGACCTCAGGGCAGCATACGAAAATCAGACAGTCTACACAGCAGACATTTTGACCATAGATGAGGAAAAAACCTTATCTGACATTCAGAAAGCATTTTCACAGGCATTTAATCTATCAGTTAACGCAGTTATATACACACGCGAAACAATGCCTGCGATTATCCAGAAGGCTGCTTCGAAGTCATTCAACCTTGCATACAATGCATCAATCCTCACCTCAGAGACCACTGATCTGCTGCTTGCAAAGGCCTATGCCCAGATGCTTGCACTGGCCGCTGCAGCTGCAGAGGTTAATGATGAAGCAGTTGATGATGAACTGAGGGATAAATTGTCTTCAAGGGCAGCAGCACATGTCCCTGAAGAGAAAGAGGAAGAGGTTGAAGAAGAAGCTGAAGAGGAAGAAGAAGAGGAAGAAGAGGATGCAGCCGCTGGTCTCGGCGCACTCTTCGGATAAACACTTTACTGGCATAGTTAACCTAAAAAATAAAAATTTGAGGTGATCATATGGAATACATATACGCAGCAATGTTACTGCACACAACCGGTAAGGAGATCAACGAAGAAAACGTTAAAAGTGTTCTTGAAGCAGCAGGTGCTGAAGTGGATGATGCAAGGGTCAAGGCTCTAATAGCAGCCCTTGAAGATGTGGACATTGAAGAGGCAATGGAAACAACAGCTGTAGCAGCAGCACCTGCAGCAGCCGCAGCACCTGCAGCAGCAGCCGAAGAGGCTGAAGAAGAAGAGGAAGAAGAGGAAGAAGAAGAGGAAGCTGAAGAGGAAGCAGCAGCCGGTCTCGGCGCACTCTTCGGTTAAACTCTTTTCTATTTTTTTCTGCCATAACCAATGGCAAAAAATTTATTTTTCCTGATTCTGATTTTATCATAAAAACTGTTTTCAATGATTACCATGTCTCGTCAGCTTGAAGAACTGGGATACAGAAAATATGAATGCGAGTCCTGTGGGAATACCTTCTGGTCAATAAGGGAACGTAGAACATGTGGAGATGCCCCCTGTGATGAATATGATTTTATAGGCAATCCCGCAACCTCAAGGAGCTATGACCTGTATGAGATACAGGATGAATTCATAGGATTTTTCGCTGAAAGGGGCCATGAGCCCATCAGGAGATATCCGGTACTTGCAAAGCGCTGGCGGGACGACGTGTTTCTTGTTGGAGCATCCATATACAACTTTCAGCCATGGGTGACATCCGGCCTTGTGAAGCCACCTGCAAACCCTCTTGTTGTGGCACAGCCGTCAATAAGACTCAACGACGTTGATAACGTTGGAAGAACAGGCAGACACCTCACATGTTTCACGATGGGCGGACACCATGCATTCAACTCTGAAGATAACACAGTTTACTGGGAAGAAGAGACAATAAAGTACTGTCATGAATTCATGACTCATATAGGTATTGATCCATCTGAGATAACCTTTATAGAATCCTGGTGGCAGGGCGGAGGAAACGAGGGGCCCTGTTATGAGGTCTGTGTCAGGGGGGTTGAACTGGCGACCCTTGTTTTTATACAGTACCGCACCCTTCCAGATGGTGGCAGGGAGGAGATCCCACTCAAGATAGTTGACACCGGCTATGGACTTGAGAGATTTGCCTGGATATCCCAGGGGACACCAACAGCCTACGATGCATGCTTTGGCCCGGTAATTGAAAAGCTGCTTGAACTGACAGGAGTGGAAATCAACGAGGAAATCCTGGCAGAAAATGCCCGTGTAGCTGGAATGATGGACATAGAAACCTATGCTGATCTCAGAGAACTTCGAAAAAGGGTTGCTGATAAACTTGGAATCTCAGCAAGTGAACTTGAGCGTGCAGCAGCCCCCATGGAGTCCATTTATGCCATAGCCGACCATACACGCTGCCTCGCCTTCATGCTTGCTGATGGTGTCATACCCTCAAATGTCAAGGAGGGCTACCTTGCAAGGCTCATAATCAGGAGGACACTGAGGCTGATGAAGGAACTGGGGATGAGGGAGTCCCTGAAGGATATAATGAACATCCAGGTGGAGTTCCTTGAGGGCCACTACCCTGAGATAAGGGAGCACCATGAACACATACTCAACATCATAGACCTTGAGGAACACAGGTATGCAAAGACCGTGGCAAGGGGCCGGAGGATTGTGGAGAAGACCATAAAATACCTCAGGAAGGATAATAAGAGCGAGATGCCCCTTGAAATTCTCATAAAATTATATGACTCCCATGGAATCCCCCCTGAAACCATAAAGGAGATAGCAGAGGAATCAGGCTTCAATGTTAAAATTCCTGACAACTTCTACACCCTGGTGGCAGAGATGAATGAGGCTGAAACTGAAATTTCAGAGGAGGACCTTCATCTTGATTATCCTCAGACAGAGCTCCTGTTCTATGCACGACCGGACCTGGAATTCGAAGCCAGTGTTATGGGGGTGTATGAGGACGGTGTCATACTTGACAGGACACTCTTTTACCCTGAGGGCGGCGGCCAGCCATCTGACACCGGTTACATTGAGGCAGACGGCTGCAGGATCCGGATAAAGCATGCAGAGAAGATAGGTAACGTGGTCCTGCACAGAACAGACGATGAAATCTGCCTTAAACCAGGGGAAACTGTAAGGGGTTGCATTGATTCAGATAGAAGACTTCAGCTTACAAGGAACCACACAGCAACCCACCTCATAGTTGCAGCTGCAAGGCGGGTCCTTGGAGACCATATATGGCAGGCAGGGGCCCAGAAGGGTGTTAAGAGTTCAAGGATAGACCTCTCACATTACAGGAGGATAACTCAGGGGGAACTTGATGAGATGGAGAGGCTGGCCAACGAATACGTCATGAGAAACATCCCCCTTGATGTCAGGTGGATGGACAGGGACATTGCAGAGAAAAGGTACGGATTCATACTCTATCAGGGAGGTGTTGTGCCTGGCTCCATGATAAGGGTCGTTGAGATTCCCGGAGTGGATGTACAGGCATGTGCAGGTACCCATGTTAACAGAACCGGGGACATAGGCCTAATAATGATCAACCGAACCGAACGCATACAGGATGGTGTTGAGAGGATAGAATTCTCTGCAGGGGCATCGGCCATTGAGCTCATGCAGAAAAACAGGGATATACTGAGGGAGAGTGCAGATGTATTCAAGGTAACACCCTCACAGCTTCCGCGCACCTCTGAGAGATTCTTCACAGAGTGGAAGGCCCTCAGAAATGAGGTTTCACGTCTTAAGGAGGAAATGGCTTCACTCAAAATCCTGGAGGTAAGGGATAGGGTGGAGGATCTTAACGGCCTGAGGGTCATCATAGACACGGTTGAGGCGGACATGGATGAGATGAAGAACATGGCCCTTGAACTCACAGAATCGGCTGAAGCAGTTGTCCTTGCAAATTTTGAGGGCCAGATAGTTGGTGCAGCCTCTGATGACGCGGTCAAGATGGGTTTAAGGATAAATGAGGTTATATCATCAGCTGCAGGGGTCCTTGGAGGTGGAGGAGGCGGAAAACCCCACCTTGCACAGGGGGCAGGTAAAAGAAAGGATAAAATCCATGAGGCCCTTGAGGAGGCAAGATCATCACTCGAATCATTTGGCAGATGAATCTGAGGGGGATATATGCGAAAATAACTGTTCATGTCATTGTCTGGTGATGAATTTGAGGAGGACCATCTCAGAAATAAATGAGAGGATACTGGATGGTGAAGCAACCGTTCTAACAGCAGGGGAGCTCAAGGAGCTGGTCCTCAACGATGAGGCCCCATCTGCAGATGAGGTTGACGTGGTAACAGCCGCCACATGCGGGGTAATGTCCGGGACAGCTGCGGTCATGCATTTCAGGGTATCTGAACCTGGTTCATTCAGGAAGGCTGTTTCAGCTGAACTGAACGGTATACCTGCATATCCAGGTCCATGTCCAAATGAAAACCTGGGTTCAGTGGACATCTTCATCTATGGGACAGCCAGAAGCCTAAGGGATCCTGATTACGGTGGGGGATTTCTTATCAGGGACCTTCTCATGGGATCTGAGGTTGATGTGACCGTAACATCAACAGATGGTGAGGTAGTTGAATCCACAGTTACCCTAAGGGATATTGAAACAGCGAGGATAATAGGGACAAGGATGGCATTCAGAAACTACACAGCCATTGTCAACCCCTCCGATAGACCTGTAAGATCCATATTCAATGCATTTGAAATGCCACCCCACTGTGGGGGTCTCTCATTTTCAGGTTGCGGTGATATCAACCCCCTTGAAAATGATCCCGGGATGGATTTCATCAGGAGGGGAACCAGTGTACTTTTAAATGGTGCCAGGGGGCTCGTGCTGGGTGAGGGCACAAGGAGCAGTCCCAAGAGACCGAATCTCATGCTCAGCGGGGACCTGCATGAGATGAACCATGATTACATTGGTGGATTCAGGACAGCCGCAGGGCCCGAGATATTCAACACCATCGCAGTCCCACTGCCTGTAACATCTGAGAGGGCCTTTGAGAGACTTCTGGTTCTTAATTCAGATATAGGGTTACCCGTAGCAGATGTGAGGGATCGCTCAAGGGTAATCCATGAGGTAACCTACGCGGATACATGGGGGGGTGAGGAGAGACCCACCTACAACCCTGAAAGGTGTTCTGACTGTCTCAAATGCCTGGCAGCGGAGAGGTGCCCAACCCATGCAATAGGTGATGGCCTGGACACTGATAGGTGCTTTGGATGTGGTGTATGCGCCTTTTCATGTCCACAGGGGGCCTATGAGATGGATACAGGTGAAGTCAGAATTGGTGAGATGGATGTGCCCATAGTGTGCAGACAGTCAGACAGGGTGAGGGCATCCAGACTTGCCCTTGAACTCAAAGAACTCATAAAGAAGGGCAATTTCCTCATTGGGGGGTGTTAGTATTCTTGAATATGACGTTATACTTGTGAGATACGGTGAGGTTGCAATTAAGGGGCCTTCTGTTAGAAAAAGATTTGAAAAAAAACTCCTTCACAATATAAGGTCCGCTTTCAGCTGCAGAGCAGAAATCAGGCATGGAAGAATATTCGTCTTTCCTGATAACATGGATGAGGCCCTCGATAAACTTTCAAGGATCTTTGGGGTGGTATCCTTTTCACCTGCGGTTACGGTTGAAACTGATTTTGATGTTATAGAGAGGGCCATCAGGGAATACACTGGTGAACTGAAACTTGAGGGCCTCATCACAGAGAGAACACCATTCGCCATAAGATGCAGAAGGGTTGGCCAGCATGACTTCACAAGCCAGGAGATGGCAGCCTTTGCAGGTTCAGTTGTGGTCAGGGAGATAGGAGCCCCGGTGGACCTTGGAAACCCTGACCTTGAGATCCACCTTGAAATAAGGAATAACCTGACTTACATCTACCACAGGGTCATCCAGGGGCCTGGCGGCCTCCCTGCCGGCACACAGGGTAAGGTTGTTGCTCTTTTATCTGGAGGGATAGACTCACCTGTTGCCACCTATCTCCTCATGAAAAGGGGATGCCAGGTAGTGGCGGTCCACACCGATAACTCACCATTCACAGCTCCCGAGTCCCTTGATAAGGTTGAGAAAATCGCTTCAAAACTTGCAGAGTATTCTGCGGGAGTTGAATTCAAACTCAGAATTTTCAGGTATGGAAGTTACCTTGAAAAATGCAGGAGGGAAGCCCCTGAGAATATGACCTGTGTCCTATGTAAGGCTGGAATGTACCGCCTCGCCGAGCTGGTTGCGGAGGAGGAGGGGGCACTTGCAATAGTCGATGGGAGCAGCCTTGGACAGGTGGCATCCCAGACCCTTCCAAACATCCTCGCCACAAGGATGGCTGTGAGGATGCCCGTCCTCAGCCCCCTCATAGGCATGGACAAGGTGGAGATAGAGGCTCTTGCAAAGAGGATAGGCACCTACGACATCTCGGTGATACCGGATGGTGGATGCGGTGCCGTACCCCGCCATCCATCAACAGCAGCAGATCCAGCCGCTGTCAGGGAAATCTCAGAAAAAATCCTGGTTGAAGATGAAATCGAGAGGATCTTCAGATCGGCTTCAGAAACAGGAAGCCTGGAGTGATCCCTGCAGGGCTGTGGATAACTTTTTAAATAATCAGATCCCATCTTTTATATAAAGAATCCAGTTAATTAACTCACTATCTTCTGGAGGTGTATATATGAAAACAACCATTAGTGTAATTAAAGCAGATGTTGGAAGCGTAGCCGGTCACGCAGTCGCACATGAGGCACTGAAGAAAAAGTGCGACGAGGTACTGGCAGAAGCTAGGGATACAGGAATCCTTGAGGATTATTATATTACCAACTGTGGAGATGACATTGACCTCATAATGACCCACAGGAACGGTGAGGAAAATGAGGAGGTTCACCAGACGGCATGGAACGCCTTCAGGGAAGCCACAGAGGTGGCAAGGGGCTTAAAACTTTACGGTGCAGGACAGGACCTCCTCTCAGACACCTTCTCAGGAAACATCAAGGGTATGGGTCCCGGGTGCGCTGAAATGGAATTTAAGGAAAGGCCAAGCGATCCGGTTATAATTTTCTGCTGCGACAAGACAGAACCTGGAGCGTTTAACCTGCCACTCTTCAGAATGTTTGCAGACCCATTCAACACCGCAGGCCTTGTTATTGACCCATCACTTCACAACGGATACGAATTCGAGGTCTTTGATGTCGTTGAACACAAAAAGGTTACAATGGCATGCCCTGATGAGATGTATGATCTCCTTGCACTTCTCGGTTCAATCAGCCGCTACGTGATAAAGAAGATACACAGAAGGGATGATGGTGAAATAGCAGCCTCTGTGAGCACAGAGAGACTGAACCTCATGGCAGGCAAGTACATAGGAAAGGATGACCCGGTGGCAATTGTCAGGGCACAGTCAGGATTCCCTGCAGCAGGGGAAGTCGTTGAGCCCTTCGCATTCCCGCACCTTGTGGGTGGCTGGATGAGGGGATCACACAACGGGCCACTGATGCCTGTTGCCCAGAGGGATGCAACACCAGTCAGGTTCGACGGACCTCCAAGGGTCATAGGGCTGGGATTCCAGATCGCAGACTGCAAGCTTGTGGGCCCAATTGACATGTTTGATGACCCATCATTTGATCGCTCAAGGCAGCTTGCATCTGAAATTGCAGAGTACATGAGGAGACACGGACCATTCGAACCCCACAGGCTCCCCTCAGATGAAATGGAGTACACATCCCTTCCAGGTGTGCTTGAAAAACTCGGTGACAGATTTGAGGACATGGAGTAAACCGGCTCCGTCCACATCTTTATTTTTTCTGAATACCTTGAATTCCCGGATCTCAGGCAGGATATTTTTAATGACGGTCTGTATTAGTTTACTGGTTGCAGATACTTCCTTTTATTCCTGGCACTGTCCCTTCTGTGGTTTTTTGATTCTCATGAGTATCTCATGGGGAATGTCAATCACCCTCTCCACAGAGTCAATCACAGCACCATCAGCTGTTGCCACAACACCCCCACTTTCCTTAAGCCTTCTGTCAACGCATGATGAGAGAATGGCACGTCCCTCCAGTTTCCTTGAATTCATGAGGTCCTCAACAATCTGCCTCAGTCTACCACTGTGGCTTACGTTCCTGTCAAAGTAGAAAAACACCTCTTCAACACATGAATCTGATAGGAAGTCCATTATGGCATTCAGGGCCCTCATGGTTACTTCACCCATAATGTAACTCCCTGAAACACCCTTTATATCCCGCAGAAATCCGTCCTGGGCAATGAAGAACCCTGAACCCTCAAGAACGCTTTCTGTACCTATGAGTACATTGTAGCCATCAATTTGAACAGTGGAACCCCTGAGGGAATCTGGACTCACCAGCCGGGAAAGTCTCCTCTTGGCTGTTTCATCTGAGAAGACGTATCTTGCAAGGTAATTTCTTTCCCTCTTCCCGAGAAGATAGTGGTTTGCAACGAAATTCAGTGCAACACGTTTACGGTATCCCCTGTTGAGGAGGTATCTCAGGTCCTCAACGGCCATTTTAAGGGTCATCAGCCTCTTCTCTTGGCTATTATTATGAGTGCACGGTCAGACGCATCCTCGGCCCTGTCGGAAATGTTCCCGATCTTCCGGGTGATTTCCTTCATATCTATGAATTTTATGACTCCCATCTCCCTCTTCCTGTAGGCGGAGTAGAGGTCCATTATGATCTTCCTCTCAATTGTATCCGCCTCATCCTCAAGGACCTCAATTTCATGGACCTTCATCATGGCCTCCCCGAGGTCCCTTTCAAGGAGTTCCACGCACTCCTTAAGGGCTTGAACTGTTTTTCCTGTGACATCCATCATCCTCTGGAAGTACTCTCTGAACCCTGAGGGGAAGGAGACCCTCCCAAGGAATACAGTGAATGCGGTTGATTCAATGACATCAGCAACCTTGTCTATGCTCTCAACGAGCATTATACGGTCCTCCCTGTCAAATGGGAGGAAGGCCCCCTCATAGAATTCAAGTTCCATTTTCCTTCTTATCTCATCGGCTTCATGTTCAATGACCGCTATCTCCCTTGCGAGCCTGGACACACGGCTGCAGTCACCACTGTAAAATGCCTCCATCAGCTCTTCCAGCTTCAGGTAGCATTCCATGACCTTATCAAGGTGCTTGCGCCCATACTTCTCAACTTTACCCTCTTTAATGAAAAACTTCATTTTATCTCCATCATATAA
Source organism: Methanothermobacter sp. (assembly GCF_049720995.1). Classification (GTDB taxonomy): domain Archaea; phylum Methanobacteriota; class Methanobacteria; order Methanobacteriales; family Methanothermobacteraceae; genus Methanothermobacter. The sequence continues at coordinate 31,046 of NZ_JBNASF010000007.1, forward strand.
TTCCGTGAAGCATCCTGAGACCATCCAGAAGGCCGTGGGCGTAGGTTATGCATCCAAAGGATGTGAGGTAATCCCCCTTCTTGAGGTAGTAGATGGAGTCGTCCCTGTAGTTCAAGGCCCTCTCAATGATGGCCCTCTCCTCCCCTTTGAATTCTATGGATTCCATTTCCATTAAATTTTTCTCAAGAAGATCAAGGTCCTTTTCTATGCGATCCCGGTATTCCATTTAAACACCTCATCAATCTCTTAATTTCAGGGACCTTTCCGGAGGCCTATGTTTTCATCTGCCTCCTGACATAAATCATCCTCTGAAGCACCGTGAAGTATCCTGCAAGTACAAGAATTATCATGGCAGCGTCCATATACCATAAGCCAAGGAAGTATCCGGCAAGGGACCCTCCAGTGAGTATTATGAGTCGCTCAGCCCTTTCAGCAATACCCACGGTGCATTCAAGGCCCTCGGACTCGGCCCTTGCCCTAACATAACTGACCATGAGGCTGGAGTGGAGGGCCAGCATACCTGTAAGCATCCCTGTGAAGCCACCTGCAGTTATACCTATGATGATCAGGCCATCTGAGAGCCTGTCGAGGGTTGAATCCAGGAAACCACCAAATCTGGTGGGACTGAACCTCCTCCGTGCAACTGCCCCATCAAGGACATCAATGAATCCACTTAATGCAAGAAGCAGAGCACCGTTAATGAGCGTCCCTGTGGCATAGGACGCAGCAGAGGCACATGCAACCAGGAAACCAGTGAAAGTTATATAATCTGCAGGTATTGCAATCTTCTCTGCGATAGGGTCTATGAACCTTCTGAATGCCGGTCTGAACTGATTCAACATGGAATCATTTATATTTTGCAGATATATAAATTGGTAATGGCTCTGGTGGTTCAATGATAATCCGGAAAATCAGAAAAGAAAACCCATCACAGAGGTTGATTGATGAGGCAATATCTGTTATGGAGAGTGGCGGGGCAGTGATATACCCCACGGATACCATCTATGGCCTCGGTGTCAATGCACTTGACGAGAAGTCGGTGAGGAAGCTCTTCCGGATAAAGGGAAGGGCCCCTGATAAACCTGTCTCCATATGTGTCTCAAAGGTATCTGAGATACCAAGGTTCTCAAAACCATCAGAGCATGCTATGGAGGTAATCAGGAGGATATTACCTGGTCCATACACGGTTTTACTTGAGAAAAGGGATTTGGTGCCGGATATTCTCACAGGAGGATCATCAAAGGTGGGTGTAAGGGTCCCGGATGATGAGATATGCAGGGGAATATCAGCAAAGTTTCCTGTGACGGCCACAAGTGCCAATATATCGGGTAAGCAACCATCTGGGAACCCTCATGATATAATGGAGGATCTGGAGGTTGAACTCGTGCTTGATGCAGGTGAATGTGATAGCACCGAACCATCCACTGTTGTAGATCTTACAGTTGAACCACCCTCTGTTCTGAGGATTGGTAGAGGGGACCCTGAAGTTATCTACAGGATTTCCAGGTGTATGGGATGAGGACCCTTATGGAGCTCAGTGAAGACAGAAGGCTTCCCACCGGTTCATCCATTGACTCCATACTTGGAGGTGGTGTTGAGAGGAGAACCATCACCCAGTTCTATGGGCCTCCAGCTTCTGGTAAAACAAACATAGCAATTAAACTTGCAGTTGAAAATTCACAAAGAGATAAAAAGACTGTTTTTATTGATACCGAGGGTGGAATTTCAGTTGAAAGAATAAAACAGGTTTCAGGATCTTCATTTGAAAGAGTTGCAGATAATATAATAGTTTTTGAACCCTCGAGCTTCACCGAGCAGGGCGAAGCAATTCAAAGGACACTGAATGTCCTCAAAAACCATGGAGATTCAGTTGACCTGATTGTACTTGATTCTGCGGTGGCCTTATACCGTCTCAAGGAGGGAAATGGATCCAATTTCAATGTTGATCTTGGAAGACAGCTTTTTCTTCTTCTGCAGATGGCCAGAAGATTTGACCTTGCGGTGGTCATAACCAACCAGATATATTCACTGAGGGGAGATGATGGGATGGAGAGGGTGAGTCCCGTTGGGGGGACACTCTTAAGGTACTGGTCCAAGACAATCGTTGAACTTGAAATGGGTGATGGCCAGGGTGAGAGGATTGCTGTACTCAGAAGGCACAGAAACAGACCTGAAGGTCTGAGGACCAGTTTCAGGATAGTTCCTGAGGGTATTGTCTGATCTTCAGGGATTTTAATTTGTTCAGCAGCGCCCATTTTCATCTGGCCGGTCCCCTGGAGGTTATTTTGTATCCCCAAAGTAGGATATGGGTCCTAAATTTTATTACAGAATCTCTGGTGCTGAACAAAGTTTATTAAGTGGTTTGTTTAATATGATATAGAACACGGTAATAGTGTGGCCTATTTGAGGTTCAGCCTCGGGTAGATAAGAGAAGCTTTCTTCTCTTTCGTTAGGATACTCTGGTGCTGATGTGATAAAATGATTTCTCCTAAAAAATATGCTAAAGCCGCAAAAGTGCCGCCAAACGGCTTTAAAACTTCAAATGAGTTTTTTAACTATGTCTTCAAGGACAAAGAAATGATATGGATGGGTCAGAACACTAACCATCTTCATGATCACTCTGAAATAGCGGAAGCAATGATTGAATGCATAAATGATGGTAGTTACTGCAAGTATCCTCCCCCTGAGGGCTTCCCTGAACTCAAGGAACTCGTACTGAAGGATCTGGGGTTGGGGGATGGCTTTGAAGCCCTCATAACTGCTGGAGGTACAGAGTCCCTGTATCTATGCATGAATGATATTCTCAACCCTGAGGACAATGCCATAACATGTGATCCAGGCTACCTGATAATTGACAACTTTGCAAGCAGATTCGCATGCAGTGTCACATCGGTCCCAATATACAGCAGTGAATGCGGGTATAAACTGACACCCGACCTTGTGCTTGAGAATATGGACAGCAACACCCGTCTGATTTCACTCATCGATCCCCTGAATCCACTGGGCTCATCATATACTCTGGATGAGATAAAGGCATTTGCAGACATTGCAGTGGATCATGACGTTTACCTTCTGCACGATATAACATACAGGGACTTTGCCAGGGAACACCACCTGGCAGCTGATTATGCCCCTGACCATACAATTTCAGTGTACAGCTTTTCCAAGATATGCGGGATGGCAGGTCTCAGGATAGGTGCAATTGTTGCAACTGCAGATATTGTTGAGTCAGTGAAGAGCATCGTCATAAATGACCTCGGTACAAATGTTGTATCCCAGGCAGGTGCAATTGCAGCCCTCAGGTCAAAGGACAGGTGGGTTGACAGGATACGGGATGTAACATTCAGGAACCAGAGGATCATCAGGGACGCTGTTGAAGAGGTTGAAGGGGCATTTCTACCGGTTTACCCATCAAATGGAAACATGATGGCCATAGATATACATGAAACCGGTGTGAACCCTGTTGACCTTACAGACTACCTTCTTAAGAGGAAGATATTTGTAAGGCAGGGTGCATACACCAGCAAGATATTCGGGGACAGGTACATACGTCTCAGCTTCTCCATACCAACTGAACAGGTTGAGATATTCGCTGAGAACTTTGTGGATGTGATGGAGTTCCTGAGACCATCATGATCCCACAGTTTTATTTTTTAATCCTGAAACTGCTTTTTTGAGTTCCAATTTGGTGGATAATCAGGTCTCTGTAAGCTCGGATTAGTTCTTGGGGGGTTTTAGGGTGGTGGGTTTTATGGCTGGGTTTTCATGGGAGTTTTCCTGAAAGGTGAGGTTGAACGTGTCCTCATTATTCTGTTTTCAGGTAATAATATTCCCCAATCTCCTTCTGCTGCCTGTCAAGGAAACTTCCTGGCTTGTTAACACGCGGCCTTTTTGTTTCCTTATCCCTCCTGAATGTTATTCCTGTTTCCCTCAGGAATGTGTTCATTGCTTTCCTGAGTTCGGTGGGGCTTCCAGCGCGCCCCTCAACTCCAGGTTTTCCACTGAAGACCATGGCCCTGTCGGATATGTAGTCAATGAAGATTATGTCATGGTCAATTATCATGGCAGAGGCATTTCTGCTTTCAATTATCCTCCTTATGGCCTTGGCTGCGAGTAGGCGCTGTTCAACGTCAAGGAATGCTGTTGGCTCGTCCAGAACATAAAGTTCCGCGTCCCTGGAGAGTGCAACTGCAACTGCAAGGCGCTGCAGCTCCCCACCACTCAGTTCATTAACTGACTTGTCAAGTATCTCCTCAAGATTGAATGGCCTCATGATCTCGCTTTTGAAGAGGTTCGATCCATATGAAGGGGCGTTTGCATACAGGAATTCCTCCACGGTACCGGTATAATCAGATGAAAGGTACTGTGGCTTGTAGGATATCTTTATCTTCCTTTTGACCTTGCCCTCATCAGGCTTTTCAACACCCGCCAGGATCCTTGCAAAGGTTGTTTTACCTATACCGTTTGGTCCGAAGGCAGTCACAACCTCGTTGAGGTGTACTTTGCCCTCCTCAACATTGAGGCTGAATGCTGGATGGGACTTTGTCATCTTTGAGTACTCCACGAGGACCTCACCCTCTTCCTCGGCTCTTGGGGGTTTTACCTTGAATTCTATTTCATGATCACGGAATCTCACGTTCTCCTCCCTGAGGAAACCCCTGATATATGTGTTGATTCCTACACGAACACCGCGGCGGTTGGATACAACCCCGTATCCACCTGGCTTACCGTAGAGTATGTGGACGTAGTCTGACATTGCATCAAGGGCGGCCATATCATGCTCTATAACCATAACGGATTTCCCTGCCTCTGCAAGGGACCTTATGACCCCTATAGCATTGAGTCTCTGCCTCACATCCAGCCATGATGTGGGCTCATCAAAGTAGTAGAAATCTGCTTCACGTAGAGCTGCAGCTGCAATCGCCACACTCTGGAGTTCACCCCCACTGAGTTTTGATATCTCACGTCCCATTATCTCCCCAATCTCGAGGGTTTCAATTACATCATCTGTTCTCTTTGAATCTATACTCAGAAGCAGATCCTCAACCTTTCCCTTAACGTACTTTGGGATCTTATCCACCATCTGGGGTTTATGCACAACTTTTACCTTTCCTTCACTCAGGTTCTGGAAGTAATTCTGCAGCTGGGATCCCCTGAAGTGGTTTATGATCTCATCCCACCCTGGTGGGTCCTGGAAGTTTCCAAGGTTTGGCCTGAGTTCCCCTGAAAGTATCCTTATGATTGTTGACTTCCCGATACCGTTTGGACCTATAAGCCCGATCACATCCCCCTCCGTCACGGTGGGGAGACCGAAGAGTTCAAACATGTTCTGTCCGTACCTGTGAACCGGGTCTTCAAGTGCTTCGGGAAGATTTATAATGCTTATGGCCTTGAACGGACACCTTTTTGTGCATATACCACAACCGGAACATAGTTCTTCAGATATAATGGGTTTCTTTGTCTTCTCATCAATTGTTATGGTGTCCTCATCCATTCTAACTCCCGGGCAGTACTCTATGCAGACGTAGTTGCATTTCTTTGGCTGGCATCTATCATGATCGAGTATTGAGATTCTGGTCAATTCTATCACCATCGGTATGAGGATGAAAATTCAGTTTCGGTTGATTATGGTATTTGTGGGTAATAAATAAATTCATTCTCAGAAATTCATTACTGTCGAGAGGACAATAAACAGTCAATGACTGGGGAAATATTCCCGGAAGGATAAAGAAGCATGAACCTTAAAATAAAAATAGAAATGGCCATCTATAACTTTTTAACGGCCAGTTCTATGTCTGATGCTTTAACAGTTTTTCTGCCGGCATGTTTTGCTAGTTTAACAGCTTCTACTGCTATTTCTTCGCCTTTTTCTTCCAGAATTTTTGCAAGTGTTTCCCTTGCATCGTCGCTTATTCTCTGGGCACCGGCATTTTTTATTATTCTCCCAACTGGTGCTATGGGTAATTCGGCCATAATATCACCTCAATTCTATATTTAACCAAATGCTATTTAAATTTATCGATTTTTCGGCACTCTTTTCAATCCATATCATGATTCTATACTTCCCAGCCTTGCAGATTGTTACTGTAACACTGGCACCAACCTTCTGGTTTGGAGGGGCACCTCCGGTTGAGTTGTGCATGAGATGGGCACTGCTGACTTTTCATTTTTTCTTGCTGGAAAGAGTTATTAGTATCAATCAATATAGACCCGGATGGTGGGAAAATGAAACAGATCATAATAGTGAGGTCTGATCTGAAGATGGGAAAGGGTAAAATAGCAGCCCAGGCCTGTCATGCTTCTATAGGTTCATTTAAAAAAACAGACCCTGATAAAATCAGAAAATGGGAAATTGATGGTTCAAAGAAGGTTATAGTTTCAGTTAAGAGCCTTGATGAGCTCCTGGAAATATATGAATCTGTAAAGGACTCTGGAATCTCATATTATCTTGTGAGGGATGCAGGGCACACCCAGATACCCGCAGGTACCATCACCTGCCTTGGTATAGGTCCTGACGACGATGAGAAGATAGATAAAATAACAGGCGACCTCAAACTCCTATGAGTCTGAGATGGAGATTATGGTGATATTATGGACTGGCTTGTTAAGATAGGGGGTAGTCTATTCCCTGGAAATGCTGCGGAACTTCTTAAAAGCCTTGAAGGAAGAGGGGTTGCTGTTGTGTGTGGTGGTGGGGGGTTTGCAGATAGAGTGAGGCATTACGATAGGATTTTGGGATTTTCTGAAAGCGCAGCCCATGATTCGGCTATACTATGCATGGATATCACAGGAAGGTTGCTCGCTGACCTTTCTGATTCTGCTGTTCCAGTGAGGACACTTGGGGAGTGCAGGGAGGCAGTTGATAGTGGCCTGACACCTGTGATACTGCCATCTGAACTTCTGCGTTTTACTGATCCCGCGGAACACTCATGGAGGGTGACCTCGGATTCCCTCTCACTCCTAATAGCACACATGCTCGGGGCGAAACTTTTAATAGCAACGGATGTAGATGGTATATATACTGAGAGGCCACCTGCCCGTGATGCTAAACTTATAAATGAGATAAGTGCTAAAAACTTACTATCTTTTGGTGAGACATCAGTGGATGAGGCACTACCTGAACTTCTCATTAAACTGAAAACTGATTGTTATGTTGCAAACGGGAAGTTTCCCGATAGGGTGCTGTCCATTTTAAGGGCAGGTGCTTCAGAAGGTATATGTACAGTTATAAGAGGTGATTAGATGACAAAGATGGAATGCACATCCTGTAAGCAGGAGATACCTCTGGTTGAAACCTATGTGAAATTTGAATGCCCCATGTGTGGCGAGATGATCTACAGGTGCCAGAAGTGCAGGACCTTCGGACACACATACCGCTGCAGCTGTGGATTCGAGGGACCATAGGAAAAATATATAAATTAGTATTACTCAAATTCTGTGTGGAGGTATTTCATGGGAGATGTAGTAGCTACCATAAAGGTTATGCCTGAAAGTCCAGAGGTTGACCTTGAGGCACTCAAGAAGGAAATTGAATCAAGGATACCCGAGGGTACCGAACTTCACAAGATAGATGAGGAACCAATAGCATTTGGCCTCGTTGCCCTCAATGTGATGGTTGTTGTGGGTGATGCCGAGGGCGGAACAGAAGCCGCTGAGGAGAGCCTTGCGGGTATTGATGGTGTCAGCAACATAGAGGTAACCGATGTGAGAAGGTTAATGTAGCTCCCCAGGGTGATGGGGATAACAGATATCCTTTTTGCCTGTTTTCTCGGGATCATCACTGGCATATTAACTGGTCTGATTCCAGGCATCCATGTTAATACTGTGGGAGCCTTCATTTTTGCATCATCAACCCACCTCAATGTATCTGAGGAATTTCTCGCTGTTTTTTTATTATCCCTTTCGGTGGCACACGCCGTTCTTGAGTTCATACCATCAACGCTTCTTGGGGTGCCTGATGAGGGAACAGCCATCTCTGTCCTCCCGGCTCACAGGATGGTGCTGGAGGGGAGGGCCGGGGAGGCCATAAGGGCGGCCTCGATCGGCGGTGTTGGGGGAATCATCATAACTATAATCCTCCTACCATCCCTCTTCCTGATTTTACCACCTCTACACGATTTTCTCAGACCATATATATGGTTGATTCTGATTCTGGTATCTGTTTACATGATAATAAAACTCAGCAGAAATTTTGAGGCCATTATCTGGGCTCTGGTGCTTTTTCTCTTCTCAGGTGCGATGGGGTGGCTCATGTTTCGGACGCCCATATCCCCTGGTCTTGGGCTCATGACATTTTTTACAGGGTTTTTTGGACTCAGCACACTCCTGTACAGTTTAAATTCAGCTTCAGATATTCCTGAACAGAGCAGGATCCAGTTCACAGAGTTCAACATGAACACTCTGAGGTCTGTATCCGCAGGTGGACTTGCATCTGTTTTACTGGGATTTCTCCCTGGATTTGGACCAGCCCAGGGCGGGATGATAGCAGCCTCCCTCACAGGGTCGGGGGGTGAGGATGCACCTGAGGATTTCATCATGGCAATTTCAGGCCTGAACACATCAGACGCCCTCTTCTCACTCCTCACACTCTACCTCATAGGAAATCCCAGAAGCGGTATCGCGGTCTACATTTCAGAGATTGTTCAGGATGTAAGTATGGCCCATCTGATGCTCTTCATATCCGCATCTCTCCTTGCTGTCTCTGCAGCCGCTGCAGCATCCATAAAGCTGGGCGATTACCTCGTGTGCAGCCTCTCAGGAGTCAACTATAGGAGGGTCTCGGTCTGCGTAATGCTCTTTATGGTGGCATCCATTTTCTTTTTTGCCATCATTGAGGGTGCAAGTCTGCCGTTCATTGCAGTGACCCTCCTGGCATCCACTGCGTTTGGGATCATCCCCCACTGTGCAGGTATAAGCAAGTCCCATCTTATGGGGGTCCTTGTGATTCCTGCGGTGGTTATTTACGTGGGGATTTAGGTTTCAGTCATGTGCTGGGGATATCATAGATTGGGGTGGTTATTTACATGGGGATTTAGGTTTCAGTCATGTGCTGGGGATATCATAGATCAAAAGTGTGGACCAGTTAATTCTTGATGATATTCCATCTATTCCGGTTCACTGAATCAGCAGAATCCTATCTGCCAGTTGTCCTGCAGCATCAATGAACTCCTTTACTTCCACCCCAGGGAAGGGATCCACAATACATAGCTCAAAGTTCTCATCCAGGATTTCAGGCAGTTCTCTGATGTCCTCAGAGTATACTCTGAACCTTTCATTCCTGAAGCCATTGATCTGAAGGTTCAGGCGTGTCATCTCACAGGCATCCCTCCAGATGTCATTGAAGACAACCCTCTCTGCACCGGCCATCAGTGCAAATATTCCAAGGGTGCCTGGACCGCAAGTGGCGTCCAGAACAGTCTCTGGACGAATTGACATGATTTCCCTGGCAGCAGCTTCTATTTTTTTGTTTTTACGCCCTGAAAATTCTATGTGAAGTCTGCTCTGCCTCCGGTATATGGAAATTGAACCTGCAGGGGTTTCTATAACGTCACACCTCATATCACAGCCTGCAAGAAGATCATATACATGGGGAGTTCTGGATGAATCCATAACCCCGGGTGTCACTGAGGGATCACCCATCATTACACCCTTAACCTCAGGCACATCATTTATTATCAGCTCCGCAGCCTCCGCACCGGCAGTGGGTGTTAGAACAACAAGCGAATCCTCAGGCAGGATGGGAGCTGATTTAAGGGGAAATGCAGGAGTGATGAGAGGAACACCGGCGTCCCTCAGTCTGGCATTTCCAGGAATAAAGCCTTCCTCTATCAGCACCATTGATACATGTGCCATTACAGAATCAAGGTGCCTTCTGCCGCATTCACATGCTTCAAGGGATGAATCAGTTATCTGTTCCATTATGGGTCTGAACTTCCTGAAACCAGGGTTTATACAGTCCTCACAGGGGTCATAATACCCTTCCAGTTCATGCTTGTTATGGGCGCGAAGAAGCTCCCCGCAAACGGGACACCTTGCTGACATACACTTAAATATTGCCCTCCACATATTAAAAGATGAGTAACATGAGGGACAAAAGGAAGGAGATTCTGAGGGAAATTCTCGGAGAATTCGCAGCTGATGAGGAAGCAGCTTCAAGGGAAGAAAAAAGGGAGAAGCCTGCTGAATCGGAATTCAAGGTTGAGAAGGTGCTTGAAAAGCCATCACCCAAGCCTGCCCCCCGCGGTCCTGATATAAAGGATGTTGAAATCATTGAGGGCGAACTCATACCCAAATACAAGGTGTCCCTTCCAAAGTTCTCTGAGAAGGAAAGAGAACTCCTCAACGAGATACGTGAAAAACTTGTTGAGGTTGCGGTATCCAAGGGTGAGGATTTCAGGATAGACGAATCCACCTTCATGTCGGAGGTCAAGGAATTTCTCAAGATGAAGGGGGTTCGCAATGTTGATAAGCTCGCCAAGCAGATATCCCAGGAGATGCTGGGATACGGTGAACTTGACCCACTCATCAAGGATGATGACCTCGAGGAGATAATGGTGATCGGTGTCAACAAACCCGTCTTTGTCTACCACAGGAAGATGGGCATGATGATAACCAACGTGGTCTTCAAGAACGATGACAATATAAAGGCCATCATTGACCTCATTGCGAGGCAGGTGAACAGGCGTATAGACCAGCAGACACCCATACTGGATGCAAGGCTGCCTGACGGCTCAAGGATCAATGCAACAATACCTCCCGTATCTCCAGATGGGTCAACACTCACCATACGAAAATTCAGGAAGGACCCATTCACCGTTGTTGACCTCATCAACTTCAAGACCATGTCCTCCCATCTTGCAGCATTCCTGTGGGTCTGCACGGATGGACTCGGGGTGAAGCCATGCAACGCCATAGTTGCTGGGGGTACAGGTTCAGGTAAAACAACAACCCTTAACACAATATCTGCATTTGTACCCCCAACCGAGCGTATCATAACAATTGAGGATACACTGGAACTTCAGCTGCCCCACACCCATGTCCTGAGGATGGAGACAAGGCCCCCCAACATAGAGGGTAAGGGTGAACTGGACATGGACACCCTGGTTAAGAACTCCCTCCGTCAGAGACCCGACAGGGTGATCGTCGGAGAGGTCAGGGGTGGAGAGGCAATAACACTCTTTACAGCCCTCAACACAGGGCACAGTGGTTTTGGAACGCTTCACGCAAACACAGCCAGGGAAACAATAACCCGTCTCATAAACCCTCCCATGAACGTGCCAAGGATAATGATACCCGCCCTTGACTTTATAATCATGCAGAACAGGATGTACCGTCCTGAAGGGGGTTCCATAAGGAGGATAACAGAGGTTGCCGAGGTCGTGGGCATGGAGGAGGGTAATGTTCAGCTCAACAGGGTCTTTGAATGGAACAGTGTAACCGATAAGGTAGAGTATGTTGGAATAGCCAGCCAGACCCTGAGGGAGATAGCTGAACTCAGGGCCATAAGCATAAATGAGATAGAGGAGGAGATCGAAAGGAGAAGACTCGTCCTTGAATACCTGGCCGATGAGAACATAAGGTCCATAGATGAGGTGGGACACTACATAAATGAGTACTACAGGGACCCGGATGGTGTCCTTGACAGCATACTCTGAGGCTGATACAATGGTCTCAATCAGGGATATATTCGATAAACTCGGTGGACTCACTCTTACATCCACAAAGAAGGTGGGTGAGGGCGTTCAGAAGCCCGTTAAAAAGATAGGTGAGATAAAGCCAAAGGCACCACCAATTGGAAAAACCGGGGGAATCCTGAAGAGGGAATCTAAGAAACCAAAACCAGGTTTTCTATCAAGAAGGGGGTCAGCTAGGGTTATAAGCAGGATGAAGATGACCCCTGAAGAGATAGAGGTATTCAAGGGACTTATAGAGGCAGATAAGAGACTTGAAGAGAGTGGAGAGGACAGTGCAACCCGTGAAAGCTTTCAGAGGGCGTCCCTTGAGGAGATCCTGAAGGAGGAGGAGAAGGAGCAGCTCGACCCCAAGCTCATAATGATACTTGGTGGGGGCTCGGGGGCGGTGCTCCTTGTTGTGATGGTCGTCCTGGGCTTCGGGATCGAGATAGGTCTTGCAATGATGCTTGCTGTCCTCTTCATGGCCATAATCATCATATTTCTTCCGAACCTTCAGAAGGGCAAACGTTCAAGTGAGGCTTCCAGGGAGCTGCCCTTTGCACTTCGTCAGATGGCCACAGAACTCAAATCCGGCCTTGGACTTCATGATAGTATGCGTTCGGTTGCAATGTCCGGGTACGGGGCCCTTTCTGAGGAGTTTGCAAGGACACTTGAGGAGATCAAGTATGGTGAGACCACTGAGAGTGCCCTTATTGAGATGAGTAACCGTATAGAATCCGATGGTCTCAAGAGGGCTGTCTACCAGATAACAAGGACCCTCAACAGTGGTGGGGATCTCTCCAAGACACTCAATGTTATTGCAGATGATATTGCATATGAGATGAGGATGAAGCTCAAGGATTATTCGCAGAAGCTCAACTCCTTCACCATGATCTACATGTTCCTTGCGATTCTGGGACCCGTCATATTCCTTGTCATGCTCCTTGCAGCGTCCACTGTTATGGGGTCAGTTCTACCACCCATAGCCATTATACTGATATACCTCTTCCTCTTCCCGATGCTGGTAGGGTTCATGGCCTTCATGATCAAGAGGCTGGAGCCGAAACTTTGATGTGTATTAATTGAGGTCTAAAAGCAATGGATGGGTTTGCGCTTTTATTTGAGCTGAAACTTTGATGTGTGTTAATTGAGGTCTAAAAGCAATGGATGGGTTTGCGCTTTATATTTGAGCTGAAACTTTGGATGCGTACCAAACTGCTGATAGGCCACTCACATCTCTCGAAGCACATGTAGAAGTTCATGATACTTCTCATCCCCGAGAAGGTGAATGAGTTTGTGCTGTCTTTTTTCACCCAGAAAGTGAAGCAGCCTGTGGTATGCATCCGCCCCGAGGAGGTGTATGAGTTCATGGTACGCCTCATCCACCGTTAGTTTCACATCAACATCAAAGCCTGCCATTTTGAGGCGGTTCATGAGGTCAGCGGTTCTGGGAAGCCTTAAACTGGCTTTTCTTATTATTTCGGGTTTTCCAAAGATTTCCTCAGGTGCCCCCTCAGCGATGAGTTCACCGCTGTTTAAAACAAATATTCTCTCAGCAAACTGGCTGAGGATTTCAACGTCGTGGGAGGATATTATAACGGTTATACCCTCACTGCTCAGTTCAAGGAGTATGTCGATTATCCCGTCGGCGGTTTCAGGGTCCAGTCCTGTTGTGGGCTCGTCGAGAACCATGATCTCAGGTTTCATTGCCAGGATCCCTGCAATGGCCACCCTTTTCTTTTCACCGCCGCTCAGATGGTGGGGCGCCCTTTCTTCGTAGCCGGCCATACCCACCCTTTCAAGTGACTCCCTGACCCTTTCCTCGACCTCATCTTCACGGAGTCCAAGGTTCATGGGGCCAAAGGCAACGTCATCTCTCACCGTTGGAGAAAAGAGCTGATCATCGGGGTTCTGGAATACGATTCCAACCTTCTGCCTTATCCTGATAAGTTCAGATTTGCTGTAGTTGATTTTATCCCCATCAATTATTATTTCTCCTGCTGATGGCCTGAGTATCCCGTTGAGGTGCAGAAAGAGTGTTGATTTCCCTGCCCCGTTGGGTCCTATGACGGCAACCCGCGCACCCCTCCCTATTTCCATGTTAATGTTTCTGAGTGCTGTGGTGCCATCGGGATAGGTGTAGCTGAGGTTCTTCACCTGAATCATTTCATCACCGGAAGCAGTATCTGGACGATGTGAAGAACCGCAAGTATAATGACATTTGCGGCCACAAAGAGCACTTCCCTTCTTCCTATCGTGGAGGCTGCTGTGTACATCCGGCTTTCAGGTGTGTAGCCGCGGCTCAGCATGCTGAGATAAACCCTTTCACCCTGTTCATATGCCCGAAGGAACATCATGGCAATGGTTTCACCCACCTTCTTCAGTCTCCACCGGTATGGCACATTTTTGTTCCAGATATCAAAACAGCGGGTTTTCTGGGCATTCCTTATTCTTTCAAGTTCATCATAGAAGAAAAACAGGTACCTGACGGTGAGGTTGAGTAGCATCGCAAAGTCTGAGGGAACACCGATCCTCCTTGCCGAGCCAACAAGTTCCTGCATTGAAGTTGTTGAGGAGAGAAGGATTACAGCGGTTACGCTGACAGTTACCTTTCCAAGAAGCAGGATTCCAAAGATGGTGCCCTGAATGGTTATGTCAATTCCAAGCGGCCCTGTCCAGATTATGTCCCCGGGCCTTATGAATGGCTGGAAGAGTGCTATGAATCCACCAAATGGGAGTATGAGAATGAGCCTTTTGATGGCATAGGATGGTGACACATTTGAGAGGAATATCAGCAGGATAAGGTAAATCTCCATCAGGATGAGTGTTGTAATACTCTGCGTGGCAACTGCAAAGATGATTATGATAAATGTTATTATGAGCTTAACACGCCCATCAAGGCTGTGTATTGAACTCTCCTTAAGGCTTTCCCTCTCTATGTTTAAAAGGTCTTCCATTCAGCTTCCCCACAAATTTAAGGAGGGGGTTATTTCCCCTCATCGACTTCTGTTTCCCTTCTGCGGAGGATGACTCCGACGCCATAGGCGAGGCCCAGCACAATGACTGTGCCTAGCACCATTGCTATGGAACCACCAACCTTGCTTTCGCCCAGTACTGGGATAGTGTAGTCTGGCAGCGGTGACTCGACCACAGGTTCAGTTTCAGGATTGGGCATCACCTTCTCGGCTGTGCTCTCAAGTCCATCAGGGTTTTCTGATGCAAGGAATGGTGCCAGAATGGCTATTATGAAGGCAATCAGGATGCCTGCTCCCATGAATTTTTTATCCCGGGCATTCATTTTGATGCAACCTCCTTCCTCTCACCCCACTCACTGAACTTGAAGAGATCGGGGCGGCTGTTTTCAATTGCAAGGACAACAACCACTGTTATTGCAGCTTCGATGAGACCTATGACTGCGTGGTAGAGTCCCATCATCCAGAGTCCCCCCACAAGCGGGAAGGTACCTGCTATCCACATCTCTATGGCACAGGCTATGGCGGCAAGGAATATTGAGGCCCATGATGCCACAGCAACTGCAGGGATTTCACCGGCTGATCTGAGTGCCCTGAACAGGTAGTAACCTGTGAATCCTCCGATTATACCCATGTTGAATATATTAGCACCCAGGGCTGTGAGTCCACCATCACCGAATATGAGTCCCTGAAGTATCAGTACAATTGAGAGCAACAGGACTGCCGCCCATGGACTTGCAAACACTATTGCAACAAGGGCCGCTCCAACCATGTGACCGCTGGTACCCCAGGGTATCGGAACGTTCATCGCCTGTATTGCGAATATTCCAGCTGCAAGAACTGCAAACAGGGGTATCTGTCTTTCTTTAAGATCCCTTCTGGCCCACTGCATACTAAAGTAGAGGGCTACGAGGGCTATGACCCAGTACACTACGTACTGTGGAAATGGTATGAAACCATCTGGAATATGCAAGATTCTCGCCTCCTTATTATTTATATTAATTCCGTTCATTATATCAAGGATTTATATAATATAAAGATTGGCATGTGTATTACAATTTTCCTGTTTCATTTATATTGTGGTAATAATACACTTCGATCTTCTGGTCTAATAAAAGGGGCTTCACATTGAAAGGACATTTTCCTGAGCATGATCTGAAACTGGGCCCATTACAGCTTCAATCGTTGATATCAGCTTTATTAAAAATGCCTCTGTTTTTATGTTCCACGCCCAAATACACAAAATTTATATATGGATTTCATAAAATGAAAAACATCATTATAAATCATTAATAATTGTCAGTCTGTATTTAGTAATACTGGTGATGGATGTGGCACCCGAATCAAAAAAAGCCAAGAACCTTAAAGGGGATTTCTGGGATCTTAAAAATATCCAGATATCCATAGGAGAAATTATAACCGAGGAAAGACCTCAGGAGGAAGAGTTCAGGGGCCCAAAACCCCGCCCCCATGTGACCGACCTCAGATCATGGGACATGAAGCTCCTTGAAAGATACGAACCATTCTATGCACCTTTCTGTGACATGTGCTGCCTCTGCACCTACGGTAAATGTGACCTTCTGGGTAAGAAGGGCGCATGTGGTATAGACGCAGCCGCCCAGCAGGCACGCATAGTTCTTCTCGCATGTCTCATAGGGACCGCCGCGCACGCGGGACACGCAAGGCACCTTGTGGATCACCTCATAGAGAAGCTGGGAGAGGACCATGAGATAGACCTCGGCATGAACGTGGATATAGAGGCACCCATAACAAGGACCGTCATGGGTAGAAGGCCGCGAACACTGGGCGACCTCAGGGAGGTTATGGACTACGCCGAGGAACAGACTTCCCACCTCCTCTCAGCCTGCCACACAGGACAGGAGGGCGACAGCAGGGACTTTGAATCAAAGGCATTCCACGCTGGACTCATGGATGACCTGGTGAGGGAGGTTGCTGATATCGCCCAGATCGTTGCCCTGGACCTCCCGAAGGGTGATGAGGACGCGCCGCTTGTTGAACTGGGATTCGGTACCATAGACAACACGAAACCTGTGATACTCTGCATAGGCCACAACGTCCTCCCCGGAGCAGATATAGTGGACTATGTCACCGAGAGGGAACTCGAAGACGAAATTGAGGTATGCGGTATATGCTGCGCAGCAATAGATGTTACAAGGTACAGTGAAGCTGCCAAGGTCGTTGGACCCCTCTCAAAACAGCTCCGATTCATAAGAAGCGGTGTAGCCGATGTGATAGTGGTGGACGAGCAGTGCGTGAGGACAGATGTGCTTGAGGAGGCCCTCAAAAACAGGTCAGCGGTGATTGCAACAACCGATAAGATGTGCCTGGGCCTACCTGATGTTACCGATGAGGACCCCGACAAAATCGTAAACGACCTCATAAACGGTAACATAGAGGGGGCACTGATCCTCGACCCTGAAAAGGTTGGTGAGGTGGCGGTTAAGGCCGCAATGAAACTCGCACCACTCAGGAAATCCCTCAAAAAATTACCAGAGGTTGATGAGATAATCAGAATGGCATCAGAGTGTACAGACTGCGGCTGGTGCCAGAGGGTCTGCCCCAACAGCCTCCCTGTCATGGATGCAGTTAAAAGCGCAGCTGAAGGTGATCTGAGCAAACTCGAGGAGATGGCAATTGAAGAGCTCTGCTATACATGCGGACGCTGCGAACAGGAGTGTGAAAGGGACATACCCATAGTATCCATGGTGACAAAGGCCGGTGAAAGACGCGTAAAGGACGAAAAATACAAGATAAGGGCCGGGCGCGGACCTGCCCAGGATGTGGAGATAAGGAGGGTCGGCGCACCCATAGTCCTTGGGGACATACCAGGTGTCATAGCCTTTGTGGGATGCTCAAACTACCCCGAGGGTGGGAAGGATGTTGCCCTCATGGCAAAGGAGTTCCTTGAGAGAAACTACATCGTGGTCACAACAGGATGCGGCGCAATGTCCATCGGGGAATACCGGGACGAAGATGGAAAGACACTCTATGAAAAATACGGTGGACAGTTCGATGCAAAGGGACTTGTTAACATGGGCTCCTGTGTATCAAACGCCCACATATCCGGGGCCGCAATAAAGATAGCCAACATATTCGCACAGAAACCACTCGAGGGAAACTTTGAGGAGATAGCAGACTACATACTTAACCGTGTAGGGGCATGTGGTGTAGCATGGGGGGCCTACTCCCAGAAGGCGGCTGCCATAGCAACAGGTGTTAACAGGTGGGGAATACCCGTCGTTCTTGGACCCCACGGATCAAAGTACCGCAGACTGTTCCTTGGAAGGGCAGATGACGATGAGAAATGGAAACTGAACGACCTCAGAACAGGGGAGGTCATCGATGGGGAGCCAGCGCCAGAACATCTTCTCTATGCAGCGGAGAACCGGGAGGAGGCAACGGTGATGGTGGCCAAACTCTGCATAAGGCCAACAGACACACCCAAGGGTCGCCAGATGAAACTCAGTAACTACATAGACCTCCACAAAAAGTACTTTGGCACAATTCCCGATGACATCGACAGGTTCATAAGGACAGAAAAGGACATCCCCATAGTCTACAAGAGGGATATCATGAAGATACTGGAGGAGAAGAACTGGAAGCCAAGGAAGCTTCCAAAGGAACCCTCAATCCTTGAGAGGTGATCGCCGTGAATGACCGCATAATACCATGGCAGCCAACTGTTATAGCAGGCCCGAAACAGGCGCTGCTTGTAACACCAGAAACCGCAGTTATGATGATAAAAAAGGCCAGGAGGCCATTAATGATTGTGGGGCCCCTTGCAAAGCGCCAGCCAGTGCTTGAACATACAGTTAACATCATCAAGCACTGGGAACTGCCTGTGGTATCCACTGCCGATACCTACAGGGCGCTGAAGGATGCTGGTGTAGAATCAGAACCCCACGGGATAGTGGAGATAACCAACCTCCTGAAGGACCCAAACTGGAAGGGTATCAGGGGCGAGGGCCAGCATGACCTGGTCATATTCATAGGTTGCATCTATTACATAGCATCCCAGGGTCTATCAACCCTAAAGCACTTCGCACCACATATAAGGACACTCACAATATGCAGGACATTCCACTCAAATGCAGATGCATCATTCCCCAACATGGATGATGATGAATGGTTCAGTTACCTTGAGAAGATGTACAATGACTGATGATAATGGAGGAATTCAATGTTTGAAGACATACCTGTTGATGTAAGTCCCATGCACGAGGGGGAGCGGATAAGATCAGCAAACATGTTCGTTGAACTTGCCGGGCCCAAATCCATCGGAGCCGAACTGGTCCAGGTTAAGGATAATGTTGAAGATGGAAAGGTGGAGGTCATAGGGCCTGAACTAAGTGAAATGGAACAGGGACAGATCTATCCATTCGCCATAAACGTGGAGATAGCAGGAAGCGAACTCGAGGAGGAACTTGAAAGTGTGATAGAGCGGAGGCTGCATGAACTCTGCAACTATGTCCAGGGTTTCATGCACCTCAACCAGAGGGACCAGATCTGGTGCCGTGTAAGCACAGAGGCGAGGGACTCAGGATTTTTGCTGGAGCACCTTGGAAAGGCACTATCAGTCCTATTCAGGGAGGAGTTCCCTATAATCGAATCCATATCAGTGACGATCATGACCGAGGAGGATGCTGTTAAAGAATTCCTTGAAACAGCCAGGGAAAAGTATGAGATAAGGGATTCAAGGGCAAGGGAACTTTCAGACGAGGATGTTGATGTATTCTACGGGTGCCTAATGTGCCAGTCCTTCGCCCCAACACATGTATGCATCGTCACACCAGACCGGACAGCCCTGTGTGGAGCCATAAACTGGTTTGACTGCCGTGCAGCCTACAAGATGGACCCTGATGGTCCAATATTTGAAATTCAAAAGGGTGATGTCCTTGACCCTGAGAGAGGAGAATATGAGAACGTTAACGCTGCGGTGGCAGAGAACTCACAGGGTACAACAGAGAGGGTTTATCTCCATAGTGTGTTCGGGTATCCACACACATCCTGTGGCTGCTTCGAAGCAGTGGCGTTCTACATACCTGAACTGGACGGTATAGGCATCGTTAACAGGAACTTCAGGGGAGAAACTCCACTTGGAATACCCTTCTCTGCAATGGCAGGGCAGTGCTCAGGCGGAAAACAGGTTGAAGGGTTTTCAGGTCTCAGCCTTGAATACATGAGGTCACCAAAGTTCCTGCAGGCAGATGGGGGCTATTCAAGGGTAATCTGGATGCCAAGGGAACTGAAGGAATCAGTCATTGAGTTCATCCCTGAGGAACTGCGGGATAAGATAGCCACCGAGGAGGAAGCAACATCAATAAAGGACCTCAGAAGGTTCCTTAAGGATAAGGAGCACCCCGTCCTTAAAAGGGCACCTGCAGAAGCCGTCGAGGAAGAAGAAGCCGTCGAGGAAGAGGAAATCTACGCTGAGGAGGCCCCCATCACTGAGGGAATACCTGTAATAGCATCACCCGAGCTCAGCCTTCCAGCAGCGGGTGGATTCAGGATAATCCTCAAAAACGCAAAGATATACGCTGAGAAGATAATAATAAAGCGTAAATAATCAACTGAGTGGTCATGTGATAATAGCAGTAAGCGGCAAGGGTGGAACAGGAAAGACCATGGTTTCAGCGTCCCTTGTCAGGATACTTGCAGCTACCGGCGCTGATGTTCTCGCAATAGACGCTGATCCTGATTCAAACCTTCCAGAGGCCCTTGGCGTTTCAGTCAGCGGAACTGTTGGTGAGGTGAGGGAACAGCTTAAGAGGGACACAGCAGCGGGCAGAATCCCCCCATCAGCCAACAAGTGGGATATACTTGACTACCGGATAATGGAGTCAATAACCGAGACAGATGACTTCGATCTGCTCGTCATGGGTCGCCCTGAGGGGAGCGGATGCTACTGTGCAGTTAACACCATGCTGAGGCGGATAATCGAAAACATAGCAGAGAACTACGACTACATAGTGATAGATACCGAGGCGGGCCTTGAACACCTCAGCAGAAGGACAACACAGAACGTTGACGTGATGATGGTTGTAACCGACCCCTCAAAAAGGGGGATTCTAACAGCAAGGAGGATACTTGAACTATCCGGGGAACTTGAGATAAAATTCAGGAAGGTGTTCCTGGTTCTTAACAGGGTACATGAAGGGGACCTTGAGAAACTTGAAATAGATGAAGAACTTGAGGTCATAGGCGTTATACCCGAGGATCCCATTGTTTCCAGGTATGACATGGAGGGCAGGTCGCTATATGAGCTGCCTGAGGACTCAGCAGCATTCATGGCCATAAAAAAGGTCGCCGGGAAAATTTTAAGTCTATAGAGGTGTGCTTATGGATAAATTAACGGAACTTCTGAAATTACTTCAGAACACGGAATCCATCGAAATAAATGAGTTCCGGATGGATGTTGATGAACTTGAACTTTACATGATGCCCGCGGTTCAGCGGGCCATCCAGAAAACAGTTGAGGTGAGGGAGGCGGTTGAGGCACTCCCTGAGGAGGAATTTGAACCACCGGTAAGGACGTACCCTGGTGAGGTTGCCCAGGTGAAACTAGGTGAGGGTACAAGGAAACCTGTTTACCTTGGCGGTCAGAAGGCCCTCTACAGATTTGAGGAACCCCAGCCAAACCCACCGGTTGTGACATTCGACGTCTTTGACATACCCATGCCGGGTCTCCCAAGGCCAATAAGGGAACACTTCAGCGATGTCATGGAGGACCCGGGGGACTGGGCCAGGAAGGCGGTAAAGGACTATGGTGCCAACATGGTCACAATACACCTCATAGGAACAGGTCCCAAGGTAATGGACAAGTCCCCGAGGGATGCTGCAAATGACATTGAGGAGGTCCTCCAGGCGGTTGATGTTCCCCTTGTAATCGGGGGCTCAGGGGACCCTGAGAAGGATCCGCTGGTCCTTGAAAAGGCCGCTGAGGCCGCTGAGGGTGAAAGATGTCTCCTGGCATCAGCAAACCTTGACCTTGACTACAGAAGGGTTGCAAGGGCAGCCCTTGACCACAACCATGCTGTTCTATCATGGGCCATAACAGACGTCAACATGCAGAAAACCCTCAACCGTTACCTCCTGAAGGAAGGCCTTAGCAGGGAGGACATAGTTATGGACCCAACAACCTGTGCCCTGGGTTACGGTATAGAATTTTCAATAGACGTCATCACAAGGACCAGGCTTGCAGCCCTCAAGGGTGATGCGGACCTGCAGATGCCAATGTCATCTGGAACAACCAACGCCTGGGGTTCAAGGGAGGCCTGGATGAAGAAGGATGAATGGGGACCCACAGACTACAGGGGCCCTCTATGGGAGATAGTAACCGGACTTACAATGATGCTCTCAGGTGTGGATATATTCATGATGCTCCACCCAACATCTGTGAGGCTTCTGCGGGAGATAGGGGAAACCTTCACAAGGGAGTACATGACGACCGAGACACCTGATCTCCGGGACTGGATAACCGAACTTGAATATTGAGGAGGGGTTTAAATTGCAGGTAACTGCCATGGACGTATATCGATTACTTCCAAAAACAAACTGTGGTAAATGTGATGAGTCATCATGCATGGCCTTCGCCACAAAACTCATCGAAAAGGAACTCACACTGGATGACTGCCCGCAGCTCAGCGGGGATGAAAGACAGAAACTTGAGGACCTCCTGGCCCCGGCTGTTAGGGAAATCACCTTCGGCCCCGAAGAAAACCAGGTGGTGGTTGGGGGTGATGAGGTCCTCTACAGGTTTGAACTCACATACTACAACCCCACAGCTCTCGTGGTTGATCTTCCAGATGACCTACCATCAGAGGAGATCATTAAAAGGGCAGGGGAGATCATAAACCTTGAATTCGAGCGTACCGGTGAAAAACTGACCCTTAATGCCATAGCTCTGAGGAACAAATCAGGGAGCCCTGAAAAGTTTGCAGAGGCAGCAGGAGCCCTGGCTGAACTCAAATTCCCTGTTGTTCTATGCACCTTCGATCCAAAGGCGATGAGGGCAGCCCTCGAGGTCCTGGGGGATCAGAGGCCCCTCATGTACGCAGCCACAAAGGACAACCTCCAGGAGATGGCTGATCTTTCGATTTCATACGGCTGCCCCATGGTGCTCTTCTCACCGGGTGACCTTGAGGAGATGAAGAACCTCACAAGAAGACTGAGGGCAATGGGCCTTACTGAAATTATCCTGGACCCCGGTACATTCACGGGAGAGGGAATAGGTGACACCATAGATAACTTTGTCATGATAAGGCGCCTTGCAGTTGAGGAAAGAGACGAGGATTTCCGCTTCCCCATAATGGGCATACCAGCACTTTCAAGGCTTTCAGGAGATGATCCAGTTGAGGATAATATAAAGGAAGCTACTGTTGCAGCCACACTCATGAACCGCTACGCTGACATTCTTATACTCGGCGGAACAGATATCTGGGAACTTATGCCCCTTCTCACCCTCAGGCAGGGTCTTTACACAGATCCAAGGAAGCCACAGACTGTTGATCCTGGAGTATATGAGTTTGGAGATGTTGATGAGAACTCCCCTGTGATACTCACAACAAACTTCTCACTCACCTACTACACAGTTGAGGGTGACCTCAAGGCGGGTGATGTGACAGCATATCTCCTCGTTCTGGACACAGAGGGGAGGGCTGTGGACGTTTCCCTGGCTGGAGGACAGCTCACGGGAACCGCAGTTGCTGACCTAATAAAGGATAGCGGTATAGAGGATAGGGTTAAGAAGAGGGTTCTCATCATCCCGGGACTTGCGGCACCTGCAAGTGGTGAAATAGAAGATGATACCGGATGGAAGGTGCTTGTAGGGCCAAGGGATTCCTCAGGAATACCTGAATACCTTGAAAAACTGGCATCGGAGTAGAGGTGGTTCAGTGAAGATGCTGATGGTGATTGACCCTGCAAGGTGCAGTGGCTGCGATGACTGCATAAATGCATGCAAAAGGACCCATGGGGTTGCAAGGGTCAGGAAGGGGGACAGGATGCCTTTATTCTGCCTTCAGTGCCACCCTGAGAAGGCCCCATGTGCAAGGATATGTCCTGTTGGCGCCATAAGGGAGGTTGATGGGGCGCTTGTGATTGATGAGGAAGCATGCATACTCTGCAAGCTGTGCATGGTTGCCTGCCCCGCAGGAATGATAGTTCTTGACTCTGAAAAGAAATCAGCAGAAAAATGTACACTCTGTATGGATGCCGACTGTCTCCTGCCTGCATGTGTGGATGCATGCAAGGAGAATGTCCTTAAACTGGTATCTGTGGATGACCTTGCTGATCTGAGGGACCGTATGGAGTTCAGTGAGGTCCTTGAGGAGGCAATGAAGATCTACAGGGGCAAGGTTTAGGGCACTAAATTTCCACGTGAAGGGTGTTTATCAACACCCTCATATATTTGTAGGACCTACTGATGTTTTCAATGGGTCCTTTGAAGTATATGTAATATACATAACCCTTCTTTTTGAAGATGAATGCCACTATTCTGTCTTTCTTTGTTTCACCGGTTACCATATATCCATGCTCGCTGTCAACGGTAACGGAGCCCCTTGTGACGTTAAAAAGACCCCTCATGTTCAGAACGTCAATTAAAATATCTGAAAATTCTTCAGCAGTCACTCCAGAGGCTTCCTTCCTCTTAAAGGATATTTTAAGCCCATGTTCCTTACATGAACCTGTAATGAGTTTTTCACCATCCTTAACCTCCCGGAGGTCCCAGAAAATGGGGTACCTGAAGCTTATCTCTCCATTATCGAATCTCTCAAGGCATGGTTCAACATCAATCAGGTCTATCGCTGCGCGGGCCTTTCTTCTAACAAAGATGTAGGGGTCATTGAGGGCCTCTATGAGTGATTCAAGGGCGTCAGGGTCCCCTATAAGCCCCAGGGCCTCTGCCACCTTTCCACGAACATAGCGGT
The DNA here is from genome assembly GCF_049720995.1 of Methanothermobacter sp. Lineage (GTDB taxonomy): Archaea > Methanobacteriota > Methanobacteria > Methanobacteriales > Methanothermobacteraceae > Methanothermobacter. The sequence goes on from NZ_JBNASF010000007.1 coordinate 55,640, forward strand.
TTTCATCCCTTTTTCTACCTGAAACCATCCTTTTGAGGCGGGGAACAGCCCTTTTTGACCCTATCTCCCCAAGAGCCTCAACCAGCACGGCCCTTGTCTGCCAGGATGGGTCGGAGAGCTTTTCAAGAAGAGGATTCACCGCCGCTTCACCAAGGTTCACAACTGCAAGAACAATCTGACGCCGGACCTCCAGGTCAGGGTCGTTGAGTTTATCAATAATGACTTCAAGGCACCTCTCATCACCCAGATTTCTGATGACCCTTGCAGCGGCCTTTCTCACAACCCATGACCTGTCATTAAGCGCAGCTGCTGCATGCCTGAGTCCCCTTCCGGGGTCCAGCTCTGCAAGGGTGATGAGGGCATTTTTTCTTATATCCTCATGGGGGTCATTTAAATACCCTTCAACAGCATCAACTGACCTTTCATCCCTGAAACTGCCAAGTGCTCTGAGTGCACTGATCCTCACCTCAATATCAGGGTCCTCAAGGGCATTCATAAGCGGCTCAACCGCGCCAGGATCCCCTATACTTCCCAGAGCCCTGGCTGCCGCGGCCCTAACACCACCAAGTATTGGGTAGTCCTTCTGCCATTCCTCATATCTGAGGGCCTCAATGAGGGCATCGAAGGATCTCTTATCTGCGATCCTTTCAAGGGCAATGGCAGCCTCCCTTCTAACAGTAAAATCGCGGCTTCTGAGGGCCTCCATGAGTCCCTCCACGTCTCCCTCCTTCAGGAGAGAATTGATGTTATCGGTGAATAAAATCATTATCCCCCCACTCCATATTATAAGCTAAAAAATAAAAGTTTTTTGCTCTATCAGGAACTGGATTTCAGGATTCCATCAGCAAGCTGCATGGCACGATCATCCCCGTATATTATTTTCATATCCTGGATGAATGTGAGGAATGATCTGAGGGGTGTGGGGTCATTTTCAAATCCTTTTCTTTCAATGTAACCGAGGGTTCTCTCAAGGGATGCTTTATCCCCCGCCACACTGTAAATAAGTGCAGCATCAGAATAATGAGCCACACAGTATAAATGATCCTCCCCGTCGCCCTGGAATGAACCTTGAGGGTTTTGATGAGTCTTTAGCCATTCAGAACCCTTTTTTATTGAATCAAGAACCTTCGGGTCCTTTGTGGAGATGTAGTAGAGTGCAAGCCCCTTCAGTATTCCAATGTTCTCGTATGGCTTGGAGCTCCATGATCCATCGTATCCCTGACCTTCAATTAGTGAATGTATGATTTCAGCTTTACCTGAGGGATACATCCCTGCCACCTGTGACTCAGTTTTGAGCCTGAGATAGTCATCCCCAGGAAATATGGGGGCATTCCAGAGGGGACTCACATTTATTTCACTGCCCTTCACCTGTGAATCGACAAACAGAAGGCCGGAATTAACAATCTCCTGGCTTGCAGCTGATTTTATCTCCATGAGTGGATAAACTGTCTGCATGGTGGTGAGGGTGTATTCTGCAGGGGGCATTCCCCCCGGGAATGAACCATTATCCATCTGCTTGTATCTGAGCCATTCAAGGAGGTACTCTCCTCTGGATGTGAGGTTTCTGTCCCCGCTTTTATTCCCTATTTCAAGATAAAGTGCTGCTATCATGGCGTTGCTGTCATATGAACCCTTGAAAAGGTTCCCGAATTCAAGGTCCTCTGCGGGGTCAGTGTAACCTGTTCCACCCGCCTCTGAATAGGAGTATCCATTCCAGAATTTCTCAATGAATTCGACGATATTACTGTATTCCCCAGCTACAGCCATTTTTGAGCAGTTTGACTGGAGTTCCGGATTCTTTATATATCTGTAAATGGATACGTCTCCTGATACAAAGCAGGTCTTGAAGTGGGGATCCACGGGTATGTAGAGGCCTATGCCTCTCTCATGCATGGACTTTGAGAGGTATATGTAGCTTATGTTATTCTTTTCTATCAGGTAGTGGGCTTCAGAGGGTAGTGATGAGTCGAAGATGGCCGAGACCTCATCGTGGGTTACAGAATTCTCTTTAAGGGACGGGGAATCTCCCATGAAACCTTCATAGACTGTTTTCCAGAGCAGAACATCTTTCCGATGGGTATTCCCAATGAGGAGGTATGAGTCTTCAGTTGAAGATAGGAAAACTGCATCTGCTGGTGTGTTATCCTCTATCCATGTAAATGCGGCCTTCTGCTGGGTGGTTGGTGTTACAACGCTGGTATATGCAATGGCAGCTCCCTGGGCCACTGGCACTAACAGAAGAACTGCAAAAACTCCTGTCTGGATAAGGGCCCCAATGTTCCATTTCAGGAGGCGGTAATTTCTGAGACTCTCTGAACCATTCAGCCTACTCCTAACTTCACTGAGGCCATAACCTGCAATTAGAGACAGTGGTATGGCTGCATAGGGATCCCTGAATCTGAATGAGTAGGTCCCTATGATCATGAAGGCTGCGGCCCATATTATCAGGAACCTGTGGATGGGATTCTTTGATCTGAGAAGTATGAGGGCCCCGTAAATTCCAAGTATTAACTGAAGCACACCCATCCACTTGGGAAAACCAAGTATTGTTACCGGGACGGACTGAAACCTTGCAGCGAATGTTATAAATTCAAAGATACCCACCCCCACCAGTATAAAAATTAAACCAAATTCAATGGGCCTTTTCCTGAAGGACGGCGTGAGGAATGTAACTGCAAGAAGGAGAAGGGCTATTAAAAGGAAAACCCATCCTCTGTGGGTGAAGAGATAGATGCCGAATATGATTAAGCCTCCCAGAATGTACTTCAGATCACCCCTGAAGAGATTGAGGAAACCTTTGAGCTCAAATTTATCAATGTCAGGGTATCCGGGAATTGTTTTAAGGTACCTGACAATCATGTAGAGGATCCCTGAGGTGAGGAGGATCCCCATGGATTCCGGTATGAAGATCGATGTTCTTGTAATGAAGGAGGGCACCATTGAAAACAGGAAGGCTGAGAGAAGTGCGGTCTCTTTGTTTCCAGATATTTCCAGGGCCACCCTGTAAATTACAATAACTGCTGCTGTTCCAAAAAGTGGGCCTATGAGGAAAAAGACAATATCTGATTGGAATATCATGTAAAGACCAGAACCGATCAAATGGAAAAGAGGGGGATATGCGTATGCCTTTAAACCCATAAGGGATGGTATATCGTGGGCTATAATACCCGGGCCCTCCCTGAATATTCTCATGGCAATATCATGGTGTATGTATGCATCTTTACCTGCAAGGGAAAGGGTCCTGCTGGGTATGAGCCTTACAATAAATGCCAGGATGGCTATTGCTGCTAGGTATAACTTTTCCCTATGGATTTCACGGAACAAGGAGATCACCTGGACCTTTAATATCAGAGTGAACTTTTTATTATTTAATTGGAGAAATTAATTCCATTCTCTTTCATTAATATATCTTTCATTTATGAATGTTTGCCGGCTTAGTTTTAGAGAAGTGGCCTATACCTAAAGAATATCCTTAAGTACCCTTAACATTGAAGGATAATCCTTTAAAACCCTCAGGAGGGATATCTTTGAAATGGAACTTAAATTTTTGCCTTCAACTGATCTAAGGAGGGCATCGAGTTCCTCGTCATCAAGGGCATCAAGGGCCCTTCTGAATCTGAGTGACCTTTCAAGATTTCTGCCAACCTTACTTCTCCATTTCTTCTCATATAATGATAGAAATTTGCCATCGAACCTTCCATGCTCAACAGCCTCTGCAGCAACCTCCCCAGCGATTTTCGCACATTCTGCTGCAACATGTATTCCTCCTCCGGTTAGGGGGTCAACCTGTCCAGCCGCATCCCCCACAACGAGCATTCCATCTGTGAAGGTCCTCTCGATAGGCCCGCAGACAGGTACGGCCCCTGCATTGAATTCTATCCTCTTGAATCCCTTATCTGACATGAACCTGTTGAGGTACATCAGGGGACCGACCTCTGAGCAGCTACTTCTCCGGACCCCAAGACCCACATTAGCCCTCCCATCACCCTTGGGGAACACCCAGAGGTAACCTGAGGGGGCAAATCTGCTTCCGAAGTAGAATTCTATGGTTTCAGTATCCACATCCACACCTGCAGCCTCATACTGGACACAGGAGCACAGTTCTCCTGGTCTGAAACGTGTATCAAGCCCCGCCCTACGGCCAACACCTGACTGAATGCCGTCTGCTGCAATTACAATATCCGATTCGACCTCATGGGTTCCATCGGGGCCCCTGAATTTAACACCGGAGACGGAGCCATCATGGAATATTAGGTCCTTCACCCGGGACCCTGCAAGCACATCCGCCCCGGCTTCAGAAGCACGCAGAGCGAGGTATTTATCAAAAATCTTTCTTTCAATGATGTAACCCCTTATCATAGGGTTTCTGGTTGTTATGCTTGCACCATAGGGTCCGTTGATCGCAGCCGCTTTTATTCTCGTACATGTGAACTCAGGGAGTGGCTTTATACCTGTTGATCTGAAGAAGCTGTCACTCACTCCCCCGGCGCACTGTACAGGGGTCCCTATTTCAGGGTTTCCTTCGAGCATGAGGACCCGCAGACCCTTTTTTGCTGCATGGTATGCTGCTATGGAGCCGGCCACGCGGCCACCTACAACAACAAGATCATACCTCATCCTGACACCCCATTGCATCCACAGGGCAGACTGCAGCACAGGCAAGACACTCCAGGCACCCATCCCCTATAAGGAGGGTGTCCTCCAGTTCCAGGGCACCTGATGGACAGACATTCACACAGGCACCGCAGCGCATACACCTTGATGGATCGTGTTTCAATGAATCACCCAGTAGATTTATGGACACCCACTTTAATTAAATCTTAGGATATGATAATGACGGTGACTGGTCAGGGGATAAGTTCCCCGATATTGAATAACTTTAATTAAATCTTAGGATATGGTAATGGCGGTGACTGGTCAGGGGATAAGTTCCCCGATATTGAATAACTTTAATTAAATGCTTAGGATATGATAATGACCACCGTTAAATTAATATATGACTTTTTACTACTATCAATTACCATGCAGGGGTGCCCGAGCGGCCAAAGGGGGAGGACTTAAGATCCTCTGGCGCAGGCCTTCGAGGGTTCGAATCCCTTCCCCTGCACTAGAGTTTTAGCTGTTCTGAAATTAAAATTGTCTGCCTTAGTGGCTCAGGTGGTAGAGCGATGCCTTGGTAAGGCATAGGTCGGGGGTTCGAATCCCCCCTAAGGCTTTCCATTGATTTTAAGGTGTTCTAATGGAGAAAAAAATTGCTCAGATCTCGGACATACATTTCGGTGAAAAGAATTTCTCCAGCAAGCTCAGGGAGAATCTCCTGTTACAGCTTCAGGATGAGAATCCTGACATCATAGTTGTTTCAGGTGACCTCACCACTGAGGGCTATGCCCACGAGTATGAACTGGCAGCTGCATTTGCAGATGAGCTGAGGTCAATTACATCAACGTATATAATTCCAGGCAACCACGATGCAAGGAATGTTGGGCTGGTACACTTTGAGAAGATGATAGGTAAGAGGAAGTTTGTCCATCATGACTCAGAATTTGCTGTTATAGGTCTTGATTCCTCTGAACCTGACATAAATGACGGTCAGATAGGTATGGATCAGCTGGAATGGCTTGCAAGGGAACTTGAGAGGGTTCCTGATAGCCTCTGCAAGATAGTTACGTTCCACCACCATCTGCTGCCAATACCAAACACTGGACGTGAGAGGAACATACTGCTGGACTCAGGAGATCTCCTCAGACTCCTCAGTTCATATGGTGTTGACTTTGTACTCAATGGACACAAGCATGTGCCCAATGTCTGGATGATTGAAAGTATGGTTACACTGAATTCAGGCACAGCCACAACAAGGAAGTTAAGGGGTGAAACTTTCCCCTCCCATAACCAGTTGAGGATAGATGATGATAGGATCTCTGTTGACCTTATAAACACAGAGGATGGTTCTAAAAGGGAGATGGCCAGCTATTCTGTTAAAGTTGAGGATGAAGAATACATGATATGTTCATATGTACATCCAGAAGGCCACCTTTAATATCCGGTTTCATTTTTTCATGAGAAGATTAATATACCATCATCCACAATGTTCTCTAATAGGGAAAATAAATATGCATAATATGATCTTACTTTCATCATTAAGAATCTGCAGGTGGCAGCGTTGACCAAGGCATTTGATATACTCATGGCCGGGATAATCTCAGGGATAGTGGCATTCACAACCTCAAAGCTGGGAGTGGGGGGAACTGTCATGGGTGCTGTTCTTGGTTCAATGCTGTATCAGCTTCTCTCCCACTACCTCAGGGAGCCCCTCAAGAATGTTAAGACAGAGAGGGTTGAGAGCAGGGTGGTATTTGCAATACCCCTCATCATAATAGTTGTAATTGAGGCAATATACCTCATTGGAAATTTCCATTGGAAACCCCATTATATCTTCTATCTCCTTGAGGAGGCAACCTACTGGAACCTCTTCAGGTCAATAGGGGTTGGACTCATGGTTATGGGAATCTACCCCCTCCTGCAACCTGAGACCATAAGGAAATCATATGGACATGTCCTCATACTCATGGGCTTCATCGTCCTCCTGAGGGGGCTTGTGGATGTTCATTCGCCCCTTGTAATGGTTTACAGGTCGATTTTTTATGAGTTCGACATCCTGATAACATTAATGGTCATGGTTACACTTCTCTACATGAGTGTATCCATACTCAGAGACTCTGTTGTCATTGTAATGGAAGATGAGGTGTCTTTGGAGAATGAAAAATAAAACAAAAAACGCAACACTCAAGTCGATCATAGATGTTATACTCTATGAGAACCCATCCACACAGGATGAGATTGCAGAAAGGCTTGGAATAACAAGACGGTATGTTACCAAACTCCTCCAGCCCTTAATAAAGGAGGGTGTTGTGAGAAGGGCCTACATTGTTGATATAAAGAAATTTGAGGAGTTCCCTGAGCTTTTTGGAGAGGAGGTTACATCCAGGGAATACGCAGGCAGCTTTTTTATCAAGGAGATACTCAGGGACATGGCACACCATGTCTGCAAACAGCTCAGGAAGTCATTCAGGTCCCTTGAGGAATATGATGAGGAGCTTGCAAATGAGGCCCTGAAGATGGACTACATAACGAACACCATGCACGAGAAGGTTAGGGCCTCTGTTGATACAGCCATAGCAATGAATCCCTACTCAGAGTTCAGCAAGACAATGGCATTCACAGAGATTGCCTATGACCTTGAAAGGATAGGTGATCACTCTGCGATAATAGCAAACTTTGCAGTTAAGGAGTCATATGAGGTTGACCCGGCGATGATGGAGTACCTGCAGGAGATGTTTTCAATTGCTGTTGAGATGGTGAATACAGCAATGGACGCATTCCTCAACGAGAAACTTGAACTCAAGGCAAAACTCATGTCCTTTGAGGACGATATTCACAGGGTTCAGAAGAACGCCCTTAACTGTGTTGCCACACAGATGGCCGAAACACCATTTGAGGATAAGGAGCGCTCAACCTATTATATATCCCTTTCCAGGGTTGTTAAGACATTTGAGAGAATAGCAGATATTTCAATTGAGATATTCGATACCGCAGGCGAATATTACAGGAATATACCGAGAACAACAACGCCTGAGCGTTTCAGGAGGCGTGAGAGGGAGGGTATGTGATTTATTTCTTTTTCTTTTCCATGTATTCCTTTATTTTCCTCTCCTCCCATTCCTTACCAAGAAGTCTGTCGCCAATAAAGACACCGAATGCGTGCCATATAACTCCTATTCCCCAGAAGGCTGTTATCCAGTAGAACCACCATATACCCGGGCTTGAAAGAAGGTTTATGAGGAAAAGGGTGAAGTTAACTATTACAAAAACAGATAGGTGTATGTAAAATCCCTTAAGTTCCTCTACTCTCTTCCGTGCTCTTTCGTATTCATCGTCCTGCATAGTCCTGCCCCTTCAAGAGATCTGTAATCTGTCTCTAATATTCTTTTCTCCTCGCCGTCGTAGTGTATTTCTTCGATGTCGAAGAATTTTCTGAAGGCTGGTTCACGCACCT
>NZ_JBNASF010000008.1:0-61340 GCF_049720995.1 Methanothermobacter sp.
TGCAACCTCAACTTCTGGCAGTGATGGGTCATGGTACGTCTATGGTATCGTGGGTGTCCTTGTGGCCGCTGGTCTTGTGGCCTTTGGATTCCTCAGGGGTGGAGCAGGAAAGTAAAACCCCCATTTTTTATTTTTTTTTTTATACCATCACACCCTGTTAAGGAAAAATTTATATATGTGCATCCCTCATATATATCCTAGAGGTTTTAAAATGTATCCTAGAGGTTTTAAAATGAAGAGGGGTGTGTCATTAATTCTCGTTCTCGTCCTCCTGCTGATGCCCTGCTCCTATGCATGGAAGACCATCACCCACTAGGACACCGCTGAGGCCATCTACAAGAAGCTCCCATCCTCCAAGAAATCAAAGATCAACATTAACGCCATGATCGACGGATCCAATGACCCTGACGAAAAGTTCCATGATACCGTGAGACACAGCTTTCCCAGAAGCTTTACAGAGGCTAAAAAATGGCTTGACAGGGGTAGAAGCGCCTACAGAAACAGGAATTACAGGTATGCCAGTTACTGCTTTGGTGTTGCAAGCCACTACATCACAGACACATTTTCAGCTCCTCACTGTGTAAGTGGAGAGTCATCCACGCTCCACAACAGCTACGAAAAACAGGCCACGTACCTTGCACCCAGCATAGGCTACGTCTCAGGGGACCTCTACAGCCTCATGCAGCGGGGCTACCTCAATGGAAGGAGCGACTGGTCACGGTGGACAAAAACCAAAAGCAGCTCAATAGTTCAGAGGGACCTCAATATGGGCACCAGCGTAGCCTACAGGGCCATAAACCTTGCCATGAATTAAAACCCCAATTTATATTTTTTTGGAAGATGAACCCAGAAATCCTCCATCAAAAAAAATAATTTATATTTTCAGAACTCTAGAGACTGATCAATCCCTCATTTAAGGCAGATAATCAAAAAAAATAATTTATATTTTCAGAACCCGCCTAGAAGCTGAGTTCAGAAATCCTCTCCATTGCCCTCACAGTATTTTTAAGGGAGTTGAATGCTGTTAGCCTGAAGTATCCCTCACCGCTCGGTCCAAAGCCAGACCCCGGTGTTCCAACAACCTCTGCCTCGTTTAGGAGCATGTCAAAGAACTGCCATGAATCCATGCCCTCAGGGGTCTTTATCCAGATGTATGGTGCGTTGACACCACCATAGTACCTCAGACCGGCACTTTCAAGGCTCTCCCTTATTATCCTGGCATTCTCCATGTAGTAGTCTATTGATTCCCTTATCTCCCTCTGACCCTCAGGTGTGTAGACGGCTTCGGCGGCCCTCTGCACAGGGTAGGAGACCCCATTGAATTTTGTTGTCTGGCGCCTGTTCCAGAGATCCTTCAGGGGGTGCATCCTTCCCTGACTGTCGGGGACCTCCAGTTCCTCTGGCACCACAGTGAAGGCACACCTTGTACCTGTGAAACCGGCGTTCTTTGAGAAGCTCCTGAACTCAACTGCAACCTCCCTTGCACCATCCACCTCATAGATGCTGTGGGGTATTCCATCCTCCTGTATGTAGGCCTCGTATGCTGCATCGAAGAGTATTATGCTGCCATTCTCCCTGGCATAGTCAACCCACTCTGCGAGTTGCTTCTCTGTGAGAGCTGTTCCTGTGGGGTTGTTGGGGTAGCACAGGTATATGAGGTCAACCTTCTCCTCGGGGATGGGAGGTATGAATCCGTTCTCCTCTGTGCATGGAATGTATACCAGACCACTGTACCTTCCAGTCTCATCTGCGGGGCCGGCTCTTCCTGCCATTACGTTGCTCTCAACGTATACAGGGTAGACCGGGTCTGTTACCGCCACCACATTGTCCTGTCCAAAGATCTCCTGGATGTTTCCTGTGTCACACTTTGCACCATCACTTATGAATATCTCATCGGGTGAAACCTCAACACCCCTTGAAGTGTAATCGTTTTCTGCTATGGCCTCCCTGAGGAATGGGTAGCCCTGTTCAGGTCCATATCCCCTGAAGGTTTCCTCCTGTGCCATCTCATCAACGGCTTTGTGGAAGGCATCCACCACTGCAGATGGGAGGGGCCTTGTAACATCCCCTATACCCATCCTTATCACATCGGCATCGGGGTTTTTCCTCTGGAAGTCCTCCACTTTCCTGTTTATCTCAGAGAATATGTAACTGCTTTTAAGTAGCAGGTAGTTTTCGTTTACTGTCACCATGATCTAACCTCTCAGAAACTAATTTCAGGTACTGAAGAAGAATGATATTATCATGTAGTCCACAGGAGTTAATAAAAATTGCTGTATTAAACAGTTGTAATTCTGTTAAAGGGGGCTGAATGCCATCAGCAATAAGGTCTCAGATATTTATCTGAAGGTTTTACATTCCTCCACGAACTTCAATGCTCTTTGATTATAATAATTGCTTCTTTCTGATCTATTTCTGAAAGGATGCCATAATCAGCCTCTTCCCTATCTTCATATGCCTTAGAAGTATGTCAAATATTTCCTTCTGGAATTCTCGGTTCTTTACGAATTTGAGTCCAAAATCCCCTGTGAGTCTTCGGGTAAATGTTTCTTCTGTGATAGCAGTGCTCCTGCTGAAAGAACATGGCGTAGTAGGCCCTGCTTACTGCATCTCCATGGAATCCATGTTCGCATACTGTTCTGGAGCCTCAAGTTTCCTGACTGCCCTTTCCATTAAAATTTCCTCATCACCCAAGCACTACACCCTCTTTCATTATTATGGAGATGAAATGGGTGTCCCCCAGAAGCCTGTATTCATCAGGTGAAATGACCTAACTGAGATATGGACACCTGTGCCGAGGAGTATATCGCGCGCCTTACTTATGACCTTATCCTTTTTTGTGGAGATCATGATTATGTCCATATCAGAGCCCTCCCTATCCTTTTCCCCGGGCAAGACCCGGAAAGGATTATTTTCTCTATTTCAGGATAATTCAGTGACTCTGAAAATTTCCTGGCAAGTTCCAGCCTTTCATCCCTTAACCCTCAAAAACTTAACTGTGAACCCAAAGATTTCATGGTAGTTAAACCAGTTCATCTTATTAAATCAGATTTTATGTGTGACCTTCCGGTAAGGTCTACCGTTTATTTGCCCACTGAAGGCCTCTCAGAAAAAAGAGGGTTAAAAAAGGTTTCATTTATGGGCATAATAGAATACCAGTCTCTCCCCTGATGAATCCACCCTGGCAAAGCCAAATCTTTCAAGCTGCACCACATCGTCAACTTCAAGTTCCGAGGCGTCCCCCTCAATGACACCCTCCACCTCCGAGGCGTCAGGCATCACAACCACTGCCCTGAGGGCTGATTCGGCTGGAACCCAGTGTATCATGGCTGCACCCAGCTCCCTTGCCTCCTCGATACCCTCACTGTGGTATCTGAGTTCACCATCAGAGTAGATCACATTAACAGCATCTATTAACCTCAGAGGACCCTCCCTGAGGTCCCCGCCGGGGAGGTAAACGTCTCCCTTCAGCTCAAGGATGCGGTTACCCAGTTCGGGTCTGTCAGGGTGCAGGGGTCTTTTAACCCTTATGGGTCCTGGCAGGCCCCCTATTTCAAGCCTGACAGGGTCTGCCGCAAAGAAGTACCTCCGGGCTTCTTCCTCCAGGATGGTCCTGTTGAGGCCGTAGATCTTCTTCCAGCTCATGGTGGAGTCTGCTATCTTGACACCGATCTCAACCATGAGCTTCCTTATCGCCTCTGACCTTATACCCCTCCTTGCAATGGCCCTGATGGTTCCAAGGCGGGGGTCATCCCAGCCAGAGTATTTACCCGCGATTATCCCCTCTCTTGCCCCTGATGTGCTCAGTGCAATGTCATCCATCTTAAGGCGTCCGTAGTGTATGAATACAGGGGGCTCCCAGCCAAGGTGCCTGTAGAGGTATTCCTGTTTTTCGCTGTTTGCAAGGTGGTCCTTGCCCCTGAGGACATGGGTCACCCCGAGGAGGTGGTCGTCAACCGCAACCGAGAAGTTCATCATTGGGTACACCCTGTATTGTGTGCCTGTACGGGGGTGCTCAGCCTCCACTATCCTCATTGAAACCCAGTCCCTTATGGCAGGGTTTGGGTGCTGGAGGTCTGTCTTAACCCTGACAACCGCTGAACCCTCTGGCATCTCAAACATCTCCCTCCAGCGCTGGAGGTTCTCCCTGACACCCAGTTCACGGCAGTGACAGGCTTCTCCCTCATTTTTGAGTTCTCTGAATGCCTCCGGCGTGCAGGTGCATACGTATGCCCCGCCCCTCTCTATGAGCCTCTCTGTGTACTCATAGTAGATATCCATCCGGTCGCTCTGGATGACGGTCTCATCCCATTCAACACCAAGCCACTCCAGGTCAGAGGGGATCATATCGTAGGCCTCCGGGTCAACCCTTCGGGGGTCGGTGTCCTCGATTCTGAGTATTAACCTGCCCTCATACCTCCTGGCGTATTCGTGGTTGAGGATGGCTGCCCTGGCATGGCCTATGTGGAGTGGGCCGCTGGGGTTGGGGGCGAACCTCAGTACAACCTCGCCCTTAACCTCCGGGAGGTCCCTGAGTCCCTGTTTCTTCCTCTGCTTCCTCTCCCTTATTTCAAGGCCCAGCCTCTCCATTTCACTCTGCTGTTCTCCAGGTGTTAAACTGTTAACCTTCTCAACAGCAGCCTGAACAGCTTCCTTAACCTCGGGGGCCCTCTTTCTGAGTTCGGGTTCGTTGCTCATAACTGCCCCCATGACGGCGCCCGGGTTTGCCTTTCCCCTGTGCTTAACCGCATTCATTAGCGCGTAGCGGTAGACGAGGTCCTCCACCATCATCACCTAGTGTTCCCTTTCAAGTACGAAGTCAGCTATCCTCATGAGTGCATCCCTTGCATCTGAGTCTTCAAGTATCTCAAGGCGCTCCTTGGCCATCCTCACATAGTCAAGGGCCACCTCATGGGCATACTGGGTTGCACCGTAGCGTTCAAAGATCTCTATGGCCTCAGCAGCACGGCCCTCATCACCTGATCTGAGGATTGATATGAGTCTCTCCCTATCATTCCCTGATGCCTCTTCAAGGGCCCTTACAACCATGAGGGTCATCTTGCCCTCTGCTATGTCACTGCCCACTGGTTTGCCCAGGGATTCCTCATCGCTTACCACATCCAGGTAGTCGTCGTGTATCTGAAATGCGAGACCTATGAATTTGCCGTAGTCCTCCAGGGCCTCAACCTCTCTCTCTGATGCTCCCCCCATTATGGCACCTGCCTTTGTTGCTGCTGCTATGAGGGCTGCTGTCTTCTTGTATATCATCTCCATGTACTCATCCTCTGTGACGTCCAGCCTCTCCTCAAAGCCCATGTCAAGGGCCTGGCCCTCACATATCTTAACGCATGAGTCAACCACGACTGCAAGGGCATCCTTTACCCTTTCTGAGTCCCCGTTCCTGATTACAGCCTCGAAGGCCTTGGAGAAGAGGACGTCCCCTGCAAGTATGGCCATGGGTTCACCCCAGATGACATGGACCGATGGTTCCCCCCTCCTCATCTCATCATCATCCATTATATCGTCGTGGATGAGTGAGAATGTGTGGATCAGTTCTATGGCCGCAGCCACCCCTGCAGCGTCCTCAGGGTATCCACCTACGGCCTCACAGCTCAGTAGTGCCAGTGAAGGTCTTATCTTCTTACCGCCTGCTGTTATGAGGTGTTCTGATGCCTTAAGGAGTGTATCAGGTGTTATGTCACTGATACACTCCATTATCCTCTTATCGGCCACTTCAGAGTACTTTCTGAGAATATCTAATACTTCTGTCATCGGATACCTCCATTAAATACCTGTGCCTGTCCATTCCTCAAGATGTGTATGTCGTTACCCAGCTTGTAGCCCTCCTCCTCTGCTATCTCAGCGTAGGCCGATAGCATGCTGAGGTCGCCGTGGGCGGGTATTATGTGCATGGGGTTGAGCATCCTTATAAAGTCCCTGTGGTCCTCCCTCCCTGCATGCCCGGATACGTGTGCATTTGTATAGATCCTTGCACCGCTTGATGCCAGTCGCCTCTCCATGAGGTTCCTGTTTGCAACGTTCATGGGGTTGGGTATGACAGGGGCTGATATCACCACATTGTCACCCCTCTTTATCCTGAACTGGGTCTTTGCATTGGCTATCCTTGGTAGCAGCGCATCGGGTTCACCCTGGTGACCCGTTGTGATGAGGAGGTAATCCTCACGCTTTGCCTCTGCACGTGCAAGGGCCCTGTTAACAGCCTTTGGACTCCCGTATATGCTGGCATTCTCCGGCAGTTTGAGTATGCCCATGGCCTCTGCGAGTCCACAGTATCTCTCCATTGACCTTCCAAGGAGCAGCATCTGCCTGTCACTCTCTGATGCTATGTCACTTATGGCCTGTATACGCTCCATGTGGGAGGAGAAGGTGGTCACTATCATCCCGTTCCTCTCCTCAAGGGGGTTCTTCATTATATCCTCAAGGACTATCCTTGCAACCTTCTCTGAGTGTGTCTTGACCTCCTGTTTCTCATTGGCCCTGGTTGTTTCAACTATCATTGCAAGGACGCCCTTCCTTCCAAGCTCCCTGAGTCGGTGGTAGTCTGGTGGTGGTGATATCTTCTGGTGGTCATCGAATTTGAAGTCAAGTGCATAGACTATTATACCCTCCGGTGTGTGGAGTGCCGCTATAACTGACTGTGGTATGCTGTGGGTTGACTGTATGAACTCCAGTGTTATCCCCGGGGATATCTGGCACTTCTCCCCTGCATTGAGGACCTGGAGTGTGTTGAGGACATTGAACTTCCGCTCAGCCTTTATCGTCCTCTCTATGAGTGCTATTGTGTAGGGTGTTGCTATTATGGGGGCCTGGTACCGGTGGGCCAGCTTTGCAACTGCCCCTATGTGGTCAAGGTGGCCGTGTGTGAACACTATTGCCCTGACCTTTCCATCAACGTCCTTCATGAGTGTATCATCAGGTATGACACCCCTTTCTATGAGGTCCAGACTGTGCATCCTTGCAATGTCCGTGTCCTCATGTATGTGAACCCTGTCAAGGTGAATCCCCATGTCAAATATTACAACATCATCCCCCACCTTAACGGCGGACATGTTCTTACCTACTTCCTCGTATCCGCCGATTGCTATTACTTCTACGCTCAAATTATTACCTCCTGGCGTATTTTATGGTTTCAAAGCCCCTTTCATTTAGCCATTCTCTAGTTCGGCCCATTATTATGACCTGTGAATTTCTGAGATCGTCAAGTGTTTCTGCACCTGCAAGGTACATGGCGGTTTTAAGTGCCTCGTTGAACCTTTCAATTACCTTTACAACGGCCCTGTAGCCCTGGCCTGCAGCTTCAAGTACCGGAAGTGCTATTCCAGCCATTGTTGCGCCGAGGGCTATGGCCTTTGCAGCGTCAAGTCCGCTTCTTATACCCCCTGATGCAATCACAGGCACGTTTACTGACTCTGCAACCTCCACGGTACTTGCAGCGGTGGGTATTCCCCAGTCCCAGAATAGCTCTCCCATGTATCTGTCGTCTGCACGGTAGGTTTCAACTGCGGCCCAGCTGGTGCCGCCTGCACCTGCAACGTCTATGGCTGCCACCCCACATGATTCCAGTCTTATGGCGTCCTCTGAGGATATACCCGCGCCTGTCTCCTTGACCATCACAGGCACATCCATGGACTTCACCATTGATGATATTGATTCAAGGGCCCCTGTTGAGTCCACGTCGCCCCCGGGCTGTATTGATTCCTGGAGGGGGTTTAGGTGCACTGCGAGTGCATCCGCATCTATCATCTCAACTGCCCTTTCCGCATATTCAAGGTGGGAGCTTCCAATGTTCCCCACGAGCATCGCTGATGGTGCCTCCCTCCTTGCTATGGCGTAGGTCTCCTCAACCTCTGGGTGCTCAACACCCGCCCTCTGGCTTCCAAGTCCAAGTGCAATTCCAAGTTCCTCTGCGGCCCTTGCAAGTTCCCTGTTTATTTTGAGGGCCGCCGGGTGACCGCCTGTAATTGCACTTATCATTATGGGTGATGAAAGTTCCTTACCCAGGAAATTCAGGCCTATATCTATCTTTTCCCTGTTTATCTCAGGTATTGCCCTGTGAACTATTTCAATTTCCTCGAAGCCTGTCCTCTTCCTGTACTCCACGTCACAGCTTGTGCACAGGATTAAATGCTCCAGTTTTCTATCTGAAATCATTTTAACGCCCTTCAAATTTCCCTTAATTGATAATCCTGAACTAATCAGGTTATGATCGTGATACAGATTATCTATCTTCTGATCCTTGTGCCCCTCACAGCCTCTCCACGGAGGGCCCTCAGGACATTTCCAGGTACCCCTGCATTTATTATCTCTGATTCTATACCCCTATCTGCGAGAACGAGGAGTTCCCTCACCTTACCAACCATTCCGCCTGTAACGTCGGTGTTTAATGTCCCATCAAGAGATTCGAGGTCATCAAGGGACCCTATAACATCAAGAAGCCTTGCATCCCCGTGTTTCTTTGGGTTTCTGGTGTAAACTCCGTCCACATCTGTTCCCAGTATGACCCTCTCTGGCCTTAACCTTATGGAGAAGTGGTTTATGAGCTGGTCCCCGGATACCACAGAGAACCTCACACTGGTGTTTAAGTCAAGGACCACGTCACCGTAACTTACAGGGACCATCCCCTCATCAAGGTAGGATTTTATCATTGAAAGATCAGCATCCATTATGCGACCATTTTGTGCCCTCATGAACGCTGATGGGGGCATTGAGACCGCTGGTATTCCCTCATCAAGGAGCGCATCACAGATGTGTGTGTTGAGTTTCCTGACCCAGTTCTGTGTGAGTGCCGATCCAAATCTCCTCTTTCTAAATTCCTCCTCATCCTTTATTTCAGATCCTATACCGTATTTTCCTGCGAATGGGTGGCCGAATGATCCGGCCCCATGTATTATCATGAGTGATGATGGTGAAGCGTCTGCAATCTCTGAGGCTATCCTCTGAAGGTTTTCTGCATCTATCACAGGTTCCTCAGAGTCCTTTCTGGTAATTACACTTCCACCTACTTTGAGAATTATCATCAGGATGCCCCTTTAAGTGATAAGAGTTTTACCGGATCAGGCCCTCTTCTGAAAACCTTGCCTTCATTGCATTCCAGTTTCTGTTAAGGACCTCAGCAACATCTTCTGCGCAGCCAGGGCAGTATGCTATTATGCTCCCGCCTCCACCGGCACCTGTGATCTTGGATCCGGCTGCACCTGCACTCCTGGCCTCATAGACCATCATTGAAAGTTCCCCTGTGGACACTCCCATGGCGTCAAGAAGCCCCTGGTTTATGTTCATGAGGTCCCCTATGGGTTTGGGGCTGTTACTCAGAAGTGCCCTGTACGCCCTCATGGTTATCATCTCAACCGCATCCATGATTCCATCCATTACATCAGGGAATCTGCTGCGGAGCTCTGCGACGCCTGCAACCATCTCTGCAGTGTCACCTGAATGGTCCAGGTGCGCTATTACAAGATCATGAAGCCGTGCATCAAATTTTTCCACATTCCTCTGACTGTCAAGGTACACCATCCCGCCATATGTGCTCACTGTGGTGTCAAGGGGGCTTGCGGCTCCCTGAACATCAAGTTCAACCCTGTGGGCCCTTGCCGCGGTATCCTCAGGTTCTGATTCCCTTCCATGGTATCCATCAAGGGCCCCTATGAGTGCAACTGTGAGTGCCGCTGATGAACCAAGACCTGACCCCACCGGTATCTCCATTTCGATCTGGATACTGAGTGGTGAACCGTCATGGTAGAGTTTGAGGGTTCTCCCAACGTAGTCAAGAATACCCCCTCTGGGGCTGGATTCGGACCTGAAATCAACTCCAAGGGATGGTATTGTAACCCTGTTTTCAGATGAATCCCTCAGGGTTACAGTCACCCTCCTATCTATTGCAGCCGCAATCGCCGGTTTCCCGTATACAACGGCATGTTCACCAAAAAGAATGGCCTTGGCAGGTGCTGATGCCCGTGACTTCAAAGTTTCACCCTCAGCCTCTCAGGACAAGGGAGGCATAACCCACAACTGAACTCTGGTCCCCTGTTATATCACCACTTGTGGCATACTTCAGGAGCCTGCACTCAATGGCACCGAGCATCCTGGATGCTGTGATGCTGGCTGCCACTGGCCCATAACCACACATGGTTGCATTGAGTTCCGTGATAACACCGTACATACCTGTATCATCCATTTCGGTTATCCTCTCAATTATCCTGCTGTCAATGGATTCTGCAACGTCAGCGGGACTGTAGTGGGTGAAGTCAGTGCTTGCAATGACCACCGCATCCCTTTCTGTCCTCTCAATCGCTGCCGCCACTGCATGTCCAACGTCTGTGGCCGTCTCCTGATCCTGCATCCACATGGTGATGGGGACTATCCTGAATTTATCTGTGAAGTACTGGATGAATGGCACATGGACCTCACAGCTGTGCTCTCCAATGTGGGCGGTCCCATCAATATCAATGATACCTGATTCCCCTACAATGGCCTCTGCAAGTTCACTGTCAATGTCCACGACCCCAAGGGGTGTTTCCCATGCTCCCCTCTGCATCAGTGAGACACCTGAACCCATGCCTGTGTGGTTGGGGCAGATTATCACGAATGTTTCAGGTATACCATCTGATACCATCTCATGGTAGGCGTGGGCTGCCACAGGTCCTGAGTACATGTAACCTGCGTGGGGGGCGATCACCCCCTTTATGTCCCTGGCGGAACCCCTGACCGGCAGACCGCCCGGCCCCAGTTCATGGTTGAAGCACCACTCAATTCGCCTTCTGAGGGCTTCAGGGTTCCGCTCATAGAAAGCTCCCGCCACTGCAGGTCTTCTTATCATAGAACCACTCTAAATTTTCAGTTCAAATTCAGTGGGAGGTATATCCAGGTCCTCATCCTCCTTGAGCACACCCTTCTCCCTGAGCAGCTGCCTTGCCAGGAGCCAGTAAACAAGGGCTATGGCTTTACGGCCCTTGTTGTTGACGGGTATTGCGATATCAACATTTCCAAGCAGGTTTTCTGTGTCGCAGAGTGCCACAACAGGCAGGCCTATCTGTTTGGCCTCAACTATTGCCTGTGAATCTGACCTGGGATCGGTTGCAACCAGCACCTGTGGCTCAATGAACTTTGCATAGTTGGGGTTTGTCAGTGTGCCCGGGATGAATCTGCCGGGTATTGTCCTTGCACCTGTCACCTCACCGAATTTCCTGACAGGTTCCTGTCCATACTGCCTCGTTGATACAGCCAGTATATCATCTGGCTCATACTTTGCAAGGAACTTTGAGGCCGCTATTATTCTGTCATTTGTTTTCCTTATATCAAGGACGTAGAGCCCATCTGATCTTACACGGTAGATGTATTTCTCCATATCAGCTGTTTTCTGCTGTGTTCCAATATGCAGTCCTGCTGCAAGGTATTTGTCTAGTGGTATCAGTAGTTCTGACAATATATCACCTCAGTAAGTTTGATGTTAAAATGGCAGTTCCGCCATGGTTGAATAAGGAATCTCTTCCTGTATGCGTATGAGTTCATTCAGTTTGGCTATCCTCTCGCCGCCTATGGCACCTGTCTTGATGAGCGGTGCCCCGAAAGCCACTGCAAGGTGGGCTATTGTATCGTCCGTTGTCTCACCTGACCTGTGGGAGACCACCGGGGTGTAACGGTTCTCACGGGCAAGTTTGACTGTCAGGTAGGTGTCTGTGAGTGTACCTATCTGGTTTGGTTTGATTATTATACCATTGGCGGCACCCATCTCTATGCCCTCTCTGAGTATCTCCCTGTTGGTTACGAAGATGTCGTCACCACAGATTATGCAGCGGTTCCCCACAAGTGAGGTGAGTTCAGCAAAGCCCTCAAAGTCGCCCTCATGGAAGGGGTCCTCAACATAGTACATGTCGTAGGTCTCAATGATCTCCCTGACAAACTCTATCTGTTCACCGGTGTCCTTCTGGACCTTCTCCTGTTTGTAGACGTACCTTTCAAGTTCAGGGTCCCAGAATTCACTTGCTGCAAGGTCCAGTGACGGCCTTACCTCAACGCCAAGTTCATCTGTTACCTCCTCACAGGCTGTTACCTGTATCTCCAGGGCATCATGGTTTGAGAGGCTTGGCACCCATCCTCCCTCATCACCCTTACCACCTGTGAATGAGGGGTCCTTTTTCTGTATGAGTTCCCTTATCTTCTTATGGACGGCTGCATTTGCAAATACCGCTTCTGTTATATCCTCCGCACCCACAGGAACCACAAGGAACTCCTGTATGTCAGGAGCGTTCTCTCCGGCATGGGCTCCCCCGTTTATCATGTTGCCCAGGGGGTATGGTATGGTAGTTGCAAGGTTACCGCCAAGGAACCTGTAGAGGGGCATGTTGTATGATGAAGCAGCCGCCCTGGCAGTTGCCATTGAGACGGCCACTACAGTGTTTCCTCCAAGTGATGAGAGGTTCTCTGTTCCGTCAATCTCCTTTAAAACCAGGTCTATGTCCTGCAGGTCAACGGCATCCATTCCTATGAGTTCTGATGAGATTATATCCTCAACCTCTGTTATGATCTCATCAACCCCACCTGATGGGAATGCTTTGACCTCCCTGGAACCTGTGCTTGCACCGCTGGGGGCCGCTGCCCTTCCAAAGCCGTTCCAGGTTATAACATCAACCTCAACCGTGGGGTTTCCCCTGCTATCAAGAATTTTTCTTACTCTAACATCTTCAATTATACTTTCCACAAAAACACCTCACAATAAACTCTACATGGAAAAATAGTGGTTTATTAGAGTTTATTTGTCTCTTCTAACATCCAGTGGCATTACCTTCTTTTCAAGTTCCTTCCTGGCTATATCAACAGGGTCCAGTGACTCCTGAATCTCAACCTGGGGCCTTGCACCCATTGATATCTGGAGTGCCCTGGCACCTATCAACCTAGCCCTTTCAAAACGTGTGAGTTTTTTTGACGCCATTCCATTGCCTCCAAGAAAAACTTAAAATAGAGGTTCTTGGATTGTTTTGATGGGACCGCCGAGATTTGAACTCGGGTCTCCAGCGTTCCGGTGCTGACCATCCCCGTTCCAGTTGAAAAGTACTGAAACTTCTTCAATGGCTGGGAGGATGGACCAAGCTACCCTACGGTCCCCTACCATGTCTCAACATGTGAAATTAACATTCGTCTGCAGCAGTACCTCTTAAGACCCAGGTCATCAAGGACAGCCTTTGGGTCCTCTCCATCAGCCACTCTTTTCTGATACTCATTGAAATAGGCTGATACAGGTTTTCCGCAGCTTAAACATCTTACTGGAATCATACTGAATCATTCTACTCTTTAATTTTATAAAATAAAAATATATAAAGTTATCGCTTGATCTACCTGTAACTCTTCTGTCTCCTTGCACGGGCGCCGCGTCCACCGTACTTCTTGGGCTCTGAACGCCTGGGGTCCCCTACAAGCATTGTCCTGTCGTACCTCACAAACTTCTCCTTGAGGTCCATGTCTCCTGTCCATTCCACAAGGCCCCTGGCTATGACCATCCTTGCAGCCTCTGCCTGACCTACGATTCCGCCTCCAACGACCCTGATGTTTATGTCCACATCATTAACAACATCACCGGCCAGCTGCAGTGGTTCCATGATCTTGAGCCTTGCAAGTTCAGGGGTGTAGAGTTCCACAGGCACCTTATTGATCCTCACTCTACCCTTACCTTCACTGATGGTTCCCCTTGCAATGGCGGTTTTCCTTTTGCCGCTTGTGTGAATAACCTTCCTCATGATTACACTCCCTAAGTTAGAATTTAGCGCCCAGAAGTTCTGAAATCTCTCCAAGCTCCATTCCCTTCTTTATGTTACCTGCTCTGGCCTCAGGTATTTCAACCATTTCTTCGTCCTTGAATTCCCTTGGAACACCAACATATGCTTTCAGGCCCTTGAAGGCCTCTCTGCCCTTTGATTTCCTGTAGGGGAGCATTCCCCTCACGGTTCTTCTGAATATGTCGTCGGGTCTTCTCGGGTACTTTGGACCCATTCGGCGGGGGTTTGATATGCTGGCCCTGTCAATCCTCTGCTTGTACTTGCTGTATGCCCACTGCTTTGAGCCTGTGATTATAATTTTCTCAGCATTGAGGACAACCACTTCCTCCCCTTCCAGGAGTTTCTGGCTGACCACGCTTGCCAGTCTTCCAAGGATATGTCCTTCTCCATTGATGATCATGAGCAACACCTTTATTCTATTATCCTGATGTTCTTTATGGCTGGATTTTCTTCAACGATCTTTCCGAGTGTCAGGCACTCTCCACCAGCGCCCTCTATCTTATCCCTGGCTGTCTGTGAAAATGATAGGGCGACAACCTGAACCTTGTGGTCAAGTCTCCCGCTTCCAAGGACCTTTCCAGGTACGATGACCGTTTCATTTTCATCTGTGTACCTGTTTATCTTGGAAATGTTAACCGCGGCCCTGTTCCTTGTGGGTCTTTCGAGCCTCCTTGCAACGTCCTTCCAGATCGCCGCGCCCTCCTGGGATGATTTCTTTCTGAGGTTGCGTATGAGTTTTATGAGATTGGGATTTGTCTTGGTAATCTTCCTAGCCATGGCTTAGCCTCCTTCACAAAATGTTATTACCCTTTCTGCCTTGTCTCTGAGGATGTCACATGCCCTAAGAAGGACATCCTTAGGGTCAACTGATCCGTCGGTCTCTATCCTGAATATGAACTTGCCTTCCTCATATCCCACAATTAGGGCCCCTTTATCACATGCCCTCACACAGCTCTTGCACATTGAACAGTTTTCAACATCAAGTACCTGGGGTTTCCCTGATTCCCCTCCAAGAACTCCCCTTGGACATGCATCCACACATTCAAGGCACTCATCGCATTCCTCTGTGAATGTTATCATTGGATAGTACTTGTATGCACATGCTGTTGTAGGCTCCCACTTGGCATGATCCCTTCCCACACCGAGCTGTGCAACAGCCTCCAGTTCAAGCTCATCCTCATCCCCCAGCTTCACAAGGGGTATATCAGAATATACAGGTTTGACTGCAGGTGTCTCTGATAGAAGATCCCTGGAGTAGATTACGCCGGGACCCTTCTTTTTGAGTGTGAAAGATACACTGCATTCAGAGCAGTATTCATCACAGCCACACTCCTCAGGCATTTTCAGGCCCTCAATGAATTCAGGGTCAGCTTTGAGGGGTACCAGTCCAAGCCTGTGGGCGAGCACCTCATCAAACATCCTGGCGTCGTTCCTGTACATGTTAACGTACTCAATTGCCAGTTTGGGGACCTCCATCATGCAGATCCTCCTTATGGCGTTTATGAAGGGAACGGTTACGCCAGTGACCACAAAGACCATTTCGGTATCAGTTTTTTCCTTAAGAGCAATATCCATTTTAGACCCTTCTTCCCCTCTTACCTCCAGGTCTTCCTGTGCCATCATGAGGTATGGGAGTTACATCCTCAATTTTGCCTATCTTCATTCCTGCCCTTGCAAGGGCCCTTATGGCTGCCTGTGCACCAGGTCCCGGTGTTCTTGGGCCGTTTCCACCTGGAGCCCTCACCTTGATGTGCAGGCCGACGATACCCTTCTCCTTTGCATCATCAGCCGCCCTTGTTGCAG
Organism: Methanothermobacter sp.; assembly: GCF_049720995.1. Classification (GTDB taxonomy): domain Archaea; phylum Methanobacteriota; class Methanobacteria; order Methanobacteriales; family Methanothermobacteraceae; genus Methanothermobacter. Next base: position 15,594 of record NZ_JBNASF010000008.1, read on the forward strand.
CCTCCATTGCAGCGAATGGTGATGACTCCTGACGGTCAGCCCTCACAACCTTACCACCGGACCACTGGGTGATGGTCTCCGCACCGGTTATGTCTGTAATGGTGATTATTGTGTTGTTGAATGATGAGTAAATATTTGCAATTCCCCATTTTTCCTTTTCAGCCATTTTATCTCTCCCTGAATTTATTCAGCGTCCTGGGCTGCTTCGATCTGTTTTTTCATTGGGGATGATGGGTAGAATCCTATTTTGTCCTCTTCTCCCCTTTTGACTATGTATCCCGGGGCGTCGATTTTCCTGCCGTCGAGGGCTATGTGGCCGTGAACCACCATCTGTCTGGCCTCGTTCACCGTCCTTGCGAGTCCCCTCTTGTGAACCAGTGTCTGGAGTCTCCTCCTGAGCACGTCTTCCACTGTGAGGTCAAGGACGTCCTCAAGGTTTGCGCCCTCATTGAGTATTCCTGTCCTCACAAGGTGTCCCAGGAGCTGTTCCCTCTCCTTCTTTGTGTGTTCACCGGATATACCAAGGAGGTACCTTGCATCCCTCCTGTATCTCCTCACCATTGTTTCTGCTTTCCAGACTTCCTTCTTGTTCTTGAGGCCGTACTTTGCCACAAGCCTGTTTTCTTCCTTTATTCTTTCAGCGTTCCATGGGTGAGGTGGAGTATCATATTTTTTTCTTGCCTTACGTGGGTGTCCCATTTTAACCTCTCCTTATCTACCTTTTCCTCCTTCTCACACCAACTGAGGAGCCCTTCCTGAATGTGGACTTTGTCCTCTGTCCCCTGACAGGTAGTCCAAGTTCGTGTCTTCTTCCCTTGTAACTTCTTGTTTTCCTCATGCGGTTGAGGTCCTCTCTGAGGCACATGTCAAGGTCTGACTCTATGAGGTGCTTGTCCTCGCCTGTCTCGTAATCGTTACGCCTGTTGATCATCCATGATGGGATGTTGTACTTTGCAGGGTTCTTTATGGCCTCTTCAAGCCTTTCTATTTCATCATCTGAAAGGTAACCTATCCTCTGGTTAAGATCGTATCCTGCTGACATGATTATTGCCCTTGAAAGAGCCTTTCCAACGCCCTTTATACTTGTAAGGGCATTTTCCATGGTCTTATTACCATCAATGTCCTTTCTGGCAATACGAACCATATGTTTGAATTCTTCTTCCATTCATTAACCTCCAGTAAGAGTGAATTCGCGGGACGGGGGTTGCGAATTCCAGATAACAGTCGTAGGTGCAACATTGTTGCTTTAACCGACGCCGGGACTGGGATTTGAACCCAGGAGGAGCAAAGCTCCACAAGATTTCCAGTCTTGCGCCTTACCTGGCTAGGCTATCCCGGCATATGATGTATCATTTTAAGTGTATGGACTGAAGCCTATTTAAGTATTGCTATGGGGACCGGCGCCACATCCGGGGGTAGGTCCCGGGCCTCATGAAGACCTTCTCTGTCTCAATCACAAGGCCGCTGTCTGCGGCCACAATATCAAGGGACGGCATCAGCGCCTCACCAACGGCCACAAGTTCCCCCTTGAGGGTCATCACCGCAACCGTGTCGCCCTTCCTTATGTTATCATCCAGGCCAGCTATACCTCCACGTGCAAGGTCAGCGCCATGGCATACTGCATCAACTGCAGAGTCAAGGATGACGGCACGGGGGAGATGGGATACTGCAAACTCCATGGGGAGGATGCATTCACGCAGGAATCCCTCATCCCCATCCTCAACCCAGAACTGGTAGGCGTCCTTGAGGTCGTGGAGTGTTACCAGGCCCTCCTCTGTGAAGGGTCCCACACGTGTCCGTCTGAGTTCAGCCATGTGGGCCCCTGTACCAAGGGCCTCGCCCACATCATGGCAGTACTTCCTCACGTAGGTCCCTGCCTCACAGGCTATCCTAAAGAGAACATCCTTACCATCAATTTCCAGTATACTCACATCGTAGATTGTCCTTACACGGAGCTCCCTTTTAACAGCTGACTTGAGGGGAGGTATCTGGAAGATCTTTCCCTGGAATTCCCCTAGCACCTCCCTTATCCTGTCCTCATCCACCTCCCTGTGAACCCTCATGAGGCATACGTATTCCTTGGGGGCCTCAAGGAGAAGCTGCATGACCCTTGTTGCCCTGTTTATACCCAGGGGCAGAACACCTGTGACCTTCGGGTCCAGTGTGCCCCCATGCCCCACCTTCTCTGCGTGTAGCATGTCCCGAACCCAAGCATCCACCTGGTGGGAGGTGGGACCTGAGGGTTTATCAAGGTTAACAACGCCGTGGGATATGTGGGTCTCAATGTCCCTCTCGTGAGGAGGACACCCATATGAAGGGTCCGTGCGTGACTCCTTTAACTCCATGAATTCTGCCATGAGGGATACCTGCAAAAATAAGAGGTGGGTTTATTCAAGGGCTTCAAGTTCCTTCTTTATTTCCTCGATATCATCGGATTTGATCTCTATCTTTTTCTCTGTTGGTTCAAGGTGTCCTATGTTGCACCTCCTGTTCTTAACATTGACACCAACAACCTCAACGAAGTTTTTGTCGATGATATCAAGTATCACGCATTTTTCACCGGCTTCTCTACCTGCGGTTTTCACACATACTCTTCCAACTTCTATTGCTGCCATTAAATCACCTCGGTAACTTTTAGTATGATTTCAGCCACGCCTTCAGCGTCAAAATGGCTGGTGTTTATCACAATGTCATATACCTCAAGGTCATCCACATCTATACCGTGAATCTCCCTGTACCTCTGGGCTTCACTGGCCTCACGTATCCGGATCTCATCCCTGACCGTCTCCAGGTCCTTGGATTCCCGGACACTTATTCGCTGAGCCCTCACATCAAAGGGTGCCATCAGCAGGACCTTCAGATCCGCCCTTGCAAAGTGTGCAGAGAGCCTTCCCTCAAGTATGAGGTCCTCATGTTCATCTGCAAGCCTGGCCTGTCTCCTGTCGATCTCCATGTCTATCTCTGGATTCTCCTCTGCAAGTTTGCTGAACTCCAGTATGTCAAGTTTCCTCTCAGCAGCCATCTGCCTGAACACATCACCTGCAGATACACAGGGTATCCCTGTCCTCTCAGACAGAATCCTGGCAACAGTTGTTGTGCCAGTACCGGCCAGACCACCGATGGTTATGATCATTATGACCTTGCCTCTTTCTTAAAGACTTTGCGTGCGCAGCTTGAACAGTAGTAACCACCGTATGGTCTGTTGGGTCTCTTCTTGGACTTTGAGAGTTTTCTTATCTCATAGGGTCTTCCTCTTGGAACACCATGGAGTGGCTTTCCGCAGCCAGCACATACATGCTTTGATGGTTTCTTTCTGCGGTAATGTATAACCGTCCTTCCTCCAGGAGTTCTCTTGAAGATTCTCTTATATGATCTGGATCTGTATCTTAACTCTGGCATTTCAATCTCTCCATAACGTTACATTCCACCTTTAAGTCCCATGAACTTTCTGAATATCTGGGACATGGCAAAGGAGCATAAGATGTACCAGCCAAGCCATCCTATGGCATAGGATGGGGCGTTTGGGGGCATGCCATAGAACATGTGCCACAGCGGGACAAGGAGTACATAGTATGCAACCTGGGGCAGTATCACCAGTGTCTTGACTATGTGTGGTTCCTGTCCCATCCAGTAGAAGACAAGGATTATTGGCACGAAAGTGACTATCATTGGCTTGAATGACATGGTCATCATTTCGCGCTGTTTGTCCATGAACTCCATCTGTTTTTTCTGGATCTCCTCCAGCGCCTGCATGTCATTCTTCTTTCTTGCCTCCATCATCTCCTGCTGGAATTCCTGCATTTCAGCTTTAAGTTCTTCGAGCCTTTCCTGGTCCACAAGCAACTTGTTTGCCAGTGTTATAATAAAGGCCACTATTGCTGATATCAGGAAGACCGTGAGGATGGGGTTCTGTGGATTCGGGTCCATTGCAATGAATGGGCCGAATACAGCGTTCAGCGCCCCATATACGACTTCAAGCACCATTTTTGTTTCCTCTTTATCTTACTCCAGAATGTTCTTCATCTCACTGACTGCAGACTCAAGCTGGTTGTTGTGGTTTTTAACAATCTTAACCGTTGCGCCTGTGAGTGTGGCATAGGCCATTGCAGCTGCCCTGTTCATCTGCTGATGGAGGTCGATCTCCTGAAGGGATTCCATATCCCTGTTCCTGGAAGTATCACTAATTCTTCTTGTGAAGATCTCCTCTGGATCAGCCTCCACAAGCACAAACATGTCAGGTTCCAGTTCCTCAAGAACCCATACTGGAAGACCTGGCAGAAAACCAGCAGGCGTCTTTATGGTGCAGTGTGTGTCGACGATTATATTATTTTCCCGTGACCTTTCTCTTATACTTTTCGCAGCCGCCCTCTGTATCTCCTTCTGAACACCCGGTTCAAGGGTTCTCATCTGGTCCCTGTTTTCAACAAGGCCCCTTTCACGGGCTATTTCAAGCATCACATCCCCGTAATTCACATTGAGGTAGTCAAGATCCCTGAGGGTGTTCTCAAGGACCGTCGTGCTTCCTGAACCGGGTATACCTGCAACTACAACAACCTTCATTGTACCACTCCCATGGATTAAAAGATTATCCTAATCACCCAGGAAGCTTCTGAGTATGGGGTGCATATCCATCAGCTGCTCCTGGGCAATCTCCTCATAGAGCCTGTAAACTATACCCACCGTTAGAAGGACACCGGTACCTCCTCCAAGAGAACCCGTCAGGTCAGCCACGAATGCGAGGAGCCCGACAAATGCCCCTCCAAGAACTGTTATTGTGGGTATGTAGCGTTTCAGTATCTTCTCGAACTGTCCCCTGCTGCTCCTGAAACCAGGGATCTGCATACCCATCTGGTAAAGCTGTTTTGCAACATGCCTTGGTCCTATGTTACTTATCTCAACCCAGAGCCATGCAAAGAGGACGCAGAGCCCTATGAATACAACCGCATAGAACAGGACCTTGAAGGGGTCCAGTATGATGGCGTCGATTGAGCGTGGAGCTGTGAGGAGATATGCTAGCCCATCAACCGCCTGCCCATTGCTCACAGTACCGAGTATGGGGTATCCAATTTTCTGGAACACGTTTGCCATTAGCTGAACATTCAGGAGGAGGGCGCTTGTAAGTATAACAGGCATGTTACTGGCATATATGAAACGCAGGGGGTACTTTCCAACAGCACCCCTCGAGAGCCTCTTACCCCCTCCCATGGATATGGGTATCTCCACCCTCATACTCTCGGCATAGACAACCACAAGGAAAACCGCAATGAGGGCCAGTACAGGCAGGACGTAGTACTGGAAATCAGGACTCTGCCCTGTGAACAGGAGGTAGAAGAAGCCTGTTATTCTGCCGGCAGGTACCCCTGGCTGTGTGGGTGCAGAGAGGGGGTTGAAGGCACCCACAACTATCTCCTGGGATACACCTGCTGCAATGAAAAGTCCGACACCGCTACCAAAGCCCCATTTGGATACAACCTCATCGAGGAATATTATGAGTATTCCTCCAATTGTGAGCTGCAGTATGAGTATCCAGACAAACTGGGGACCTGAGGGTGCCAGTGAACCTGTCAGTACAAAGATCAGCGCCTCAAAGAAGGTGAATACAATGGCAAGGAGCTTCTGCAGTCCCTGGAAAAAGGCCTTATCCTCGTGCTTCGAGAGGTCCAGCTTCAGTATCTTACCCCCAACCAGAAGCTGGAGTATGATTGATGCTGACACAATGGGCCCTATACCAAGTGTGAGTATTGAACCGAAGTTTCCTGCGAGAACAGCCCTCAGCTGGGCGAACTGGTCCACAGCCCTAGGGCTTAAACCGTAGAGTGGTATCTGGGCCAGGAAGAAATAGAGGACAAGGATTATGCCTGTCCATTTGAGTTTCTCCCTGAATGGTACTCTGTAGCCAGGTGATTTAACCTGTGGCAGGACTGAGAATATGGGCTCAAATTTTTCCTTCAACTGCTCCACTCCTTGTCAATGCTGGTTTACTCTATCAGTTCAGCCTTTCCTCCGGCCTCTGTGATCTTCTCAACTGCACTTTCAGAGAACTCGAGGGCCTTAATGTGGACGGGTCGTGTGATCCTTCCGCTTCCAAGGACCTTTTCGAAACCAAGGTCCCTTACATCCAGCACCACCATTCCGTCCTCTTCGGATGCGATTCCCTTCTCAAGGAGTTCAGGAATCCTTTCGTCGATGTATGCAAGGTTAACTGTTTCCAGTCTCTTTATGAGTTTCTGGGGCCTTTTGAAACCGTACTTTCCGAAGTGTTTTGGGTCGTACTTGACGATCCATGTCCAGTGGTGTTTGTGTCCACCGGCCTGTCCTCTACCGCCACGGTGACCTGCTCCCCTTCTCTTCTTGGAGCATCCTCCACCGACGGTGCGTGAGCCCCTCATCCTTGTGATCTTTCGTCTTTTTCTGATCATGAGTAATTCCCTCCGCTAGATCATCCTCTTCAAGAGGTCATTTATCTTCTCACCACGGTATCCGAGGCTTCCACCCTCATTGAAGGCCTTTTTTATAGCCTCATATCCCTTTCTTGGAGGGTGTAACCTGAACACAGGTTTTATTCCTGCATCCTCAAGTTTAACCTCACCCCTGAATACAGCCCCTGCAAATTCTTCCACTGAATCATACTCTGTGTTTTCCTTTATGTATTCATCGGTTAACCTTTCCCCTCCGATGATTCTTGCCCTCTTGGTTATCATGGCTGTCAGGGTTTCCTGGTCAATTTCACCCCATGTTATGTAGTCCTTGGCCTTCTGGAGCATGCCAAGGTAGCTGGGTGTGTCCTCAACCAGTACTGCGTGGTTTATTCTGTTGAGTCTTAACATCTCCATGGTGTCAGCTATGTCCCTTCGGACACCCGCTGATCCCCTTACCCTTACTACTGCTAACATATGGAATCACCTTCAGGTACTGCAAACACCCAGGTTTTTAAGGTCCTTTTCGCTTGCCTTTACCTTGCTCAGCTGTTTGAGGGCATCGAAGGTTGCCCTGGCAAAGTTGACTGTGGTCTGTGTCTGTCCACGTGTATGTGACCAGACATCATCTATACCTGCAAGCCTCATTATGGTCTTGCCAACGTCACCTATTGCAAGTCCAACACCACCAGGTGCTGGTATGAGGGTTACGCGGACACTTCCACTCTTACCTGAGACCTTGAATGGTACCGTGTGTTCCCTTCCACAGACACATCCCCAGTCACCGCAGCCTCTTCTGACCTTTATAAGGTTGAATTTTGCATCGTCAACTGCCTTCCTGATTGCAGGTCCAACCTCTCTGGCCTTGCCCTGTCCGAGTCCAACATATCCGTCCTTGTTGCCCACTGCAACTATGACCCTGAAGTTGACCTTCCTTCCTGATTTGTGCATCCTCTGGACAAGGTTAACGTCAATGACCTCCTCCTCGAGGTCAGGAAGCAGTGCATCGATTATCTCAAGTTCCATTATCGGGTGTCCCTCTTCAAAGATCTCATCGATACTTGTTATGACACCCTCCTTCACAAGGCGTCCAAGGTTGGTCCTTGGCTCCCATTCCTCCATGTTGAAGTTCATAATCATACCTCTTCATCTATCCTGTTTTTTATTTCTTCAAAGTGTTCAGGCAGGTCCTCAGGGGAAAGACCCCTCTCAAGGTACCTTGAAAACCTCTTTTTGCGTTCTTCCTCGTCAAGGGATTCTGCATACTCCTTTATGTGTTCGCCCCTTATCCTTGATTCGTCGGGAAGTACTGATTCCCCGTGTGGTACTTTGAGCCCTGCGTCAACAGCCCCTTTAAGTGCTGCGAATACCTTTGAACCCCTTATGGCAGGTCTGAGTCCTATATCAAGGACCGCTTCATCTATACCTGCCTTCAGAGCCCTTTTACCGCAGAGGTACCCTGTCAGGTATGCTGCCGCCGTATTGCTTGTACCTCCAAGCCATCCCATTTTCTGGAGCTGTTTTGAGTGGGCTGAGACCAGTGTTTCGTCACCATCCATTCCCACATTGATTATCTGTGCAATAACATGATATGTGGTTATTCTGACAACAAGCCTTGATTTGCCTGTTTCCACCATCTTATAGCGGGCCCGGTAATCAGTTTTACCTTCCCTTCGTCTTCTAAATGCCATCTTGTATCTTGGTCCATGTGCCAATCAGATCCCTCCTATCTGAGCATGTCGTGGTCCCGGGCATAGGTTTTCATGTAAGATTTGCTCTTGAAGGCTCCGCCCTTTGCCATCTTGTAGAGTTTACGATAGGTGCTCTTGTTTATTTCACGGTTGTCCCTCATCTCCCTGAGGTCCTTCCTCAGAGCCCTTATCGTTGTCATCCATTCCTCTTTCCTTGGCTTTCTGGCGCCCTTAGCACCTTTTATGCTTCCAGGTCCTCTTCTTCTTCCCTTCTTTTTCTGCTGGGCTATCTTTTTTGACCTGTAGCTGCTTATGCCCTTTTTTGGTTTAGCCTTTATTGCGCCGTCCTTTATTAGCTGCTTTACACCGTCCCTGGTTATTGCCCTTGAGACCTCGTCGATCCTCTCAGGGTCAATCCATATTCTGTTAACCCCTACTTTCAGTATGTCTGCAGCTAATCTTTTCTGAGTAGTAAGATTCATTCAAGAAACCTCCTTGTGTTCAGCAACTTGCTGATAGACCCGAAAAATCGGGCATCCCCTTAAAATGTTTTCCCTGGACTGGAAAATAAGACCCCTTCCAGCCCCATATTATGGATTCAGAACTTTTATGCCAAGTTCCCTTGCCTTTTCAAGCATGAGTGTCTTCTTCCTGGCACCCACACTTGATGCTATCCTTGCAGCCTGTTTTTCAGGATTCAGTTCCTCAAGTTCCCTCATGCTGGAAACAAGGATATCCTCATATCCTGATGGGTGGAGACCCCTCTGGTCCCTTGGCTTCCTGTAGCCAATTGCAGGCATTGCAGGTTTGCCCTTTTCATATCTTCTCATTTTACTTGTTTTACCCCTGGGCCTCCTCCATTTCTCCCCCAGTTTTTTGTATCGGGCGTATTCCTGTCTTTTAAATTTTTTCCTCATTGAATCACCATCCCTAATCCTTGCTCACAAGGTATATGCCGTCCTGGAAAACCCTTGGGTCCCTTCCCTTAATCTTGGTGGCCTGTTCAAGGTTCGCCATTGTCTGTCCAACGTGTTCCTTGTTGATACCTGTTACTTCAACCTCGTCGCCCTTTACCTGGACCTTTGTATCTCCAACAATCCTTGCGGTCCTTGGGTGGCGTTCCCCGAGGAAGTTCTCTATTAAAACCTTATCCCCTGCCACCTTCACACTCATTGGAAAGTGGGCGTACACTATCTTCATACGGTAGGTGAATCCCTCGGTGACACCCCTTATCATGTTGTTTATATGGGCTTTAACTGTCCCTATCATTGCCTTGTCCTTTTTCTTTGGGAATTTAACCTCAAGGACCACCTTCCCTTCTTCAACGGCCATTGATATCTCTGAGTGGTTAAATTTTCGGGAGAGTTCACCCTTCGGACCCTTAACCTTAACTTCACCATCGATGGTGACGTTAACATCCTCAGGGATGGGTATTTCTTCCCGGATAATAGCTGCTAGAACCATGTTATCACCTAGTAGACGTAAGCCAGCAGTCTACCGCCGATCCCCCTGTCCTTGGCCTCTTTATGGGTCATTATTCCCTCAGGGGTTGATACGATTATTATCCCGAAGTTCTTAGCTGGCAGATATCTTTTCTCAAATTTCTCGAATTCGTCCTTCTTAACAGCGTGTCTGGGTTTTATAACCCCACACTGGTTTATGTTTCCCTCGAGTTCAACGATGAATTTTCCGGCCCTGCCGTCGTCAACGTATTCGAATTCCCCGATGTAGCCTTCCTTCTGCATTGTTCTCAGCACACGCCCTATGAGCTTTGATGCAGGGGTTATCCTGCACTTGACATTACCCCTTATCTCATTGTTCCTTATGTTGGTCAGGGCGTTTGCGAGAGGATCCATAAGAGTCACAGTAAACACCTCTTTCAGTTGTACTTTTTAAACCCGATTTTAGGTGCGAGTTCCCTGAAGCACTGCCTGCAGAGCATTAATCCATATCTTCTGACCAGGGCAGAGTGATCCCCGCATCTTGAGCATTTTCTTGATGCCTTTCCATATTTTCTTGGCAAAACAATCACCTTCAGACTATTTTAACCTGGAATTCTTCCTTCATAAAGTCGATTGCCTCTTCACGGCTGACCCTGTGCTTTTCAGGAACCTTTTTGCGCTGTATCCTTCGTCTGCTTATCCTGTGACCTGGCTTCTCAAAGGTTACAGAAAGGTTCATACCGAATATCCCTATCTCAGGGTCGTACTTCATTCCAGGTATGTCGATGTGTTCCTCTATACCCATTGAAACATTACCGTATTCATCGAACTGGCTGGCCTTCAACCTGTTCCCTATTCCCTCAAGGAACATTCTGAGCACCTTTTCGGCCCTTTCACCGCGGAGGGTGACCTTGCATGCGATGGGCTGCTTCTTCCTTATACCAAACTCAGGGTTTGTGACCTTTGAGTGGGTCCTCACAGGCTTCTGGCCTGTCATCTCCTCAAGAAGCCTTTCAGCCCTTGCAAGCCTTTCACCCCCTTCGCCAACACCTATGTTAAGGGTGACCTTGAATATCTTTACTTCCTCCATGGGGTTCATCTATTTACCTCCTGGAAGTGAGATCACTGACTCGTCCTTTCCAATGACAAACACGTAATCCTTGAGTGTGAGGAATGTCTTCCCTGTTTCGGTCTCAATGACCGCTGTGTTTGGCATTGAGGACCTGGTTATGTTTATCTTCTTGATTCTTCCAATTTCACCTGTGTGGCGACCCCCTGTCACAAGACCAAGGCTGTCCTTCTCAAAGGGTATCCTCTCAAGGATTTCCTGTTCGGGCACTGATAACTTCACAACATCCCCCACACGGAACTCGTCCTCTGAGAGGTGGTTGCGACCGTCGTGGAGGTTGAGCTGGGTTTTCCCTCCCCTGATGGTTGTTTTGTTAACTATCTTGCAGAGCTTGAAGCCCGCGTTCTCCTCACCAATGGGGTGTAGGACCAGCCTTCCCCTTTCATCAGGAAGAACCCTGTAGACCTCCCCTGTGCTGGGTATGCTCACAACGTCCATGAACCCAACAGGGAATTTGTAGTTCTTCCTTGGCCTTCCGTCCACCAGGACCTCGCCGCTGTTTATGATTTTCCTGGCTTCCCTTGCATTGTCTGCAACCCCGAGGATGTCCCTCACAATGATCATCAGCGGCAGTGATGCCTCAATTGCATGGGGACCTGGGGATGGCTTTACGGTCCACTTGTATTCCTTGGGATGAATGGGCCAGTGACTTGGTGATCTGAAACGTTTAAGGTGCTTTCTTGATGCCATTATCGCCATGTTTATCCCTTCCGTTCTAATATTTTCATTCTCTTCTCATCGTCAAGGTTGAGGTCAATTATTCTGATGTTTGAGGGGTGTATCGGGAAGTAAACTGAGGTCCCGTCCACCTTCTGTATTGTGGCACCCTCAACGTAGACCCTGTACCTCTTGAGGTCCACCTTCTCAACCTTACCCTCGTGTCCCTTGAAGTCACCGCGGAGAACCTCAACCTTATCTCCCTTTCTCACTGGCAGGGACCTTCTACAGTATTCCTCCCTGAGTTCCCTGCTCAGGGGTGCGCTCATCATTTTGCGACGAACGTGTAATGGTGCTTCATAAATGTATTTCCTCTGCTTTCTGGGTTGTTTTGACATTCTATCACCCTATACTATTATGCTGGCTGCACTTCCCACGCTGGGCCACCTGTCAGCTGCTTCCTTTGCAACAGGACCCCTTATCTCTGAACCCTTGAGGACTCCCTCGGGGCTCACTATAACTGCAGCGTTATCCTCGAATTTCACCCTCAATCCGTCAGGTCTTCTGTATTCCTTTTTCTGTCTCACAACAACAGCGTTGAGGACTTCCCTTCTCATGTCCACTGTTCCCTTTTTAACAGAGACCACCACCATGTCACCAACACCGGCTGCTGCGAGCCTCCTGCGAACACCCTTGTATCCTCTGACAGAAATTATCTCAACTTCCCTTGCGCCTGTGTTGTCAACACACTGGAGCCTGGCCCCTACAGGTAAAGCCCTTGTAACCTTGGATGCTATTGCCTTCATCTTACTCTTCCCCCTTCACCTCGACCACTACAAAGTTCTTAGTCTTGCTGAGGGGTCTGCATTCAGCAATTTTCACTGTGTCCCCTACCCTGACCTCTATGCAGTCAGGTTTATGAGCCTTTATCTTGGATTTTCTCTTTTCGTATCTCTCATATTTGCGTATAAATTTGTAGAAACTCCTTTCAACGGTTACTGTCCTTTCTGCCTTGTCACTGACGACAGTTCCTTCCAGTATCTGACCCCTCAATGGGAGGTCCCCGTGGAAAGGACAGTTAGGATCACTACATTTAGATTTAGGTTCTGGAACATCAATGCCGACCATTCTATCACCACTATGGTTTTCTAAATTTCTTCTTTATTCTCTCCTCAGGACGAGCTACCAGAGCTCCACCATCAATCTCAACCACTTCACCCTCTGGTGTTCTGAAATGGAAGACGGCTGTTCCCTTTGGAACCGTTATCTCTCTGCCATCCTCCAGTTCAATTTTAAGGGTGTTCCTGGTTTCATCCACGACTCTTCCCGATATTCCCTGAAGGTCCCTGTGAACACTCCTGGCTATTCTCACAGAAAGGCCAATAAGTTCATGTCTGAAAATGTTACGGGGGGTTATCAATGTAAACCCCTACCTTATCTCTATCGTATCTGATGAAAAGCCCATATCCGCTAGAACTTCCTTGACCTTCTTCTTATGGTCCCCCTGAAGTTCTATCTGACCCTTCTTGGCAGTACCTCCACAGGCACATCTTGCCTTGAGTATCTTTGTGAGCTCCTTTATGTCTATATCGTGTTCATCGATGCCCTCTATGATGGTCATCACTTTACCGAATCTTCGCCTCACTGTGTATACCTTCAATGTCTGAACTTCGCGTGCTATTTCCTCACAGACGCAAAGTTCCTCCGGAAGACCGCAAACATCGCAGATTTTCATTTATTTCTCCTTCTATTTTTCATTCATGATGGTGAGAACACGGGCTATTGTTCTTCGAATTTCCCTCATCTTGCCGGGGTTTTCATGGATCCCGGCAGCAGCGCTCTTGGAAATGTATCTGGCGTATTCTGCCTTGAGTTCATCCAGCTTCTTCTGGAGTTCCTCCCTATCCATTTCCCTTATCTCTTCGCTCCTAAGTATCGCCATTTCAATCCCTTTCTATTATTCACTGATATGAATCTGTCCATATATATTACTTTTCAGATTCTTCACCATCTGTGTCCTCTTTCTCTGTCTCTTCCGCTGATTCAAGGTCTTCCTCAAGATCCTCAAGATCCTCTATTTCCTCGAGATCCTCAAGATCCTCAAGATCCTCAAGATCCTCAAGATCCTCAAGATCCTCAAGATCCTCAACGGCTTCAACCTGTTCTTCAGATTCCTCTGAGGGAGTTTCAGTTACTTTAGGAGCCTCTATTTCAACCTTGTCTGGAAGTACAACCTCAGGAGGCATTATACGGACGTATACGCCCAGGACACCTGGTTTGAGCTGTACTGTTGCGAATCCTTCCTTAACATGTTTGGTTGATGGTTCGCCACACTTCTTTATGTACCCATCTGTGAATTTGGCTGTGGCTGAACGTGCACCCCTTATCTTACCTGAGATGGTAACCTCAACACCCTGGGCACCTGCAGCCATGATCCTCCTCATTGTGGTGTATGCAACCCTTCTGAAGTGCATTCCCCTCTGAAGCATGGCAGCTATCTTGTGGGCCATTATGCGGGGATTAAGTTCAGGCACATCAACCTCCTTGACCTCAACCTGGGGGTTTTCAAGGTTGAACTTGCTTTTGAGTTTCTGGGTTATGGCCCTGACTGTCTTACCGCCACGTCCAATTACCATACCTGGCCTTTCTGCGTAGACGACAACCATTGTACCCATGGGGGTGACCTGAACGTCCATGCCACCGTAGCCTGCCCTTTCAAGTTCCTTTTCAAGGTATTCATCTATCCTTGTCCTTCTGAGCCCTTCAACGACAAAATCTTTCTCTATCAAAATCTATGCCTCCCCCAGAACTATCTGAACGTGTGTTGTTGGTGTGTTGAATGGTGTAGCCCTTCCAAAGGCCCTTGGAATCCAGCCCCTTATAACTGGCCCACGGTGGCTGGATATGTGGACTATTCTGAGTTTCTCGGTGTCGAGTCCCTTGTACTCGGCATTGGCCTCGGCATTTTCAAGGACCTTCAGTATCTGGCCTGCTGCCTTAACAGGGTACCGGCCACTGGCCCATCCGCTGAGGCCCCTCCTGTGGCCGACCTTCCGGTTGTATCTTCTGAATGCCACCGGCCTCTCCATCCTGATAACCTCTTCAAGGTATCTTTTGGCTTTCTCGAGTTCCATTCCCCGGATCTCCCTGCATATCTCCACAGCGTGCTTTGGTGAAATCTTGAGGTGAGTCGCTGAAGCCCTGGCTGTTCTTGACCTGTCTTCCTCTTTATAAGCGTATTTAACCTTAGCCATTTTCCAGTCTCCTTATTTAAGAGGCACGAACATTGAGGATCTTGTAGCTCCCATACCGGGATCTCCGTGCTCAACCTTCTTCCTTGTAGGTGCAAATTCACCGAAGTAGCAGCCGATCATTTCTGGCTGTATTGTGACCTCCACAAATTCGTTTCCGTTGTGGATGCCAAAGGTCATCCCCACCATCTCAGGCAGCACTATCATGTCCCTGCAGTGTGTCCTGATGACCGGTGGTCTTCCCTCAGTCTTTCCCTCTTTTTTTATCTTCCTTATCTTCTCAAGTACCTTCTTCTGCCTTGGTAGGAATCCCCTCTTGAGGGATCTTCTCTGCCTTGATGGGAACAACTTGATTACATCGTCAAGTGGCATCTCCTGCAGTTCTTCCAAGGTGTAGCCGCGATACTTAAATTCTTTACGTGCCAATAGGTCACCTCCTTCTTTTATCTCCTTTTCCCTGTTCTTCTGGCAGCTATTGAACCAACCTTCCTTCCTGGAGGAGCATGCCTTGAGACAGTTGTTGGCCTGCCTGGGTGCTGTCTGTTTCCACCACCGTGTGGGTGGTCAACTGCGTTCATTGCAACACCCCTGACTGTAACTGACTTCTTACCCTTGGCCCTGAGGGCATGGTACTTCTTACCTGCCTTGAGGAATGGTTTCTCCCTTCTTCCTCCTCCAGCAACGACACCGACGGTTGCACGGCACTGTGGGTTGAGTGCCTTGAGTTCACCTGATGGGAGTTCAATAACCGCCTTGTCAGCATCATGGGTTATTAGAGAAGCATAGGTACCGGAGGACCTCACCAGTTTCCCTCCGTCTCCGGGTCTGTTTTCAATGTTGTATATGGGTGTCCCCTCTGGAATCTCACTGAGTGGGAGTGAGTTTCCAGGTTTGACCTTTGCCTTTGCCCCGCACTCAACCTCCTCATCAAGCATTAGAGCCTCTGGTGCGAGGATGAGGTTTTTCTCACCGTTTTCAAATTTCACAAGGGCCACAGGGGCTGTCCTTCCAGGGTCGTGCATTATGTCAACGACCTTTCCCCTTAGACATCCTTCACTTTCAAGGGAGTCGTATGCACGGTATTTTATTTTGCCCCTGAAGCGGTGGGATGCACTTCTGTAAGTGGGAGTTCCCCTTCCTCTCCTCTGTGATATTAACCTTTTTCCCATCTGAACATCCTCCTCATCATTATTAGAATACTCCCAGTTTAACAGCTATATCCTCTGCGCTGTGTTCCTTTGCCAGTTTTATGTAGGCAATCTTCTGGCCCCTTGGGGTTACCTGTGTGTTAACCCTCTCAACCTTAACTGCAAAGAGTTCCTCGAACGCCCTTCTGACATCCTTTTTTGTGCTTTTTCTCATAACCACAAATGCCAGCTCGTTGTTCTGGTCTATAAGGTTCATGCTCTTTTCTGTGACATGTGGTTTCATGATAACAGCATATGGATCCATAATTACACCGTCACCTTAATTTTTACTGAAAGAGTCCCTCAAGTTTTTCTATTGCTGATCTTGTAAAGACGGTCAGTCTTCCAGGGTGGGTTCCTGGTGCGAGGAGTTCAGCGTTGAGGTTTTCGACTGTGACAACGTCCACACCAGGGTGGTTTCTTGCACCCAGTGCGATGCCTTTATCTTCGCCCACAACTATGAGTGGACCTCTGGGTGTCCTGTACTTCCTTCCCCTCATCTTTCCCTTTCCAGCTCTTATCTTTTTACCTTCCTTCGCCCTCACGATGTCGTCCATGATTCCAAGTTTCCTGAAGACTTCCCTTGTGTCTGCTGTCCTTTTGATTCTGGAGAGTTCATCGTCAACCACCAGGGGCACCTGGGGCACATTCTCTATCCGGTGACCCCTTGCCTCCACAAGGTCCCTCCTGGCTGTTGCTGCAACCGCGGACCTTATTGCGAGTCTCCTTTCCTTTCTGTTTATCCTCTCATGGTAGTTCTTCTGTGGCCTTGGTGGGTGGGCCCTTCTACCGCCAACTGCCTGGGGGACAAAGGCCGCCCTTGAACCATTTTTTATACGTGGAACCATTGCAACGCCGCGACCGGCACCATAGGACTTGGCAGAGGTCCTTTTACCAGCCATCGGGTCGGGACCCCATGGCTGTACCCTCGCGGTCTGTGCTGATAGAACGGCCCTTTTTATCACGTCGGGCCTGAACTCCTCATTGAAAATTTCAGGAAGTTCCATTTCATCTATGGCTTCACCTTCTAGGGAATAAACCTTGATCTTCATTTTGAACCACTCTTATACTCCTTGTTTTGATGCTGTGCTGATGTAGTTTATCTGGGGTGCCTCTTCCTGCTTACCTGCAGCCCTTATGGCCTTCCTGAGCACCACAAGCCTCTTTGTTGGGCCTGGAACTGACCCCTTAACCATTACATAATCGTTTCTGACAAGACCATACCTTACAAAGCCGCCGCTGGGGTTTACCTGGTCAGCCTCACTGGCGTCACCGATCTTGAGTATCTGCTTGTTGTACTCGGTCCTCCTGTGGTAACCCATCTGCCCGGCCTGTGGAACTGTCCACATGGTCCTTGATGGTGTCCATGGACCCAGTGACCCTATGTGTCTTCCCTTACTGCTCCTTGCAGCCTTACCGTACTGTATCCTTATACCCCATCTCTTAACAGGGCCCTGGAATCCCTTACCCTTGGTCACGGCTATGGCATCAACGAAGGTTCCCTCGGAGAATATCTCTGATGCCCTCACATCCTTGCCGAGGATTTCCAGTGCGTATTCGAATTTCTCCTCAGGGGTCTTACCTCCAAGACCGCACTCAAAGACCTCAGGTTTCTTTTTGGGTACGCTTGCAAGTCTGGGGTTTGTGTGTACAATAACCCGGACATCTGCAACGTATTCCATATTTGACCTTATCCTTTCGATTGCAGCCTCCTGGTCATAGTCCTCTGCAGGTGGAGTGAGCTTCCTTCTGAGGTCCTCCTTTGTCTCGGTGGCCAGGACCTCTCCAAGGGTCTTAAGGCCCCTGCTTGTCCTTTCATAGGCCCTCACAGCCATCACTGTTAGGGGTGGGACCTCAAGTATTGTGACTGGAGTTGAAACCTCCATTCCCTCTGTAGGGGAATTTTTCCGGTTATCAACCATCATTACGTGGGTCATCCCTGCCTTGTAGCCTGCCAGGGCAAGCAGTCCCGGTTCATCCACCTGGGGCCATGATTTGACCCTGGGGGTTTCCCTTGCCGCCCTTTTTCTTGGACTGAATGCAACTGATCCTTTTCTTGGTTGATGATGTCTAGCCATTTAAGTTTACCTCCTTACATCATTCATATTCATTTTTCATCAATCTGAGTTAGCATATTGAATACTGAGAGAGTAGCTAAAACAGCCTCTTCAGTCCTTACAGTTTCTGTACACTGCCCTGGAATGGTGTTAACCCATATATCTGCATCGATCTCTGGTAATCCCTTGTAAGGACCGCCAAACAGGATGGCCACCCTGGGGGCGCCCTCCACCTTTGACTTTACTTCATCCAGAATAGAAGTAATGGGCGAAGCATACCTGGATGTTGCCACCACAACATCGGCATCCACTGTTTTCAGGCTCTTTGAGAGGCTCCGTTTGGTGTTCAGAACCTCATATCCCCAGTATTTATCCTCTGGTTCATCTGGCTCTATCAGTATTTCCTTACCCAGCCGGATAACCCTGAAACTCATTATCCTATTTACGGTGAGTCTTTCCCTGCACAGTGCAAGTTTATCTGCGCCAATATCCACAAGAGTTCCTTTCTTTACCCTTTTGACCGTCAATCCCTGTCTGTATTCTCCAGCCGAGGGTTTTCCAGTTGGGTGATGAGGAGTTCTCAGAGGTGGGAGTATACCCACATGTTTCAACTCCTTCATTATCGGGAAAACCTTCCTGCGAAGGTACTGTGGGGTATCCATATAGTTCAGGATATCCCTGATAAATCCTGCCTCTCCGTCTGCATCATCGTGATAGATCACTATGCGGTTAACCCCGAATATAGCTGCAGCCCTTCCAATAAGACCCACCTTGTAGGTCTTTATTTTGAGATCCCCTGTCTCTGCCGTCAGCGAATCCGGGATAAATATGGACAAATCTACTCTATTCATTTATTAATCTTTGTCCTAATCTTTTATAAATATTTCCACAATGCAGACTGGGCAAGTAAAACCACAGACCACATCGTATATCCCGTTATACAATGTGAGCGGATCCACCGCAGATTGCAATAGGTACTAAAAATTGTACAGTAACCATATTTAAAGTTTCCGCTGGAGGTCCGTGGGTGGGCAGGATAAAACCCGGCGGAATCCCCAGGGTCACCCCATCGTTCAGCAATTCATGGAAATCAAGGTATCCTCTGAAAACATCACCATAAAAACACCCACAGCATCAGCCAGCAAACCACCAGCCAGGGGATCACACAAAAACAACCCTTACCACCACAACATCCACCGTGGAGACCTCCATTCTGTGGAAACTGTAGGTGCGGCGTATAGGGAATTCTGCCCTGAATCTGTGGGTCACCCTCCCCCCCAACCCCTCATAGTAGCGCCTCACAAAGTCCTCAGATCCGGCCATATGGAATGAGTACACAGCCCTCCCCATGGCTGATGCCGCCTCCATGAAAACCCTGTCGGCACCCCTATCAGCCCTCTCCTGTGAACCGAAGGGGGGATTCTGGATTACAGTATCAACTCTCCCTGTGACCTTAACCAGGTCATCATAATCACGGACATCGGCCTCAATGAACCGGATGTTCCCAAGCCCCAGATCCTCTGCCACACCTTCCGCAAGCTCAAGGGCCCCTGCATCCACATCCACACAGTAAACCATCTCTGCACCAAGAACTGCCGCCCCAATGCCCAGGATGCCCGTACCGCATCCAAGGTCCGCAACGGTTCTTCCCACAATATCCCCCATGTCCCTGGCTGCCCAGAGGACCTCAGCGGCCAGAGGGGCCGGGGTGAGGTACTGTTCAAGACCCGGGTCAGGGTGGGGGTGGGGAGGGACTCTCTCAAGAAGCATCTCAAGTTGTCTCTTTCTCCTCATGGTACCATAACTGAAGGTGGTTAACTGAAGGTGGTAGACTTAAAAAGAGTTACCCCAATATAATATATATGTGTTATAAATTTCAGGGTGCGGTCAGATGTTCAGCAAAATCCTCGTTGCAAACCGTGGTGAAATAGCAATAAGAGTTATGCGCGCATGCAGGGAGCTAGGAATAAAAAGCGTGGCTGTTTATTCCGAAGCAGATAAGAATGCGCTCTTTACAAGGTACGCCGATGAGGCATACGAAATAGGTAAACCATCCCCATCCCAGAGCTACCTGCGAATAGACAGGATAATCGATGTTGCCGAGGAAAGCGGTGCCGAGGCCATCCATCCAGGTTACGGTTTCCTGGCAGAGAACCCTAAGCTTGGGGAGGAGTGTGAGAAACACGGAATCAAACTGATAGGTCCCAAAGGTTCCGTCATCGAGGCCATGGGAGATAAGATAACATCAAAGAAGCTCATGAAGAAGGCAGGGGTCCCTGTAATCCCTGGAACCGATATGGGTGTGAGCGACCCGGACGAGGCCGCTGAGATAGCTGATTCAATCGGCTACCCCATCATCATAAAGGCGTCGGCAGGTGGCGGTGGCATAGGTATGAGGACCGTCTACGAGGAGGACGAACTCATAAGGGCCATGGAATCCACCCAGTCTGTTGCGGCATCCGCATTCGGGGATCCAACGGTTTATATAGAGAAGTACCTTGAAAAGCCCCGTCACATTGAATTCCAGGTAATGGCCGATGAACATGGAAACGTTATCCACCTTGCAGACAGGGAGTGCTCAATACAGAGGCGACACCAGAAACTGGTGGAGGAGGCACCATCACCCATCATGACACCTGAACTGAGGAAAAGAATGGGTTCAGCCGCAGTTAAGGCCGCCGAATATATAGGTTATGAGAATGCAGGTACCGTGGAGTTCCTGTATTCAAACGGGGACTTCTACTTCCTTGAGATGAACACCAGGATACAGGTCGAGCACCCGATAACCGAGGTGATCACCGGTGTGGACCTTGTTAAGGAACAGATAAGGGTCGCCTCAGGAGAGGAACTCTCATGCAGACAGGAGGACATAACAATAAGGGGCCATGCAATTGAGTGCCGGATAAATGCAGAGGACCCCCTATCAGATTTCGCCCCGAACCCGGGTAAAATCACAGGTTACAGGTCCCCCGGTGGAATAGGGGTCAGGGTTGACAGCGGGGTTTACATGAACTATGAGATACCACCATTCTATGACTCCATGATATCCAAACTCATAGTATGGGGAATGGACCGTCAGGAGGCAATAAACAGGATGCGACGTGCCCTCAGTGAGTACATCATACTGGGCGTCAGAACCACAATCCCCTTCCACAAGGCAATAATGAAAAATGAGGCATTCCAGAGGGGAGAACTTCACACACACTTCGTGGATGAATACAGGCGGGGTATAGAAGCTGAGATGCAGAAGATCGTCAAAGAGGACCAGGAGATGGTTGAACGCCTCCACTCAACATTTCTCCCATCAAAGAAGGTTGCAGCAATATCTGCAGCCATCGGAGCATACATGCACTCAAGAAGGGGGTGATTATATGGAAGATTACTATGATCCATGTGAACTTGAGGTAAAAACCAGGTACATAGGGCACGAAGTAAAATGCTTCGATGAGGTGGACTCCACAAACAACGTGGCCAAGCGGATGGCAGAGGATGGCGCCCCGGAGGGTACAGTTGTAATTGCAAGAACCCAGTCCCGGGGGAGGGGTAGACGGGGTAAACCCTGGATATCACCCCAGGGCGGGATATGGATGTCCATTATACTCAGACCAGAGGTTCACCCATCAACGGCCCCCCTCCTCACACTGGTCACCGGTGTTGCAGTTGCCAGGACACTGAAGGAGGAATGTGGACTGGACGTGGGAATAAAGTGGCCCAACGATATACTGATTGGAGATAAAAAGGTATGTGGGATACTCACAGAGGCCCATGCAAGATTCAACACCCTCGAATACGTGGTTGTTGGTGTGGGAATCGACACCAATGTGGATATCAGCCACTTCCCGGAGGAACTCAGGGAAGGGGCAACCTCCATTAAGAATGAACTCCAGAAGGACATAAAATCCAGTGAACTGATATCAAGGTTCCTTAAAAACTTTGAGGAGGTCTATGATTCCTTCAAGGAGGGCAGAATGGATGAGATTCTAAGAGAATGGAGGAAGATGTCAAAGACAATCGGCAGACGTGTTGAAATAAGGAAACAGCTTGGTGAAATCGTCCATGGTGAGGCCATCGGCATCAACAGCGAGGGTGCCCTCATACTGGAACTGGACGATGGAACGCTCCGCAAAATAATATCCGGCGAGTGCATACACCTGTGATATCGGTGGCCCTCAGCTGCCACCGTTAACCTCATTTTTCTAATACCTATCAGAGAGTCTCGATTATGGCTGGCCCCCCGCGTTCACCATCCACCCTGAATTTTCTTCCGGTTATTTTTTCTGCAAGCATAATATTGGTCTCTGCGTGAAGTGTGAGTTCACATGTGGCCACTCTTGAATTTCCTGCGATGGCCATGTAGGGGATGATCTGATCGCCCATGTACCTGTCAAGGGGTCTGCCAGATTCTATGAAACCCATGAGTTCCTCTGCAGCCTCTGCACCAACCAGTTCTGCCCTCTTGCCTGGTTTTCCAAGTGAAGTTGCACCAAGCCTTGTGTTGCCCTCAGCCCAGAGTGTGATTCCCGAACCCCTGCCCGGTGAACCGGAGGCGTCCTCAACACGTATATCCACATCGAGCCCTGTTCCCTCAAGGATCCTCCTGGCTGATTCCGCCTGCCTTTCAGCAACATGTATCGGAAGGTTCCTGGAGTGGGAAACGCCCCTTATGCAGTGAATTTCAGCACTTTCAAGTACAATGGGCCCGGGTGTGGATGGCTCAATGGTTGCATGAACCACACCCCCACCTTCAGGATAGTAGCCCCTCTCAATTAACTCAAGATTTGCAGTGTAACCCATCATTCCGAGTACCGGGAGTGTTACCTCCCTGAGGTAGTCTGCCGTGGGGGCCCAGAGGACATCTGTGCCTCCCCTCACGGTCACATCCAGTTCACCTCTGGAGGCTGTGGAAGCTATCATTATGGCCTGGAGGACAAGCCCGGTGCTTCCAGCGGTTTTAACGTCAAATTCAAAGTTACCACCACTGATACATCCTGGTGAAAATTCCAGTTCCATTGACCCGAGTTCATCTCCTCTGAGTCTGCCGTTACTTATTTCTGCAATTGCCCTCACAGCAGTGAGGTGCTGATGTGACAGTCCCTTTCGGGGTCTGCGAGCCCTGATATTGTATATTCTTATCCTGAGCGATTTTATGGCTGCAAGGGCCGTTGAAACCCTTACAACGGCTCCCCCGCCCTCACCCTCTGATCCATCAATAACTATCAGCCTGACACCTCCATTATAAACTCAGAATCGTTCATATGTGGCCATTTCAGTTTTTTCTGGTGGGAAAAATTTCAGGATGTGATTTTTTTGAAAAAAAATTATTTTGAGTGCTCAGAAACCGTTTTCCTGCATGAAGGCCCGGGAACCATCATGAACCAAAGATAAGTTTATCCATCATCACCCTGTCATTGATGATGCCTGAAAGTTTGTCCACTGCCTCCTCAATTGCATCCCTCAGAAGTTCAGGTTCAAGTCTCTCTGCGTCCCTTGATGCCAGGTCAAACCTCAGTGTCTTTGATGCCCCGGGCATCCCCACAGCGGGTATGGTTATTATTCCATGGTCAGAGAGGAGCAGCATTGAAAGGGCCACACCAATCTCATCACCGGTGTATGTGGAATCATAGAGTTTCTCCAGTGAATCTGGTTTCATCATTATACCGGTGGGTGTCTCCTCCACATTAAGGTTCCTCAGAGCCTCAAGAAGGTACCCCTTCCTTTCAAGGGCTTTGAGAATTTCAGATGGGTCAAATTTCTCCAGTGCCCTCACCATTGCAGCGATAAGCGGTGGCTGGGCCTCAAGTCCGAACCGGTAGGCCCTCGATTTAACCCTCTCGACAAGGTCGGATCTTCCTGCGAGAAGACCTCCCCTTGGCCCGTGCATCAGTTTATCGGTGCTTGTAACTGCAAGGTCCGCTCCCAGGTCACATGCCCTCTTCTGGTTAAATAGAACCGTCCTCAGCCTGGCGCCTGATGCATCATCAACAAGTACAGGGACCCCCACCGAGTGGGCCCTTTCAATTACATGCTGGAGCTCCGCCTCATCAACCACCCTGTGGTCCATTGTCGAACCTGTCACAACCACGAGGGACGCGTCTTCTGGTATATCCTCTGTGAAGTCATCGGTCTCATGGTACCCTGCTGCTGCCAGTTCAGTGCTTGCCGGGATGGATGGGTGGGACGGGAGCTCCGGCAGGTAGTGCACAACCAGTGAACCCTGCTCTGTAAGTTCCAGGATTGATGCAAGTATCGCGCTGCTTGTCCTGTTAAAGGCGGCCACCATCTCACCGCCCATGTGCTTTCTGCCAGCTATCTGGAGTCTCTCCTCAAAGACCGCTGACCCCACGTACGTCTCAAGGAGTCCAATATCCTCCCTTTCAAGGGGGAACCCCCCTGAAAGACCGGTGAGGTCATATATTCCCTTGCGCCCCTCGCTGGCAATACGCTCCCCTATTATCTGGAGGGCGTGTTCCCTGCGCTTAACCTCATTCAGGTGATCATGGAACATCACATCACCCATTCAATCATTTTCCCCTGCTACATTCCCCTTCCTTGGTCTGCTGTTCTCTGGTTTCAGGATTATGGCATGATCCGCAGAATTCTGCAGCGCTGCGCTGAAACCTGGCTCGGCGCCTATCACAATTGTATCCTTACCATTTTCCTTTGCCTTGTTTATTATGGGTAGAAAATCAGCGTCGCGTGTCATAAGGGCTATTATATCAATATTAGGGTTGTATATCAGTTCCATAGCCTCAACAGCCATGTAGACGTCTGTATCTCCAGCCACGACAATTGGTGTAAAGCCCTGGTTTACAATGGCCTCTATCAGTTTATCAGAGGCGTACTGATTCAGAAGAACCTTCCCAACACGCATATTCCCGTATTCAGACATTATCTTCCTTACAAGGTCAAGGTTCAGGCTGAATTCCTTTCTGAGCATGTTCGGCCCATCCACAAGAAGGCCAATGTTCTTTTCACCGCCCTCCTTTTTCTTGATGGGAATGTATTCCTTAAGGGAAGTCAGTTTTTCAAAACTTCGCATGGTATTGAATCCTCCACTGAAAAAATTTAATCATAATATGTATTGAAGTTATTATAAATAAAGTTAAAGTTTCTTAAGACCCGTGAACTCCAGGATCATTCAATCTCAAGTGATAGTTCATCCTCAAAGAGTTCCCTTACAACCTCAAGGGATTTATCGTCGAGCTCTGTGATTGACCCCTCACCACCCTCATTGTAGTAGTACTCTGCGTTCACTATTCTACCCTCATCATTGAGGTAAAGGAAAAGTCCGTCATAGTACCTTTCAGGGTTGCTTGATGGAAGAAATATTTCAATTCTCACAAGGATTTCAGAACCACATATATTGTTATAGAAGTTCTCACGTTCATCATCATTTTTCAAAAGCTTTTTAAATTGATTTATTCTCTGTTTAAGCTCCTTCTCAATCTTTTTATCAGACATCATATCACTCGCACAGTTATAAAGGTTGATTTCACCCTTAATCAAAGTTCTCATATATAATTTTTGATAGCGGAAGATAACGTTAATATATGATCTGATTTTCCTAAAACGTCAGGATATCAGTTCAAGGGGATTATGCCGGCACATCATCATTATATCCGAGTGGGAAAATCCATGTTTCTTCATCAGGTATATGAACTGCTTCATACCTGCAATGGGGGATGGATTGTGGCCCTGCCCGAAGTCAGTCGCCATTATGCACCTTTCTACCCCAACATACCTCACAGATTCAGCTATGAGTTCAAAGTCAAGCCCATCATGGCGGGGCATGCAGGCCACAAGGCAGTGCTCAAGGAAAGCGTGCCTTGACATCTCCCTCTGCTCCTCCAGAGTGGCGCCCACAGCACCAGTCAGTGGATGGTTGATGACAATTTTACCGACACCATGGTCCGCGGCAAGGTCAAGGACATGGAATATCTCATGGGGTTTCAGGTGTCCGGTTCCCAGGACCATTTCATGTTCAGCAACAGCGGAAAGAACAGCATCAAGGTCACCCTCAGCCCTCCCGACCGAGACGGTGGGTAACCAGACGAACCTTCCGCCCATCATGGCGGCGGCATGGACCGCTTCCGGGTTGAGGCCCCCCATCGGCGTGTTCAGTGTAACACCCCCAATGACCCTCATACCCGTAACCTCAGAGGCCAGCGCGGCCCTCCCTGAGGTGGGTTCGGTGTGGCTCTTTATCACAACAGCCTCCATACCCTCCCTGAGTGCGGCGAAAGCCAGTTCAATGTCATTCATGGATCTGACCCTCACATCAGGGGCCGTGTGGATATGGGTGTCCACAAGTCCATCGAGTTTAATGTGCTCAGAGATGCTGAAGTCAAACATTGCACACACAGCTCAATCGAGTATTCTCTGGACCTCAAGGTCGTATTCATCATCCGGGGTTTCATAGAGGCTCCTCCCAGCGGCGTCCATGGCAACTATGAGGGGTCCGAAGTCCTCGACCTCCAGCTCCCATACCGCCTCGGGTACACCCAGGTCCAGCCAGTGCACTGCGGCTATACCCCTAACTGCCGAGCCATAGAGTGCCGCGCAGCCCCCAACAGCTGCCAGGTAAACAGCGCCTTTTTTTCTGAGGGCATTCCTCGTTCTATCATCCATTCCACCTTTACCTATAACCGCCCTCACACCCATCTCTATAACCTGTGGCTGGAAGGGGTTCATTCTCCCGCTTGTGGTGGGCCCCACAACCACGAGTCGTGCCGGGGGCTCAGTTATCGACTCACCACTGATATCAGGTTCCGATTCAAACCTTATTATGGGTCCTGCATGGAATATCACAGAGCCCTCAATATCAAAGGGAGATCCCCGTTCAATTATCCTTTTATGGGCCCTGTCACGGGCCGTGAATATTTTTCCAGTGATATAAACGATGTCACCAGCTTTAAGTTTGGCTACATCATCTGAAAGTGGTGTTTTAAGTTTTATCTCCATGAAAACATCTCCCATGCCTGTATAAAGCCATCAGGGTGTGTGCTTCAGAACGACGTGGATCATTAACCAGATCAGGGTTAAACTCCAGAGCATTCCAGAAGGGCTGCTGCTGAATAAATTTAATATGGATCAAATTTTTAAATATCTTTCTCCATTAGATCCCAGAACTAGTTGAGGTAGAATATGTCAAGCACAAAGAATGTGACTGATCTCTCAAAGTACATCATGACCCTCCCTAAAACCGAAATATCCCTCCTCTCAATGATATTTATAAGCTTCTTTGTGGGTGCTGTGGGGTTTATCATCGATATGGTCCCCGGGATAAGCGTACTCCATGATATACTCTATGGGGGAACCAATGGGGTGCTTGTCCTTGGATTTTCATCAATAATGGCAGGTGCCATCACCCAGCCATGGGTCAACTCGCTGGCTGGCAGAAGGATGAAGATGAAGCAGTCCATGTTCCTGGCCTTCTTCTCCATGATGATATTCTCTCTGATCTACCTCGGTGGGTGCCTGGCATCATCCCTGCTGCAGACCGACCTAATAGTCAACTCCATAATACTCGCCTCTGCTGTTATATTCGCCTTCCGCCTGCTGGTGATCTGGGGAACCTCAAACATAAGCTTCACAAATTCAATCCTCATATCCTCTGTTCAGCCAATCCTCATAGTGAGCATGAACATCGTTGTGTCATTCCTGAGCATCGCCACAAATATCGGCTACTTCAGTTTGATAGGATTTTTACTGAAGATACTTGTCGCCTCAGCAATGCTCATACTTGCCATCTACTCATTTGTCATGGTGGTTGAGTCACCCATGAGAAAGAACCTTGGGGTCGGCTCACTGGAGTTCCTGAGCCTCTTTCTCTCACATATAACCGAGGATTCACCTGAACTTGAAAGCATCTTCAGTGAGATCGGTGAACCCGTGGACACCCTTGCGGGTGTGGTTGCATTCCAGAGGGGCTCCGATATAAAGGCTCTCTTCATAAGCCCCTCGGTACATCCGGGTCCAATAGGAACCATAGGCGGTGCCAACATGCCCACAATACTCTCCGAGAGATTTGACACATTCACAATGGTCGCCCATGGCCCCTCAACCCATGACTTCAACCCGGTATCCGTGAGGGAACTGGAAAAGGTTGAGGGTGCCATCAGGGAGGCGCTTGATTGCATGGAATACCATGAGGGAGCCAGTAAATTCAGGAGATACACCAGAAACAGTGCCACCATCGGCGTCCAGTTCCTTGGCGATGGCATGCTGATCCTGGCAACAATGGCACCCCATGGATTTGATGACATAGAATTTGGTGTGGGGCTTTCAATGATGAACCTTGCGGGGGGTCGCTGCGGATCAAAAAATGTGGTTGTTGTGGACTGTCACAACTCATTCCAGGGTGAAACAGGCAGAATACTTGCAGGCAACCCTGAAATGTTCGACCTCCTCGATGCGGTGGACTCCATTGAGTGCCCTTCACGCCGCCATAAATTGAGGGTTGGCTGTGCCCAGAGGAAAATGGATGGCCTCTCAAAGGAGGATGGCATTGGCCAGAGCGGAGTTATGGTCATGGTGGTTGAGACCGGAGAACAGAGGACCGCCTACGTACTCCTTGACGCCAATAACATGGTCATGGGCTTCAGGGACGAGATACTGGAGGAGCTTCTGAAGCTGGACATAGATGAAGCCGAGGTGATGACAACGGAT
Source organism: Methanothermobacter sp. (assembly GCF_049720995.1). Classification (GTDB taxonomy): domain Archaea; phylum Methanobacteriota; class Methanobacteria; order Methanobacteriales; family Methanothermobacteraceae; genus Methanothermobacter. Next base: position 44,092 of record NZ_JBNASF010000008.1, read on the forward strand.
ACCCACTTTGTGAACACCCTTTCAGGAGGCCACAACCCCGTGGGAAAACACAGAAGGGATGAGATTATAACTGAGATCAGGGAGGCGGTCTCAGAGGCAATCGATGACCTTGAGGAGGTCAGGGCAGGGTGCAGGGTTGTTAGAATAAGGGGTCTGCATACCCTCGGTCCCACCAATTCAACGGAACTTGTATCAACCATAAGTTCAATCGTTGCTGTGAGCCGTGTGATAGCCCCCCTCATATTCGTACTTGCACTTATATTCGTCTTTGCCTGGATATTCTACTGGGCCTGAAAAAGGGGAATCTATGGGGTTATGGTGGTTGAAGTTATGAGTATTGCCCATATAACGAACCAGATGAAAAGAAATGGCACTATACCACTCCAGAGCCACCCCTTAAATCCCCCAACCTCTTCCTTGCCGAATAACCTTTCTGCAATATTTCCAACAATCAACAGTATAACAAGGCCCGCGAAGGTGCCGAGTGCCTGATTTTTTCCGAGAACTGCTATTGAACCATTTGAAAGGTAAAATGACACTATGGCCGCCACTATACCTGCAGGAACATGAAGAGCAGTCATTTTAGCATCAGTATCCACATTAAAACCTCCAGAGAGTTTTTAGTATCTTGATGGTCTTAAAAGTTTTCCATCGAACCATGGAAAGATATTATTATACCATCATTAAATACTTAAAGCCGTCGGACTTCTGTTTCTTGCGAGGTGTTGAATATGAAGACAATGTCAAACGTTGATGTTTTTGCAGTTACCAGGGAACTCAATGAGATTCTAACGGGTGCCAGGGTGGATAAGGCCTATCAGCCCCTCAGGGACACTGTAATAATCAGATTCCATATCCCGGGCGAGGGAAGGGCGGATGTGATTATGCAGGCGGGTGTAAGGATACACAGGACAGAGTATCCCCCTGAAAATCCAAAGATTCCCCCATCATTCCCCATGCTCCTCCGAAAGCACCTTAGGGGTGGAATCGTGAGGGAGGTCCGGCAGCACAGCTTTGATAGAATAGTGGAGATAGAAATCGAGAAGGAGCAGAAATACACCCTCGTGGTGGAACTATTCTCAAAGGGGAACATAATACTCCTTAACCAGGAGGGAGAAATAATACTGCCCCTTAAAAGGAAAACCTGGAGCGACAGAAGAATAGCGTCCCGTGAAAGGTATGAGTACCCCCCATCAAGGGGTCTCCACCCCCTGAGGTATGATAGGAGTGAGCTTGAGGGGATGCTGAAAAACTCAGACACCGACCTCATAAGGACACTTGCAAGAAACGGGTTTGGTGGCCTCTATGCAGAGGAGATCATTCTGAGATCAGGTCTCGATAAGAATAGGGCAGCCAGCACCCTGAGAAGAGATGAGATAGAAAAAATTGACTCTGCAATAGGTGAACTCTTCAAGCCGCTCAGGGACCTCAAATTCAAACCCCATATCATAAAGAACGGTGAAGGTGACGTGCTCCCCATTGAACTCATGGTGTACCGTGATAGAGAGAGGGAGTACTTTGAGAGTTTCAACGAAGCTGCAGACGAGTTCTTCAGTTCAATATTCAGGGAGGAGCTCAGGAAGGCCCATGAGGCCGAGTGGGAGAAAGAGGTTGAAAAATTCAGGAAGAGACTCAGGATACAGAGGGAGACCCTCCAGAAATTCCAGGAAACAATAGATACCTCAACAAGAAAGGGTGACCTCCTCTATGCACACTACCCGGCCGTTGAGGATGTGATCAGAACAGTAAGGGATGCCCGTGAAAAATACTCGTGGAAGGAAATACGGAAGATAATAGCTGATGCCCGCAGGAAGGGAATGGCAGAGGCCCAGATGATCCGGGAAATTGATGGAATGGGAAACATGACCCTCCTTATTGACGGTGAAAGGATAAGGATTGACCCGAAGCTTGGTGTTCCAGAGAACGCAGAGATCTACTATGAAAAGGCCAAGAAATCCAAAAGAAAAATAAAGGGTTTGCTTCAGGCGATGGAGAAAACAGAGAAAGAAATTGAGAGGGTTGAGAAGAGAAGGGACGATGCCCTCAGAAACATCATGGTTCCCCAGAAAAGGGTTAAGAGGAAACTCCGCTGGTTTGAAAAATTTCGCTGGTTCATATCATCAGACGACTTCCTTGTAATTGGTGGAAGGGACGCCGGCACCAACGAGATGGTCGTGAAGAGGCACATGGACCCAAGGGACATATACCTCCACTCAGATATCCATGGGGCTCCATCGGTGGTTATAAAAAGTGAAGGTCGGGAGGTACCAGAAACAACCATTCAGGAAGCCGCGGTTTTTGCAGCGTCATTTTCAAGTGCATGGGCACGGGGTTTCACGTCCCTGGATGTCTACTGGGTTCGCCCGGAACAGGTTTCAAAAACTCCAAGGTCAGGGGAATTCGTTGCAAGGGGGGCCTTTATCATAAGGGGTCCCAGAAATTACATTAGGGGTGTTCCCCTAAAGGTTGCCGTTGGTGTGGTGGACCACGATGGAGAAAGGGTGATGTGCGGCCCCCCATCAGCTGTTAAAAAAAGAACAGAAAGCTTTGTTGTGTTAAAGCCGGGTTACACCAAAAAAGAGGCTCTTGCAAAGGCCATAAAGGCAAAAGTTGATCCTGAGAACCTATTCCAGCTTGAGGACTTTGTAAGGGTCCTTCCACCAGGAAAGGGTAACATTGTTACAGAAGATTAAGTTATTTAACCCTCCTCTTAAGGTTCTTCTTGAGGAGGAAGTTCAGGTCAATGAAGTATTTGCCCTCCTCATCAGAGACTATTATTGACTCATCCTCAAGGAGAGATGTCAGGTTAACCTCATATATGCCGTTCTTCCTGACCATTATGGTCTCAATGGGGTCCCCAACCGGTTCAGGGTCCCTCCTGTCAGCCACATACCTGAAGTACCTGCTTCCACATTTTGGACATCCATTCTTTAGTTCCTCTGAAGACCTGAACTTCTCCCCGCACTTAATGCACTGATGCACCTGAATCACCGATCTCTGCAATCATTGAGAGGAAGTTCGACTTCCTCTTAACTGTCCGCATGACATTGGCAGGGCCTATTATGGTAAGTCCAACTGTCCTTCTCTTTGAGAGTCCCAGAAACGCCTTTTCATCCTTTTCAAGTGTATATATGTCTATTCCCACAAAGTTTTCAACGTCGATCTCCCTCATGGTGGTCTCTATGAGTTCAGCCTCCTCTGCGGGCGAGAGACTCCCCTCCAGAACCAGTATGTCCCCATCCTTTACACGGTCTATGATCATTGAGATCTTTTCCATGCTGCTTTTATCCTCAAGAGCCTCTGATGAAAGAAAATCCATTTTCAAGCCATCCATTTTAACCCCTCATCTGAATTTTTTAACCATCTGCATGTAAAGGTCCTCTGTGTTTTCACCGTGAAGCGCTGAGATAGGGACAACAGTATGCTGTGGGAAAACCGATATGATCCTCTCCGGAGATGACTCAGGAAGGTCTATCTTGTTTGCAACTATGAGGAAGGGTATCCTCCTTGCCTCAAGGTTCCCTATTATTGTTATATTGGCCTGTGTCAGAGGGTCCTGTGATGAATCCATGACAAGGAGCACGCCGGTAACGTCATCAAGCCATTTTATTGCCTCTATTATCCCCTTGGTGGCCTCCTTAGCCCTTTCCTTGGCTTCCTGCTCTGACAGCCCAAATTCAAGGAAGTTCTTGTAGTCAACCTTTGTTGCTATTCCCGGTGTGTCAATTATGTCAAAGTCGAGCTCCGCCCCGTTCCTCTCTATGGTGATTCTCTCCTGTTTATACACCGTTCTTGTCTCATGGGGTATCTCTGAGGTCAACCCCAGGGGTTTTCCAAGCCAGTCCTCACACATCCTGTTTGCAAGGGTTGTTTTACCGGAATTAGGGTGACCGTAGAGCCCTATCTTCACTTTCTTGTTCCTTCCGAATAGTTTATCAAGGAAATTGGTGAAAAAATTTGCCATCCTTATCACTTCTTTATGATTAATCTTCATAGACGCCCCCGACCTCAAGGACAACGACCTCTGTGTCAGGGGAGGTTCTCCTTACCATTCCAGCAAAGATCTCCGGGTCCTGTTCAATTACCGGGAAGGTGTTGTAGTGCATGGGAAACACCCTTTCAGGTTTTATCCATTCCACGGCTATGGATGCATCCTCCGGCCCCATTGTGTAGCGGTCCCCTATCGGTAGAAGTGCAATTTCGGGCCGGTAAATGGCACCTATAATATCCCTCATATCCGTGAACAGCCCTGTGTCACCTGCATGGTACACCTTCCCCTCAGGGGTTTCAATGATGTAACCGCAGGCGCTTCCCCCCGATGTTACCTCCTCTGTGAAGTCTATATCTGAGGAATGCCTTGCATCCACCATCCTTATGTTGATTCCATCAACAGAAACAGTTCCCCCGATGTTCATACCGTTACTTTCAAGCCCCTGCCTCCCGAAGAAAACAGAGAGCTCGTGGTTAGCTATTAAGATGGCCCCTGACCTGTCAGCTATCTCCATGGCATCGCCAAGGTGATCTGCATGACCATGGGTGACACAGATAACATCCGGGTCAAAGTCCTCCACAGCACTGCTGCAGACAGGGTTATTGCTTATGAAAGGGTCTATGAGTACTTTTGTATCATCCGATGTTATCTCAAATGCCGAGTGTCCAAACCACTGAATTTTCACTAAACTCCCTCCAGGTTGATTTCATCTGAAAGATTCCATGCCTCCTCAAAGAGTTTTTTAATTTCAGATATGGATTTCTTGTCCTTGTAGATAACACCAACCTCAAAACTCTCATAAATCGGGTCAGTTGATATTATAAGGCCGTTCTTATCATCTGCAACCGCTGCAACAGTATGTATATGGGGCATGGTCCTTATCTTAACGTTATTGTCCATTAAAACCTTTATGAGTTCCACCGAGGCCTCGTCATCCAGACTGGCCTCCTGTATTATGAGGCGGCTCTCTGTATCCATGAATTTCTTGAGCACTGAGACATCTATGTTCCTTATCCATGGATACATGAGGACAACACTTTCATCAGCAGCGGTAATGGTCTCCCTCATTGCATCCTGCACATCTGATGCATCAAATGACCATATTATGCTCGGCTCCCTTGTTTCGGCCCTTATCCTGTTTATGGCTCCCTTGAATGAATCCAGTCTGTCCTCCAGGAGGTCCTCAACATCATCCACATTCTCTATGTACTCCTGCTTGAGCTTCTTGAGCCTTTCTGTCACGTAGGTGTTATCCGTCTTTGCTGGTGTTCTTCTGACCGGGGCGGGTTTTACCGGTTTCTGTGTTTTCTTTTTAGGTGGTAAACCCTTACCCTTTTCAGCTGCATCCTCCTTACCCTTTCTCAGTTTTGGAAGGCTGAACAGCCTTTTACGGGGAGTTTCAGTGGTTTCAGTCTTAGAAACCTCTTCTGGAGCCATTTCAGGAGATTTCTTTTTGGGAGCGGGTCTTATGGTCTTTTCAGGGGTGATTTTTCTGATAGGGGCTATTCTGGAAGGCTTTGAAGCGATGGCCTCTGACGCCGATGACACCTCAGTAGAGGATTTCGCATCCTTTAATTCCTTCGTGGGGGTTCTGGGCGTCCTGAACGGTTTGGCTCCGGTTGGTGTCTCAGGGATGCTCTTTTCTGAACGTTTGGATTCCTTTTCTGGTTTTTCGTTTAGAACTGAAGGAACTCTCCTCTTTGGAGCCCCCTCAACAGCCTCAGGAGCACTCAAAGTTGACCTTCCAACACCAACAACCTTCTTTTCAGGAGCCCCCTCAACAGCCTCAGGAGCCTTAAAGGTGGGCTGTCTTTTAACAGGAGCCCTTGCAGCATGTTTAACCTTCTTTTCAGGAGTTTTTTTCGCTGATACAGTTTTAATAGATTCCAGGTCTATTCTTCCTGCAAATAGAAGGGTGATTATAAGACCCGGTACAAAGAGAATGAGGCCCAGAAAGAACATCAAAATATCCGGCGGTGTTGCAAAGCCAAGTGACATGAAGTAAAGGCCAGCAAATATCATTAGGATTCCAGCAAATGTAACCAGTAAATATATCATTGAATGCCTCCCGCTCCCAGGAATTACTAGAGTTTAAATTAATATTCTATTATCTGCATTCATTTATAAAAGGTTTTTTAGGGTGAAAATTTATAATGTGGTTTTTATAAATCCCATATAAATAAAAATTGGGGTGGATTTCAGTGATAATAGTTTTTGATGAATGCGGTCAGGGAGCCGCTGAGTATATACTTCTCTTTGGTGGTGTGATTGTTATTGCGATAGCAACCCTTTTGATCTATACAGAGTACATAAAAACAACGAATCCTCTTAATGTGACAACGGACCTCAACAATGTCAGGGAAAGCGTAAACAGCGGATAATCACATGTTCCCTGCCCTGATCTCAAAGTATGTTATGAGGTGCCTGAGCTGTTCAGGGGCATCATCCTCGTCACTCAGGGCATAGGCAAGTTTCTGTGTCAGGATACGCTTCTGGTCAGGGTCCAGGGACAGTATTTCATTTACTATCATTCCAAATATGGCTTCTGCGTCAATCCCAATCTCAGCCGTTTTAGCCCTGAAGATTTTTCTGAGTTTGTTGAGTGCTGATTCTGATTCATGCAGGTTTTCAGATTCAAGTTTTCTTATTAAGAGGTTCATTTCAAGTGGATCCCTCTGCACAAGACCAAATATTATGCCATCGGGTTTAATAGACTGCACCCTATCAATGCCATTGTATATGCCAAGGTCATAGCCTGTGACGGTTATCCTGCTGGCCTTGAGCAGCTTGAAGATGGCCTCATTTATTGTCTTATCGGTGACACTGAACTCGATTCTCGACCTTATTCTGTCCACAATTTCAGCCCTGCTGAGATCACCCTCCTGGAGGATTTCAAGTATCACCCTGTCAATGTTGTACTTCCGAGGCATCACATCACCTTTGTGATACTATGAACAAAACCATTTAAATATATTTATATCGATGTGAAATGAATGGTTAAACTGGAAAGGTTATCCGCTAAATTTATAAGTGGTTAACAACAGAAGATAGAACAAGCCAAAACTGGTGAATTAATGGAGGTGTGAAATTATGAAGTTCTTAAAAGATGAAGCCGGACAGGGCGCAGCTGAATACATACTGCTCTTCGGTGGTGTAATCGTAATAGCAATCGTCGCACTACTAATCTACAGAGCATACTTCAGCAGATCAAACCTCAACGCCGCACAGGACATAAACAACGTCAGGACAAACGTCAACACAGGTGCAGGAATCTAAGAGCAGGATTAAATTGTTGATCGAGGAAGAGGCCCAGATAAGCGCTGAAATGATACTGATCGTAGGAGCACTACTGGTAATAGTCATAGCCGTAGGCTCCTACATATTCAACATTTCCGGATCAATAGCTGGAAACATCAGTGAAGTAATCAACACAGCCCGTGACACCACGATCAACAGACTCTGATTAAAATTCTTTTCTTAAAATTTTTAAATTGTATTTGAATTATACTGCTATTTTTAAATTAAGTTACTCACTATCATAACCAACTGAAAATCCAGATAAACACCGCTCAATACTTCTGTAACCACAAACACCCCCCCCTGAGACCTCAATGAATGATACTATATGGCCCATGACGCTACAATCAAACTATGATTAACCTCTTCAAAAATTCTTAAGTATATAAACCTTTATTTCTGGATTTTCATAAACCAGGATGAAACTGTCATCAGGAACTCCCAGTAAAAGCCTTAAGAGCAGTGAGTTCCTGTATTTTCTGTTCATGAGGTACATTGCACCATCCATTTCCACCACTGAACTCTTTCCTGAAGGATCGATAACCTCCTCCTCAATGCGGTTTCCCCTAACCCATATCCTGGAGTATATATCCCCTGAAACCGTGTAACTTCCATCCAATCTGACGGCCATGCTGCTGATCATCTGATCCGGAATCACAATGACTATTTCACGTGAATTGAGAGGGTGTGTGAGGCTGATTACCCTGAGGGCATCTTCCTCATTAAGACCGTACTTCTTCACCAGCACATCTCTGGCCTGGGATCTGTTAAGGGAAAGGATCTCATCCATTATCCTGAGGGACCCTGCACTGTCGCCTGTATAGTTCTCAAGGAGAAGGTATGCCTCATCACCGGAGTTGGAAAGCATCCTCAGAACATTTACAGATAGCGTCGTGTTGTCAGACGAAAGGGCCCGGCTGATCCAGTAGTCCCTTGCAGTTGATGGTATCCCCGGGTCAATGGACGGCCCATACCACAGAGCTCTGGCTGGTATGGTCTCAATGTAGGCCAGCCTGCCGTCATAAAGAACCGGTCTATCTGCTTCTGATGTGTAGAAGTGGCCATAACTCCATTCAGTTACTATAACTGAATCAGTGGAAGTATTTTCAGCTATCCACTTTGCTGATTCCTCAAAGTAGTCATCATACCCGGGTTTCAGATCTCCAAGCATCCCCCATGATATGAAAACCTGGACCAGAACCAGTACCATGATGATAGAGGAGACAGCTATTTTAATCTGTTTAAAAGTCCTGTTGGGGGAATGTTCTGTCACCATACCTGTTAATATCCCTGCGGATATCGAAAGGGGCTGTATAAGGAACATGATGAACCTTACACCCTTCATTAGCATCAGTGCCCCTGTCAGGATCCAGAGGGAGAGTATGATAATCAGGATTCCCGGTTCAGTGTCACGTCCACAGATAAGGTACAGTGGAATTCCAGAGCCTCCCATAATAATCAGCAGAGGTGATACGTACCTCAGGATTTTATCAGGGGATGCTGGCTGAAGTTCCGCCACTGTGGCATATGAATCAGGCCATGGATACCATAACGTGGAGCTCATGAGATCAGGTAATCTTAGAGGTGCCATGAAAAGTTTAATGAGTTCAAGCCGGTTCAGAAGTACCAGAAGAACAAAAAGAACAGCGAATGCTGGAATGAATATCTCCATCATATCCCTCATTTTTTCAGTGCCTCTAAACATCACCAGACAAACCAAAAACGCTGCAAAAAGTATGTAAAACATTATCTGCCAGCCACTCCATGTGACTGAGAATAGAAAAAGGAACAGCCCCGCGCATGATGATAGGAGGATCCTGCTTTTTTCACTGCAATCTGCCTCAGCAAGAAACAGGAGCACAGTTAGTGGAACTGTGATAATAAGCATGTCAGTATCATAGAATCCATAAACAGTTTTAATAAGATAGAAGGGTGCTGAAACAATGAGCACGCCTGCCACAAATCCAGGGAAGTTCCCGTAAAATCTTCTTACAATGAGAAAACATACCATTCCCGCAAGTGGAGCTGTGAAGGCCGGCATGATAAGACAGATTTCACGTAGAGTTACCGGTGAAAATGCGCTGATCAGTGCATATAAGGTTGAGACCATGATGGGAAGCAGTGGGGGGTAGTCCAGAGGAACACCTGGAGGATAATATGAGTGAAGATCCCATGGCATCCCATCAATCACAGCATCACCCATGTGCCCCCCTGATACGAGGTTCTCTGTGAGGCGGTAATTGTAATAGGAGTCGCTCTCCTGAAAATACTGCAGTCCGTTTTCGTCGGTATACAGTGGATCATCAAAGAAAGCATTTTCCATCCTCAGAAAGAATCCAAGAAAGAATATAACTGCAATTAAAATAATTGAAATCCTCAAATCCCTCCCCCACATCACCTCAACCCCCAGATGGTTACATAACCATTTCTGTATATCCTTCTGAAGTGGTCGCTTTCCTCCCCGAGGAGCACAAGTTTTACAAAAAGGGAATCTTCAAATCTCCTATCTATAATTATAGCCTCCCCTTCCTCTGGGAAAAATATAACAGAAAAATTACTTGATTTTTCAACATCAAATCTTTTCACAGAGTTCCCATTCTTTATTATGAAACGGTAGGGTCTCTTACCCATCCATAATCCTTCATCAACCGATTTCAGCATTTCAGAGCTCGTGGTATCCACCACCTTATAGAGTGGCCTGGGGGTAAGTGAGCTGAAGCTCCATGAGCCATAATAAAGGTACCAGTACCCTATGTACCTCATGCCACCGGTTGTTAGAATAACATAGTTCACCCTCTCTGGATGGGTGTATCCGAGGAGTTCATCTGCAAATCCACTTTCAAGACCGTAAGTTGTGGTGAGAATTTTCTCCGCAGATTTTCTGTCGACACCAAGGATATCGTTGAGTATCTTAACAGTCAGTGAAGTGTTCTCTGTCCTGTTTTCGAGAAGTGAGACTGCGGCGTCCCCTGAAGATGTGAGCATATTTAATATCCCAACAGATAAACTCTCATTGTCTGTCTCGAATGCCCTGAAAATCCAGTAGGCCCTGGGAGTATTCTGTGATCCCCCATCAAAAAGAACTGGTCTCTCTGCAGCGGCTGTGATGTAGTGACCATAGCTCCATTCAGTCACAACAACAGTGCCCTGTGGTGTTCTGTCTTTCAGAAAATCCGCCGCATCTGAAAAATCATCATTTATAAATGGAACTCTGCTGATTTCGGCAGCCTCGACGGCGGCCACTGAGAGGATGAGGATGAGGAGAAGAACCACCGGGACATCCACCCTGAAGTTCCATCTGTCACTGATGGTCCTCATATATGAGAAGACAGCACCAAGGAATATACCTGATATGAATGTGAGGGGGGGTATTGCGAGAATACCGAAGCGAACACTGATGTAATATGCAGTAAGCCCTGATAGCATCCATACCAGTGAAAGGGTGAGTATGAATGGGTTGAATGATGGGAGGTGTTTCCTCCTCATATTTCCCCTTATAAAGATGCTGATAATCACAAGAGAACCGAAAACGCCGAATCCCAGGTTGAGGGGTCCCGCGGCGGAGAGGAACACCTCCGCTGAGGGGTGGTCAAGTTCCGAGACCGACTCATAGATATCAGGCCATGGCCCCGTTGATGATGTTGAATCAAGGATGCAAAGCGGGCTGAGCCCTGAAAGCTGCTGGGGACCATTGAATAATCCTATCAGAAGAATTGCCAGTAAAACCGGGAGGAAGAGCCTCTCAATGCACTGAAAATCAAGGGTTCCCCTCCTAAAGGATACGATTGAATAGATAAAGGCCGATGCAAGGGTAACATAGAACATGAACGGCCACCCTGTCCATGAAAGGGAGAAAAGCAACATTGAAACCGCGAAAAGCACCCCTGAAGCTATGTAGACATGTTTATCCCTGGATTCTACCACGCTTGTGTAGAAAAGCACAATTAAAGCTGGCATCAGACAGTTGAACATATCTGTATCAAAAAAGCCCGGAAGCGTCCTTGCAAAGTAGAGGGGCGCTGTGACCATCAGGATACCGCCTGCGAACCCCGCAGCATCGCCAGCATACTTTCTGATTAGAAAGAACATGACAGTACCTGCAAAGGGTGCCACAACAGCGGGTAACCAGAAGCAGAGCTCATAGAGGCTCATATCAGTGAAGGGATAAAGAAGCCGGTAGAACATTATAGAAACCCATGATATCACCGGTGGGTAATCAGCGGGTCTTCCTGGAGGGTAATAGGAATATGAGTCCCACGGGATGCCAGATCTCAGTGTATCGCCAGGATGCCCGTTTTTCAGGTAGTTCTCTGTGATGCGGTAGTTGTAGTAGGAGTCCAGTTCATACATGTAGGGGAGGCCCTGATCATCTGTGAGATATGCCCTCTCAGTCCCATTAACGTCCCCGAGACAAACAGTATCAGCTCTCAGGATGAAACCTGTGAAGAATATGAGTACCATCATAATGAAGATCTTCACATTTTCATTGACTTCCAGGAAAAACACCACCTATTCAAGACCATAGAGTGATGGATTCATCCGGGGTATCATTGCCATGAGGACGCACTGTTCTGTATTTCCAATACGGTCAAGGAGGCCATGGGAGAGGAAACTCACAGCACCCCTCTTCCTGCCCAGTTCATCCACTCCGGTGAGTTCATCCATAACGTCCCCCACCTCCCTGCCTGAGATGACCTCCTCAACCACTGAAGGGGGGTATTCAAAACCCGCGCTCACCCCCAGTGTTACCTGATCGCCATCATATATGGCACACCACTGAAGATCCACAAATCCCGTTATTGTCCCAGGTACCCTGTGAAGACCTGACTCGATGCCAACACTCAGCTCACAGTTGCTGAAAGCCCCTCTTGCACGGTTGATGGCACCCTCCACAGTCTCCTCAAGACCTACTGGCTGATCAGATACTCCTGAGTCAACCTCAACTCCCCTGACCTCAACTTCATCGAATATCTTCCCAAGGACATTCTCTGTGGCCCTAACCTTAACAGGATTTATTGATCCCACATTAACCCTCATGGAAACACCCCGAGATTCACCGATTTCTCTTCCTCTTTATGGCATGGCGTATCCTCTCAAGCAGATGACCCATCCTGTCTATCTCACCCCTCCTTATCCTGGTGGATGAGATGGGTATACCATCATCTGCGGGTACCATGTCAATGGTTATGATATCAAGTTCCCTGAACCCCTTCCTTTTTCTTATCTCATTTATCTCATGGGCAACCGGCTCGGTCTCCCTGCTCACCACTATGGCATCGAAGCGTTCATCTGTAACTGTGGTGCCGTAGGGGTCCTCCAGTCTCATTATATGGTACTCGGTATCCTTATCTGAAAGATAATCCTCAAGATTCTTCATCCTGACACTGCATGGTTCTATATCGTCTCCCTTTGCCGATGCAAATTCATCTGACGTCACACCGATCATCACGGTATTCCCTACACGGAATGCCTCATCAAGGAGTCTTCTGTGGCCCTTATGAAATCTGTCAAAGGTTCCCCCAACAGCAACAAGTGAGTACTTCTTTACCTTCATCCTATCATCTTCAGAAGCCAATACCCTAATTATGTTGGAGTTAAATTTATATTATGCGGACACCCTCCTATGGCCACTTTAAGTGCAATGACTTTGTAAATTATAGACCATGCAGCTTCGGGAATACAATGTCATCATCAAGAACCCGCGCATGGTTGATGTCAGGGTCGCATCCTGTTACCCCGGGCCCTACAGGACCGCCATGTCATCACTCGGTTATCATATAATATATCATCTTATAAATTCAAGGGAGGATGCATGGTGTGAGCGGGTGATACACCCCTATAAACGAAGCCTTGAATCTGGAAGTCCGCTGAGGGACTTTGATATAATCAGCTTCACCGTGCACTACGAGGAGGACTATTTCAGGATCCTCCAGATGCTGAGAGATGGCGGTGTCTCGCCAAGGAGGGATGGGCGTGATGGACCCCTGGTAATCGCGGGAGGACCCTGCATAACATCCAACCCCCTTCCTCTCTCAGATTTTATTGACCTCTTCATAATAGGTGAGGCTGAGCCTGTGCTCAACAGATTGATCGACAGGTACCTTGAGCTGAATGATCCTCGCCGTGAAATTGATGAATTCATGGACATAAGGGGTGTTTACATCCCCGACAACCCTGCAGAAAGGGTCATTGTTGAGGATATGGACAGGGCATGTCACCCTGTGAGACAGATAGTTCCCGTCACAGATGATAAAAACATGGTCCCCTCACTCGGAAGATCATTCCTCCTGGGTGTTTCAAGGGGGTGTTCACGGGGCTGCCGTTTCTGCATGTCCGGCTACCTCTACCGTCCAAAGCGTGAGACATCACTCACCAGGCTCCTGGATGTTGCAGAGAAGGGCCGTGCCGCCACGGGTTACAGTAAGGTATCACTTATAGGTGCTGCTGCCTCTGACTATTCACGTATAGATGAACTCTCCTCCAGACTCGTGGATATGGATTTCATGGTTTCAATGCCATCACTCAGAATAGAATCACTATCACCCCACCTCATGGATACACTGCTTGAAGGGGGACTTAAAACAGTTACAGTGGCACCAGAATCAACCCTTAAATTGCGAAGAAAACTTAACAAGCCCATAAGCGATAGCATGATATTTAAAAAAACAGAGGAAGCTATAAGAAGGGGTTTGCGTGTTAAAATGTACTTCCTTACAGGCACCCCTGGTGAGTCGGATGCGGACCTTGAGGATCTGGCGCGCCTCATACGTGAACTCCATGAAATAAGAAGGGGGATGGTTACCTTCAGCATCAACCCCCTCATTCCCAAACCACACACCCCCCTCCAGTGGATGGAATATGATATGAGGAAAATGAAGAGGAAGATCAAACTTCTGAGGAAACTCACAGGGGGTATTCCTGTTAAATTTGGAAGTCCCCGCAGTGGACTTATACAGTATGTGCTCTCCACAGGAGGACCTGAAACTGGGGAAATCATTGAGAGGGCCTCCTTTTCAAAGGTACCCCCAAGGGAATGGGAGCTCCGCTGCAGCAAGAGAAACCCCGGCGATGCTCTTCCCTGGGATAACATCAACCTGGGGCTGAGGAAGGACTTCCTCATGAAAGAATACATTAGGATGAAGGAGGAGAAAGTAACACCATGGTGTGAGGAGTCAGGATGCCATGGATGCATGGATAGCTGTTCATGGCAGCAGGAAGGGCGATTAAGATGACAGAATTTGCTTCAAGAATAAGGGACATAAGGCTTTCAGAGATAAGGAAAATGTTTGAAGTTGCAGGTGAGGACACAATAAATCTCGGGATAGGTGAACCTGATTTCAATGTACCTGAACATGTGAGGGAAGCCCTCAAGGGGGCTGTGGACGAGGGACTGACACACTACACATCAAACAGGGGTATGGATGAACTCAGAGAGGCCATTTCAGAGAAACTCAAAACAGAAAATAGAGTCCACGTTGAACCTGAATCAATAATAGTAACCGTTGGTGCCAGTGAAGCGATATTCATGTGCACACAGGCCCTTCTTGATAGGGGGGACCATGCACTGATACCTGACCCTGGTTTCCTATCATACGACGCCTGTGTGAAGCTGGCAGAGGCCATAAGCGTACCGGTGCCCCTCAGTATGGAGGATGAATTTTCCATGACCCCTGAAAGGGTTGAATCGCTGATCACAGACAACACAGGGGTCATAATAATGAACTCACCATCCAATCCAACAGGTAGCGTCATGGGTAAGGATGACATTAAGGGGGTTGCTGAAATAGCAGAGGACAGGGATCTCATCATAATCTCAGATGAAATCTATGAAAAGATCATATATGATGGAAAACATTACAGCCCCGCCCGTTTCACAGATAACGCGCTGGTCATCAATGGCTTCTCCAAGACCTATGCCATGACAGGACTCAGGATAGGTTACGTTGCCGGCCGTGAGGACATAATTGAGGAGCTTCTTAAGGTTCACCAGTATAATACCGCCTGCGCGCCATCTGTGTCGCAGGTTGCTGCTCTTGCAGCCCTCAGGGGCCCCCAGGACTGCGTGAATGAGATGGTGGAGGAGTTCAGAAGGAGGCGTGACCTGATGTTCAGATCCCTCCATGAAATGGGGCTGGAGTGCATGCTTCCAGGCGGTGCATTCTACATGTTCCCACACGTGGGGGACTCCAGAGGTTTTACAGAAAATGCACTTGATGCTGGTGTTGCAGTTGTTCCAGGATCTGCATTCGGAAGGGCGGGTTCAGATTATGTTAGAATGTCCTATGCAACATCCTATGAGCTTATCGAAGAGGCAATGGCCCGGCTTAAAACTGTCTGTGGTGTTTGATTTGGAGGAATCTGAGAGGATACGTCTTGGAAAACGCGCCGCCTTTGCCGGTATAGGTGGCAATGTACTGCTGACCTCCCTCAATTTTCTGGTAGGTATTTCCTCAGGGAGTGTTGCGCTTGTTGCTGAGGCAGCCCACACACTTTCTGATGTACTGACATCTGTGATAACCTATATAGGCTTCAGGATAGGGCAGCGTCCACCTGACAGGCAGCACCCCTACGGTCATGGGCGGGCTGAGGCCCTTGTAGGACTTGTTGTTGTGGTCTTTCTTGGTATAATATCCTATGAGATACTCTCTGAGGCCTACCGTAAGCTCTTCCTGGAACTGGCGCCACCAGATTACACGGCGGCCCTGATGGCTGGTTTTGGAATAATCGCAAACATTGCAATGACCACCTACATCAGGCGTATTGGTGAAAGGATAAACAGTCCCGCGATTGTTGCAGATGCCCAGCATCAGAAGGTGGATATATTCTCATGCATAGCTATAATGTTAGGGGTTGCAGGTTCACACATGGGATTCAGATTCCTTGACCCCCTTGTTGCTGTGGTCATAGCGGGCCTTGTTCTCAAAACAGCCTTTGATGTTGGACGTGAGAATGTTAACAACATACTGGGGGCGGTCCCATCCCCTGAGATCATGGAGGACATAGAAAGATCAGCCATGTCTGTGAGTGGAGTTAAGGGGCTGCATGAGGTCCGTATAAACCACTTTGGACCCTATGCCTCCGTTGATCTGCACATAGAGGTTGACGGTGATATGATGCTCAGGGATGCCCACAGAATAGCCCATGATGTTGAAAGGCGAGTCATAGATGATGTTGATATAATAAAGATTGTCAATGTCCATGTCTGCCCTGTGGGAGAGAAGTCCCGGTGCCTTGAATGGTCATAGATCCTCTGATGAGACTTCATCCGCTGAGATAAAAAAAGAAACTACCATCACCACTTTTCTGAAAATAATCAGGAACAGAAATTAATAATTAACCCTGACTTTTCTGGCAAAATTTTCTATGGTAAACCATAAGCAGAATCAGCAGCAGTGGGATGACTATATCAATGTAGAGTGGTGCGCCGATGTTGCCCGGAGAATAGTTAAGGTTAATTAAAGCGTCCATGATGTGCCCATATGCAGCTCCGAGGTAAAATACGCTGAAACCGATTATGGTTGCCATCCAGAATTCTCCACGAAACTTCCAGGATAGCAGGCCCAGCACACCAAATGATAGGTTCGCAAAGGCAACTTCAAGCTGGAATGGACTTCCAGTGGGCCATCCGATATACCTTGCAATTATATCCGGCATAAAGGCATGCCCAATGAAGGCCCATAGTGAACCCAGCCCCACCTGTACTGTTAGAAGTGAGAGAAGAGCTATTTCAACAAACTTTTCAGAATCCAGTGATGATCTGTTACGATAAGAGAGACCTAAAATTGTAAGAATTGTTAAGATTGGCCATAAATAGTATGCTTCCATTTTCCACACCTGCATTTAGTCTATGCAGATCTGTGGAATATAATTTTCGTTTATTTGCAAGTATGAGTATGAGGTGTGGTCTGGCAGTGAAATGGGCTTCCCACAGCAAAACACCGCAGTACACACCCACAACGCA
>NZ_JBNASF010000009.1:0-55365 GCF_049720995.1 Methanothermobacter sp.
GGAACATCGAAATGAATATAGAAAAGTTCGCTAAATACGTGCCAAAAAAGTACTGGTGTTACTTTGCTTATCATCCTCCGTTCAAAAAAGTGAGAGCTTATATCGGGAAAGACCACAGGATCCATTATATAGAATACGATGCCTAGACAAATACACATGTAAAAATATGTCTATTACATTTTATTTTTTTAAAATTAAATAACTGGAGGGTACTAAATGGAAAATAAGCCAATTATAATCAGCTTACTGGTAGCATTCATAATAACTAGCATTATCTCTCTTACAGGGTATATGGAAGGTGCTGGACTGATGCCGCCAAAAAGTGCCATAAGTTCGTGGATAATATTACTGGATATATTTGTTGTAGGTATGACATTAGGTTTAATAGAGGCTATTTATGGTTGGATGAAAGGAAAAGGAACTTACGTGCATATTAATATTAGAAAATCGCCTGAAAAACTTTTAATTAGTGTTTTAGTTACAGTGGGGTTCAATTTTTTGGGTTTGTTAATTTCTTTAACCTCAAAGGCTCCTCTTGAAGAAAGTATATTTACAACTACAATGATTGGTTTCATGGTGGTTGCTCTAATGTGTCTTTTGTATAGCATTATGATAATAAGGCAAGCGCCTGCGTGAAACATGAAAATCAAAGCTTAAAACCGCCTAAATGATGAGAGGTGGATTACCCAAACAACATAGTCTTCATAGAGTGAGTGGAGCCAGTGGGATCCCAGGCCTTTAAGCTATAGAGGATGGCACCATGAGGACATACAATGGATACTGGGGATCCATATAATATTCATGATGGACATACCCACATCAGAAATCAAAGATAGGAATCCGCAGAAATCATGGTATACCATGTGAAAAATGAAAAAACCTTATTTTTCTTAAATTCTTTATTTTTCGTCTTTTCCGAAACCAATCAAAAAAATAAATGGAATGGATCTGTTAATCACAGCTCCAAGTTATCCTCCTCTTCAAGGGCCTTCAGGAGTTCATCCCAGGCCTCCAGGGACTCCCTGGCCGCCTCATCAGACATCACCTCAATGGCGTAGCCTGAGTGAACAAGCACATACTTACCCTCCTCAACATCATCCACAAGATCAAGTTTCACCTGTTGCCTCACACCACCAAAGTCGACGGTGGCAACATTATCCTCGCTGTCAATTTCAATAATCTGAGCAGGTGCTGCAATACACATTCAATAACCCTCTCCAAATTAATAGGATTAAAGTCAAAAAATTACACTGTCAGTAATTAGATAAAGATTTGTGACATATAAAGATTTGTGGGAAATAACCATTCAAAATTAATACAGGTGCATCCTATGGAGTGTGTTGTGATAGGGGGAGGTCCCGCAGGAAGGGCCGCGGCCATGGAACTCGCAGCCCTCGGAAACGACGTTACAATCCTTGAAAGGAAATTCATTGGGGGAACATGCCTTAATGAGGGATGTATGGTTGTGTGTGGTCTGAATGATGTTGCAAGGTTTCTGGATGAAGCCCGCCAGCTCAGGGATCTGGGTGTCGTTGACCTTGAATACTCCTCAGACTACAGGGAAATAGCCAGGGGTGTGAGAAAAACACTCAGCAGGATAAGGCATGTTACAGAAAGGGAGACACTTGATGCGGGTGTAGAGGTAATATACGCCGACGCAGAGGTCTCAGAGGGTAGAGTAACCGCAGGGGATGATGAAATCCCCTATGACAGGCTCATAATAGCAACAGGGGCCAGGCCCAGCATACCCCCCATCGAGGGTGCTGAAAAAGCCATAACCTACAGGGACGTGCTTGATCTTGACAGGACCCCTGAAAAACTCGTTATAATAGGTGGGGGTGTGATTGCAGCTGAATTTGCAGGTATATTCTCCTCCCTTGGATCAGAGGTGAGCGTGGTATCAAGAGGCGAGTTTCTGGGTAAACTTGACCCCCTCATCAGGGATTACGTGATGAGGAAACTTCTGAAAAACGTCAGAATTCTTGAGAATACATCCACCACCACAATAGATGAGGATGGTGCCGAAACATCAGCCGGCCGGATTGAAGGCCTCACACTCCTTGCAACAGGTCAGAGACCAAACTCAGAGTTCCTTGATGGGTTCGTTGAACTCAGAGAAAACGGTGCAGTTAAGGTTAATGAATTTATGGAGACCTCAAGAAAGCATGTCTATGCTGCAGGAGACGTTACCGGTGGTCACGGGACAACGCCCATTGCAAGGATGGAAGGTGTGGTGGCTGGGCTCAATGCAGCGGGTGTTGAGAGGCGAATTGACTACCGGTACCTTCCCTATGCAATATCACTGGGGTACGATGTTGGTTTCATTGAAAGCGGGGATCATGAGGGTAGGGAGGCTGTCATACCAGGCCTTGCAGGCCCAGGTTCATTCTGGAGTGTTCTTGAGGGAAAAACAGGACTAACCAAGGTCAGAATCCATGATGATGGCACCTCGGCTGCAGTATACTCTGTTGCCCCGGGTGCCAGGTTGATAATGCCCTACCTTTCACTGCTCATGAGAATGGGTGTTTCAATGTATGAGTTTGAGGACTTGGTGGAGACACACCCATCAACGGATGGTGTGTACAAGCTCATGAGGTTCCTCTCAAGGTACTGACCTCACTGCCTCCTCCTCTATAATTTCAGCTATCCTGTCTGCAGCACCTATCACATCCCCACTGTAGGCCTCCGCAGCCCTCCTCATATCATCTGCAGACTCAAGTGCCCCTAAAATAGCCTCCTCAATACCATCAAGCTCGGTCTCCAGCACGGCCCCCCTGAAGACAGAACCCATGTTATGGTACCTTCCATACTTGACACCCCTCAGTGCCACCACAGGCAACCTCATGGCAATGGCCTCATGGACCATCACCCCATCATCAGAGAGCACAGCAAGGTCTGCGAGGCTGTAGAGGTCACTGACCCAGTCTATGTAACCAAGGTTGATTATCCCATCACGGTCCACCATCCGCCCGTACTCCTCCCGCAGGGGATGCCCCACAACCGTGATGTTTGCACTGACATTGGATTCTACAACCTTAACCGCGGCCTCAGCCATCATCCTGAAGAGGGAGGAACCTGAGGAGAAAACAATGGTTGGTCTTTCAGGGTCAAATTCAGGGGGCATCCTTTGGATGGCCCTTTCAGGATCCCCCAGTGTTATGTCAGGGTTGATGGGTGAATAAACACTCTCAACACCCTTAAATTCCTTTCCAAATAGGTTGGATTCTGGAAGCGCCACGTTCCTGTTGAGACGGGTGCAGACCCGTGCATCAGTGGGGGTTATAAGAACACCCACAGCAGGAACTCCAGTAATTCTTGCGGAAAGGCAGCCCACAACCGCGCCCCCTCCTATCACACCAACAACCACATCGGGTTGGATCCTCCTTATCAGCCTTCCGGTCTCGTAAACCGCCCTCAGGGTCCTGAAAGCAGCCTTCAGCAGTTTCAACCTGCTTGCTGCGTGGCCCCCAGCCTGCGGTATCCTGACCCTGTGCCATCCAATACCCCTCTTCTTGAGGAGTATTCCAGGGGCGCTGTGATCAAGTGCAAATTCACATTCAAATCCTCTCTTCTCAAGTGCACTGGCTATGTTAAGTGCTGTTATTGCGTCTCCACCCATTCCCCGACCTGTTACAGTGAAAAGTGCCTTCATATGATCACCATAATTTCAGTGAAAAACCCATGAAATGTGACGGGAGATTCTATATCTGCAAAATAGGTTTAAATATCATACATTAAATAATTGGTTAATATGAACATACCCCCATATAATAAGAGGCCTGACATGGGGCGCCTCAGGGAGATAATAAGGGTAATGGGCAAGTACCACTTCGGGAACATACTTGAGGCCATAGGCCTCAAAAACAGGCTATTTGAAAGCCTGAAACTCTACATAAGGAGCCCTGAGGAGATCCATGAACCGGCCCCAGTACGCCTCAGACTTGTCCTTGAAGAACTGGGGACGACCTTCATCAAACTTGGCCAGGTGCTGAGCACCAGGGCGGACCTTGTGGGCAGGGAAATAGCAGATGAACTGGCCAAACTTCAGGATGAGGCACCTCCATTTCCCTTCAGGGACGTCAGGATGGTTATCGAATCTGAACTTGGCATGCCCCTGGAGGATATATTTTCCGACTTCCAGGAGGAACCCGTTGCATCGGCATCCATAGGCCAGGTCCACAGGGCTAGGTTGAAAAGCGGGGAGACGGTTGCCGTTAAGGTGCAGCGCCCCGGTATAACCGCCACCGTGAAAAGTGATATCATACTTATGAAGTACCTTGCAAAGCTTGCAAATGATCGCATCCCTGGTCTGGAGTACTACAACCTCCCTGGGATAGTGGCGGAGTTTGAAAGGGCCATCAGAAAGGAACTGGATTACCACCAGGAGGCCAACAATGCTGAGAGATTCCGTGCAATGTTCCTTGATGACGAAACCGTTTACGCCCCCTACGTCTACAGGGAATACTCCACCAGCAGGGTGCTGACCATGGAGTACGTTGAGGGCGTTAAACTCACAGAAATCCTGGGATCCGACATAAAATTCAATGCGAGGACAATAGCAGAGCGGGGTGCCCGTTGCTATTTCCGGCAGATATTCATACATGGCTTCTTCCACGCCGACCCCCACCCTGGCAATATACTCGTCCAGAGGGGTAATGTGCTGTGCTTCCTGGACTTCGGAATGATGGGTCACCTTGACCGTTCATTCAGGGATAAACTGGCTGAACTCTTCATTCTACTCATGAACTATGATGTGAACGGTATAGTGAACCAGCTGAGGTACATGAATATCCTCACAGAGGACACGGACCTTGAAGAGGTCAAGTACGATATAATAGACCTCCTTGATCGCTACTATGGTGCAGACGTTAAGAAGGTTGGGGAGATCCTCACAGAATTCACAATGCCCGAGATGATAATGAAGCACAGGATAAGGATCCCCAGGGACTTCGTGCTCCTTGCAAGGGTCATGAGCATGGCAGAGGATCTTGGTGAGCGCCTGGATCCCAGATTCAATGGAGTGGAGGTTGCATGGGAGATGACCCACAGCCTCATAAGAAAACGCCTGAACCCCCTGCGGAACCTGGACGAGGTCCCCTCGGCGTTCATAGAACTTGAACACATAGTGAACGATCTCCCGCGTGGCATGATAAGGGCCCTTCAGCGACTGGAGGAGGGTAAACTGAAGATGGAGCTTGAACACAGGAACCTCGATGAGATATCAAGGAGAATTGAAAGATCAACCAACAGGATATCGGTGGCCATGCTGGTCTCAGCCCTTATAATAGGCTCATCACTGGTTGCAATCCCAAAGGAGGCCCTTATACTCCAGAAGTTCCCCTTCCTGGGGCTTTTCGGTTTTGCTGTGAGCTTCATCATAGCCCTTGCACTCATAATTTCAATCATAAAATCGAGAAAGATGACCTGATGGAATCAGAGCTCATCCCTGAACCCCTGGGACGCATGGGGGTTGAAAAGTAGCCTCCTGAATCCAAGGGAAATCAGAAGAGGGTTATGGATTCTGAAAGCCCTTCTACCAAGTATTATTCTCCTTAAAAGATCCCCAAGGCCTCCGCCCGTCATGACATCCATATAAAGATCTCCAAGGGTGGGGTTCTCAATTTTAAGTCTCTTCTCAATGAATTCTGAGAGATTAGCCCTCCTTAAAATGGCTGTTATAAGGGGTGTCAGGAGAAAGAGTGACAGGAGAAGCAGCGGGCCCCCTGCAATGTAGAATAAAAGTCCAAGGGCAACTGCAAAGCTGTGGTTTCCAACCTCACCCATCATTATCCTTCCCATGTAATCAAGTGGTGAGTATGCAAGTGCAGCCACAATGATAAGAAGGGCTAGGTGGATGCCTGAACCTGTTATGATGGCTGCAGGTAGTGCCAGGAGGGACATGATGACCGTCACGGTGCAGGCCACCCCTGGCTGCATGTCGGCAATGTTCACCGGCTGTACCATGAGTGCCACAAGGAGTCCCCACGCCCCCATCAGGGGGTAGGTGATGATAACAACTGCCAGCATGCCCATGCCCCGTGAAAGCTGCCCCAACTCAATGGGAAGGTTCATTATCCTTCTTCTCCCAGTAATGTCATCAATAAATGCAAGAGCCCCCATCACAGCAACAGGGGTGTTGAATGGTGGGGGTGTGAATATCGAGAGGGCCGCCCATGGCACAATACCTGCAGCGCGGGGTGTGCCCCCCCTCACATCAGTGTATAGATTTGAATTTTTAAATAGCGATATGATGGCTGCGGCAGCAGGTGTCAGTACAAGCACGGCCACAGCCGCTACAAGCAGGGACCAGTCATCAATTAACATCACCATCAATCTCCATGACTCTGTCTGTGATCACCCTATGAACCCCGAGGATGTCTGGACAATTACCCTTCTGAGGCCCTCATCAAGCATCAGATCACGCACCTCAAGCATTTCAGGAACCGATGGCCTCTGAATATCCTTAAGCCTGAACTCCGGTCTGTAGTCAAGAAGAGTTACCTGGACGTCTGCACTGACAGAGACTATTTCAGACGCCATTTCAGCAATCTCCCGCGTGGATATGAGTGCACTGTTGTATGGGACCCCCAGCCCCATGAATATTCCATGATGCTCCTCAGAGATGTAGCTGAAAGCATTCCATGAGTTTTCAAGGTATACCCTGGCTTTTTCAGGATCACTGAGCCCTGTTATCCCCATGAAGGTCTTCAGCCTCCTCCCCTTGATGTCAATTCCTATCCTGTTCATGCCGGCCTCAGCAAGCTCATCAATGTATGGGGGCGTGAGCACCGTGCCATTTGTATCCACGTGAATGTTGATCCCACCATCAAGTTCCCTTACCCTCCTGACTGAACCGGAGAGCCATGACCTGTTAAGTGTGCATTCACCGCCAGAGAACGTGACAGTGCCTGTCCTGTAAATCGATTCAACACCAAGCAGCATCATTGCGGTTTCTTCAGGGTCAAGCAATGTGACCCCACGGGTGAACGCCACCTGGCTGTTCTGGCACTGGGGACACCTCAGGTTGCATCCATGGGCGAAGCATACCACCTCAACAGGGCCCTCCCCCCTTTCACTGAGGGGTGTCCCCACTCCCCCCGCTGTATGGGGGCCGAAATTACCCACATATCTCAGTGGCGGTTCAGGTATGGTCTCTATGACCATCCCCTCCTCAAGGGGTGTTACACAGGACTGCAAACTCATCCCATTTGCTGATACAGCGCATGCCCAGCACCCCCCTGTACCGCATGGTGAGAATACCTCCCCTTCCCCTGGTATGCCACTTACCCTGATACCCGCAGCCTCAAGGGCGTCCCCCACGGTGCCCGTGGCCCTGACATCTTCACTGTTTACTTTCACCCTGTACTCTGTATCATCCCTTCCTCCGGGAACAAGTGCGCCCTCAGGGCATACCAGCTGGCAGGCACCACAACCTGAACAGTTTTCACTGCACTGGAGCATCCTGCATCTTCCGCACCCGGTGCATCTATCCTGGAGAATTCTGAACAATGACAGTCCCCCATCATGAGATCCTGAACCTCAAGATACCTACAAGTCCGCCGAGGGATTCCAGCTGTTTGCCACCCTCGTGTTCACTGCTTATGAGCACAACAGAGCCGCCCATGCTCTCAACAATATCAAGGTATCCCTCAATATCCTCCCTGCTCACAACCCTGTCAAGGACCAGCAGCCTCTCAACAGCCCCCATGTTGATGGCATCCAGCACCTCCTCCCTGCCATAGACCACCGTTTCAGGGTCCCTTGCCAGCCTTTCAAGGACCTCATTCACATTCCTCACCTCTGCTGCCACCCTTTTCTCTGATGAAACCCTCTCCACTGTGCCCTTCCTCAGAACCTCATATATTCCTGACCTTCCACCGGTCCCTGTATTCTCAACCACGGCCTTACTTCCAATTTCAGGGTGTTTTTCCAGCAGGTATTCATGGAAATCTGACTTGTAGAAGCCAGGCCCTGCAATTATGATCGTCTCAAGTTCACCGTATTTTTTGAGGGCGTCCACTATCCTCTCATAGAACTCAAGTCGCAGTTTACCCCGGTCCCTCTGCTGCATCCTCTTACCTGGAATGTGACCTGTGATGGGGCCCTGGTACTCCACACCATACTGTCTTATGACTCCAATGTCTGCCACATCATCCTCAATTACAACTATCAGTGCCCTGATATGCTTTGATGCATTCACGGCCTCCTGAAGCCTCCTGAGTGTCCATCTGCTCCAGGAATCCTTTTTGATCCTGAGGGGGGTGTTGAGTTTAACCTCAAGGGTGTGGTGGGACCCGAGGGGCACAAGGTCCTCAGGGCCCCGCTCTATAACCCCTGTTGCCCTGAGTTTTCCTGTGTAGACGTGGAAACTGACACTTTCAACCCTTATACCAAGATAGAACGTTTTCTTAACTCCCCTGTCGCTTCTTATCTTCTCTCCGCTGGTATCCTGTATTCTTCTTGTTGTCCTTGCTGAAAGCAGGTCTCCCTCCTCAATTATATGGGAGAGGTGCCAGAGGTCGTCAAGGGTTTCGGGTACAACTTCTATGACACCGTTTTTCTCATCCTCATGTACTATCCTCATCTCTTCACCCTGAAATCATTGGAAAATGATTCTATCATGCTGAATGATCAGTGATAATATATATGAATACTTTTATAAATTAAGAGTCAGCTAAGTGGGAGAGGAGTGTAATCTGATGGGTGACTATGAATCAGGTACGGCAATTTTTCTGAGCATCATCGTGGGCTTCATCATGCTATTCTTCATTGACGGCCTCTTTGTTTATACCTTCACAGGATTCCTGGCGGCCTACCTCACAAGGGCTGAAAGGAGAAGTGCAGGTGAAGGGGCTGCCGCTTCACTCATACTTGCAGTTATGAGTTTCTCATCAGGGATGATATTCGGTCCCAGAATGCCCGGTAGAATTGCAGGTCTTGCCGCGCCTGATATCTTCACCTTCACCACAGGTCTCGTAATAATTGGGGGCCTTAGCTTCCTGCTCGGTGGTATCGGGGGCTACATCGCTGTGAAGGCCTTCAGGGAGTAGGCTGGTGGAAATGATTGTGAGCATCATAGGGGGTACTCGTGGGCTTGGATACTGGATAGCCCGATTCCTGAAAAGGGAGGGCTTAAAGGTCATAATCACCGGAAGGGACCATGATGCTGGAATGGAAGCCGCATCAAAGATTGGTGTGGAATACTGTGGTGACAACGTTCAGGCAGCATCCCGTGCAGATGTCGTGGTTGTTTCTGTGCCGATAGATGTAACTGCAGATGTTATAAGGGAGGTCGCCCCCCACGTCAGGGAGGGGGGTCTCCTGATGGACGTCACATCTGTAAAGGAGGAGCCAGCCCGGGTCATGGAGGAGTCCATAGGGGATGGCGCCCACCACCTTCCAGCCCACCCCATGTTCGGACCCAGGGTGTCCTCTCTTGAGGGACAGGTAGTTGTACTCACACCTACAAAGGAAAATCCATGGGTTGATACTGTTATTGAGTTTCTTGAGAAACATAAGGCCCGTGTTATAGTAACTGACCCGGCGACCCATGACCGTATGATGAGCGTTGTCCAGGTCCTCACACACTTTGCCTACATAAGCATAGCCTCCACCCTTGAGGCAGAGGGGGTAGATATAAGGGAGTCAAGGAAATTTGCAAGCCCAATATACAACCTCATGATAGACACCATTGCAAGGATAGTGGCCCAGAACCCATATCTGGCGTACTCCATCCAGACCCATAACCCCCATGGACAGGATATGCGTGACAGTTTCCTCAGGACGGCCTCTGAACTCAATGAGATGCTCAGTGCTGGCAGAATGGATGAATTCGTATCAAGGATGGGTCTTGCAGCCAAGAACATCGATGATGTTGAGGCGTCCCTTGGAAGGTCCGATAAGGCAATAGAGGCCCTCAATGAGGAACTTAAAATTCTGAAGGATTCCGTTGGAGCCGAAGTTGGTCTGAGGCACATCTATTCAGGTAAGGTGCATGTGGGGGTGCTTGAGTCGGTCACACCGGATTATGCGACCCTGAGGGAAGGTAAGAGGGTTCTCAGCTTCAAGATTTCCAATATAATGGTTCTCTCTGATGAGGAACTTCAGAGGTGGAAGGCTGAAAACCTTTCCACACGTGTGTATGATATATCGGCTGTTTTTCCAGATACAGTGGATCCCCATGTTATTGAGTACCTGACAGGGCTTCTTGATGGTGTTGCTGGCTCAGAGGTTGTTGATGTTTACAGTGGGCCGCAGATACCCGCAGGTCATGTGAGTTTAACCCTCAGGATTCATGTATTCCAGCAAGAGGACTACCAGAGGGTCAGGGAAATCCTTGAGGGTATGGGGGCCAGGATAAGGTAGTGGCTGCCCTCCGGTTAAAGATGGCTGAAGTGGGGCGGCAGCGTGGGTATTAATTGGTTCTGATATTAATATATAAATATACCGAAAACTTTATATATGATGACTTGCTTCAATATTATAGTAACTTAAATTTACTAAAACATTCCGTTAAATTATAAATTTAACTGGAAACATAATAATCATATAAAAGAGGTGGGTTGTATGGCAGAAAAGGAAATAAAATTAAAGGTTGCAGAGGCCCTCGCCCAGCAGGACGTTGGTAGGGGGATAGCCCGTGTGGACCCCGCATGCATGGAAAAGCTGGGTCTCTCCGACGGAGACATAATCGAAATAGAGGGTAAAAAACTGACCGCTGCGACCGTCATATCATCACAGTCCGACATAGGCCTGGGAATCATAAGGATAGACGGATACCTCCGTAAAAATGCAGGGGCATCCATCGGCGAGGAGGTGACAGTGAGGAGGGCAGACGTAAAGGACGCCCAGAAGGTCGTGCTGGCACCCGTCGACCAGGAAGTGATCATACGTGGAGATATAAGATCAGCATTCCTCAACAGAGTCCTCGTCAAGGGAGACATAATCGTATCAGGCATAAGGCAGCAGATATCCGGTGGAGGACTCTTCGATGAGTTCTTCAGGGACTTCATGGACCTCTCACCACTGGGGGAAATAAAACTCGCGGTCGTATCAACAAGCCCCGCAGGTGTCGTGAGAGTCACACCCACAACCCAGGTGGAAATTCAGTCAAAACCCGTTGACGTCAGCAAGCTGGAGGGCGTGAAGAACCTCGTGGACGTCACATACGAGGACATCGGAGGCCTCAAGGAGGAGGTAAAAAAGGTCAGGGAGATGATAGAGATCCCCCTCAAGAGGCCAGAACTCTTCGAGAGACTGGGCATAACTCCACCAAAGGGCGTCCTCATGCACGGACCGCCAGGTACAGGTAAAACACTCCTCGCAAAGGCAGTCGCCAACGAAAGCGACGCCCACTTCATAGCCATAAACGGTCCTGAAATAATGAGCAAATACGTTGGGGGATCAGAGGAGAGACTGAGGGAATTCTTCGAGGAAGCAGAGGAAAACGCGCCATCCATCATATTCATAGACGAAATAGATGCAATAGCACCCAAAAGGGAGGACGTAAGTGGCGAGGTTGAAAGGAGAATAGTTGCCCAGCTCCTCACCCTCATGGACGGCCTGAAAAGCAGGGGACAGGTTGTGGTCATAGGTGCAACCAACAGACCAGACGCCCTTGACCCTGCGCTGAGAAGACCCGGAAGATTCGACCGTGAAATCGAAATAGGCGTCCCTGACAGGGAAGAAAGAAAGGAGATACTCCAGATACACACCAGGGGGATGCCCCTCGCAGAGGACGTTGACCTGGATGAACTTGCAGAGATAACCCACGGCTTCGTAGGTGCCGACCTGGAATCACTCTGTAAGGAATCCGCCATGAGAGTGCTGAGGAGGGTTCTGCCTGAAATAAAGGCCGATGAGGAGATACCCAAAGAGGTCCTCAAGAAGATGATAGTCACAAGGGCAGACTTCAAGGAAGCCCTTAAGGAGGTCCAGCCCTCAGCCCTCAGGGAGGTCCTCGTACAGGTGCCCAGCGTCTCATGGGAGGACATAGGTGGACTTGAAGACGCCAAACAGGAACTCAGGGAGGCCGTGGAGTGGCCCCTCAAGTACCCCGACAGGTTCAAGAAATTCGGCATAAAACCGCCAAAGGGCATCCTGCTGCATGGATCACCGGGTACAGGTAAGACACTCCTCGCAAAGGCAGTGGCCAATGAGAGCCAGGCCAACTTCATAGCCGTGAAGGGCCCTGAACTACTCTCAAAGTGGGTGGGCGAATCTGAGAAGGGTGTCCGTGAAGTATTCAGAAAAGCACGTCAGACAGCGCCAACCGTGATCTTCTTTGATGAGATAGATTCAATAGCCTCAGTGAGAAGTGGAAGCACAGCAGACTCAGGGGTGACACAGCGTGTTGTGAACCAGCTCCTCACAGAGATCGATGGACTTGAGGAACTTCAGGACGTTGCTGTGATAGCCGCAACCAACAGGCCGGACATACTGGACCCTGCACTCCTCCGACCTGGAAGATTCGACAGACACGTCAAGGTCAATGATCCAGACAGGGAGGCAAGGCTCGCCATATTCAAGGTACACACAAAGGACATGCCACTTGCAGATGACGTGGACCTTGAAAAACTCGCAGACAAAACAGAGGGATACGTTGGTGCCGATATTGAAGCCGTATGCAGGGAGGCCGCCATGCTGACACTCAGAGAGAACATGGATGCAGAGGAGGTCCCAATGAAACACTTCCTTGAGGCCATGGAAAAGATAAAACCAAAGGGTGGCTTTGAGGAACAGGTTCAGTACCATTAACCTCCACTTTTTTTAAATGAATATAATACATTTTTAAATTTAAAATATTTCAATCCCATTTTGGTCTGATTTTAACAGGGCGGATTTTTTCTTTATTTGACCTGTATCGTTCTGAAATTTCTCCTCTCAGACTTATAAATCTGTCGATCCCCAATAATGCAGTTCATTTATATTGACAGACGACTCCCTGTAAGGCTTCATAAGTAAAAAATAAAGATCATGAACTGTTCAAAAAATTATAATCAAAATTTTAGCAGGATAAAAATTCAAAAATCAAATATAAAGTCTTCTAATGATAAAAAAGCTTAAAATAACATATGGTTATTATAAAAGGCCGGTTAGAAAATGGTCAAAAACTTCCGGAGAATATCCCTTCAATGACCGTAAAAAATAATTTTAGCGGATTAAAAGTTTTAAAAATAATTTTTAGCGTGATATGAAATTATTAGAATCATTAAAAATGTTTTATAAATTCATAGAGTTTATTGAAATTCCTATTATTGAATCAAAACCCTCTTAAATTTCTATAATCTAAAAAAACAAAATTTAAGCAATTATATAGGTCATTTTGGTGGATTCAGAAGGTAAAAATCACTAAGGTAAATACTGGAAAGAGTCAGACATCCTCACAACACCTTTAAGTGGTAATTTCAGTGTATCCTGCTGAGGCCCCGAGTTCCATATCGTCTCCTCATAACTATTTTTAAGTGGTCATTCCAACTATATCTAAAGTCAATTTATATTAAGTGTATTGGGAGGACCCCGAACACGGTGGTCATTCCAACTATATCTAAAGTCAATTAGGTTAACCTGGTGATAAGATGCCATATAATGTTAAAGACATTTCACTTGCCCCCCAGGGTAAAAAGAAGATCATGTGGGTTCAGGAACACATGCCTGTACTTGAAAGGATCAAGAGGGACTTCTCAGAGGAAAAACCATTCAAGGGGATCACAGTAGCATCATGCCTGCACATAGAACCAAAGACCATAAACCTGGGACTCACCCTCCTGGCAGGCGGTGCAGAGGTTGCCATGACAGGATGCAACCCACTATCAACCCAGGACGATGCAGCCGCCGCCGGAGCGAAAATGGGCCTCAACATGTACGGCTGGCGCGGTGAAACCAATGAGGAGTACTATGAAAACATACACCGCGTCCTGGACCATGAACCAGACATCCTCATCGACGACGGGGCAGACATGATATTCCTCGTCCACAGGGAAAGAAGAGAACTACTGGATGGAATAATAGGTGCCTGTGAGGAGACAACAACAGGAATACACCGACTGAGGGCCATGGCAGCCGATGGTGCCCTCGAATTTCCCGTAATGGCCGTGAACGACGCCTATACAAAGTACCTCTTCGACAACCGATATGGTACCGGCCAGTCAACATTTGACTCCATAATGGGGACCACCAACATGCTCATAGCAGGTAAAACCGTTGTGGTGTGTGGCTATGGCTGGTGCGGGCGTGGAATAGCCCTGAGGGCGCAGGGTCTTGGCGCGAATGTCATAGTAACCGAGGTTAACCCCATAAGGGCGCTTGAGGCCCGTATGGATGGATTCAGGGTGATGAGGGTTTCAGAGGCCGTTAAACATGCGGACATACTCGTAACTGCAACAGGAAACACCGATGTGGTCGCTGGTGATGACTTCATGAACATGAAGGACGGCTGTGTGATGGCAAATGCAGGCCACTTCAACGTTGAAATAAACAGGGAAGATCTTGAAAGGCTATCAGAGGATAAAAGGCTGGTTAAGGAGGACATAGAGGTATTCATCATGCCTGATGGGCGCAAATTATACCTCCTCGCCGAGGGAAGACTGGTTAACCTCGCCTCAGAAAGGGGTCAGGGTCACCCTGCAGAGATAATGGACATGAGCTTTGCAATGCAGGCACTATCAGCAAGGCACCTCCTCAGTGAAAAACCTGAACCCGGCGTCTACAGGGCCCCTGATGAAATAGACATGCGGGTTGCGGAGATGAAACTGGAGGCCATGGGGATCCAGATCGATGAACTGACAGAGAAACAGCTAAGGTACCTTGAAAACTGGGAAGAGGGGACATAGGAGGAAGAACTTGGGTTTCTTCAGGATGATAGATAAGGGCAAAAGCCCTGTAAGGCTCTTCGTTGGTGGTGTGCATGGAAAGGAGGGTCTCACAGCAATAAGGGCCCTCAAGAGGCTGGGTTTCAATGACATCCGGAGGGGAAAGCTTATAATATACAGCTGCAACCCCACAGAGTACATGAGCACCCTTGACCCCAATTATTACAGAAGCGAGCAGGGAATGGAAATAATAGGACTCATAGAGAAGTACCGGCCATCAACATACCTTGAGGCCCACTGCTACAGGGAGGGGAGCTACGGCAGGTTAACTGATCCCTCAAGGAGGAGCCTTGATGGTGTCCCTCCCCTAATAGAACTGGAGAGGGGTGTTCTGATAGGTTCAGTATCACCCCACATACGCAAGAAACTCTTCAGACGCGAGGATATCTGCCTCACCATTGAAATGCCCTGTCTGAGGAGTTCCAAAGACGAACTTGATGGACTTGAGGTTTACGTGAATTTCCTGAAGACTGTTGCATCATCAGAAACCCGTGAAGAACTGGAAGAGCGTCTTGGCAGGAGATACCCTGAACAGGTTGAAACCGCGAGGAGATACGCCAGGGAGTTCTTCGGGGAATACCCCCCATTCTAGAATGCTGGAAAATCATGTCCATGATGAATGGGATACAGATGATGCTTAGGGCTTAACTTCTATGATGATAAGAATGAAGTTAAAATCGGATGAATGGGATACAGATGATGCTTAGGGATAAAACATTATACTGAATCATGTTAATGAAGATATACCTTAGGTGAAGTCTGGGGAAAATAGAAGAAAAACCCGATATGGATTTTGAATGAATGAAGATATACCTTAGGTGAAGTCTGGGGTGGATAACATCAGTGTGAAATCATACATAAAGAGACTTATTAAACTTGTTGAGATGGAGAGGGAGGCAGAGATAAACGCCATGATGAATGAGATAAGGAGGCTGTCCCCCCAGAAGCGTGAAAGGATAGGAAGGGCCATAAATGGTCTTAACGGTAAGGTGACCGGACGTGAACTTGGATTCCATCTCGTGAAATACGGAAGGAGAGAACCCATAGATACCCAGATATCGGTGGGTGACCTTGTCCTGATAAGCCGTGGAAACCCCCTGAGAAGTGACCTCACAGGTACCGTGGCGGCGAAGGGTAAACGATTCATTGTGGTGGCACTTGAAAATGTCCCGAGATGGGCCCTGAAGAACGTCAGGGTGGACCTCTACGCCAATGACATAACCTTCCAGAGGATGATAGACAACCTCAAGGGGGCAGGCAGGAATGTGTTCAGGGTTTTAAGGTTTCTGCTGGGGGAGGAGAAACCATCTGATCACCAGATTGTTGAATTTGAACCCATAGACCCTGAACTCAACAGGTCCCAGAGGGAGGCCATAATGAGGGCACTGGGATCAGATGATTTCTTCCTTATACATGGACCCTTCGGTACAGGAAAGACACGTACACTCCATGAACTCATAAGGCAGGAGGTCAGGAGGGGTAACCGTGTCCTTGTGACAGCTGAGAGCAACGCTGCAGTTGACAACCTCCTTGAGGGAATTGCAGGTCATCTGAGATGTGTCCGGCTCGGACACCCCCAGAGGGTCTCCAGGACAAACCTGCAGGAGACACTTGCATATAAACTTGAGAACCACCCCGAGTACACGAGGGTCCTCCAATACCAGGGGAGGATTGACAGGCTCATTGAAGAGCGTGAAAGGCACCATAAACCCACCCCACAGTTGCGCAGGGGGCTCACAGACACTCAGATAATGATCAACGCCACAAAGAGGAGGGGTGCCCGGGGCATATCCCCTAATGTGATGATATCCATGGCCCGATGGATAGAGATCAACCAGCAGATAGACGACCTCCACAGGAAGATGCAGGAGGTTGAAGTTGATATCGTTGACAGGATAATCCGTAACAGCCAGGTTGTCCTTGCAACCAACTCCTCCGCGGCCCTTGAGTACATAGATAACGTGAAGTTTGATGTTGCAATTGTCGACGAGGCATCCCAGGCCACAATACCCAGCATACTCATACCACTCTCACGTGCACCGAGGTTCGTGCTGGCAGGAGACCACCGACAGCTTCCACCAACCATACTGAATCCTGATGCCTCTGAACTGGAGGTGACACTCTTTGAGGAGCTCATAGGGTCATGGCCTGAGAATTCATGGATGCTGAACTGTCAGTACCGTATGAACCCTGCTATAATGGAGTTCCCAAACAGGGAATTCTATGGGGGTAGGATAAGGGCCCACCCATCCCTTGAGGAAATCTCAATACTGGATGTTATATCCTCTGAAATCCCTGACTCCATGCCCCACAGAAAACTTGCAGAGAAGAGCCCTGTCCTCTTTATTGATACCTCCAAGGTTGGAAAGGGTGAGAGGAGGCTGAAGGGCTCAACATCAATTCAGAATCCCCTTGAGGCAGACCTTGCAGTCATAATCGCAGGTGCCCTCATGAGGATGGGTGTTAAAGAAGAGGATATCGGTATAATAACGCCCTACGATGACCAGGTGGACCTCATATCCTCCATGACCGATGTTGAGGTTAACAGTGTTGATGGTTTCCAGGGGCGCGAGAGGGAGGTTATCATCATCTCAATGGTGAGAAGTAACAGTGAAGGTAACATAGGTTTCCTGAGGGACCTCAGGAGGCTCAATGTTTCACTTACACGGGCAAGGCGCAAGCTCATAATAATGGGTGATACCAGTACCCTATCATCCCACCCCTCCTACAGGAGGTTGATTGAATACTGCAGGGAGAGGGGATTCCTCTATGAACCATCAGCTGATGATCTGAGGGAGTGGGGCCCATGACCTTTAGAACCAGTCCTCAAGGCTTTTCTGTGTGAATGAAGCTCTTTCAATTTTTTTAAGTGCAGCCATCACCCTTTCCTCTGAAAAGCCATGCTCATCGCAGAGGAACCCGATGATCCCATCCCTATCGGGTTTCCTCCATCTGAGTTCATAGTCCCCTGTCACGTCAGGTTCAAGGAATATCCTCCTGAGGACCTCAGGGTCGCCTCCTATGTCTCCATCAACCTCATCAATTACACTGAATACGTCACCCTTTTCCTTTATGAGTTTGAGTCCTCTCCTGGCACCTATCCCCTTTATTCCATCATTGAAGTCTGTGCCAACGAGGAGTGCAAGGTCCACCAGCTGCTCATGGGTGATTGAAAGGGTCTTGAGGGCTGATTCCAGTTCAATTATCTCTGGTTCCTCCAGTTTTCCGCTGAGTGTGAGGTTTCTCACGACCCTCGGGGCGCCGAAGAGGAGGCAGTCATAGTCCTGGGATGCCACTGCCCAGGCATCGCCCCTCCTAACAATGAATGATGCCTGTGCCTCACCTTCTCCGGGTGCCTGAACGTACGGGATCCCAAGGAGTTCAAGGAGCCTTTTGGAGCTTTCAACTATATCCTGTGACATCCTTGAGGACCTCACAGCATACTTCCTTGCCCTCTCAATGTCCCCCTCCTCAAGGGCCCTCCTCCATTCCATCTCAGACTTCTTTCGGGTCTCAATTCTCCTTGTCACTGTTTCGCCCTTCAGGTGATGGGATTTCCCGTCAAAAACATAGGCAACCCTTATATCCCTCTCCATCACCGCCGCTGTCCTGTAGAGTATGCCGCTGAGGTGGGATGTCACCCGCCCCTCTGAGTCCATGAGGGGTGTTCCATCCCTCTGTCTTATGCTTGAGAGGAACTGGTATATGCTGTTGGCTGCATCAACTGCAACGGTGCGTCCCCTGAGATCCTCAAGCCTTATCTTCTCTGCTGATACTATATCCTTTAATTTAACTCCCATGCGAACACCGTTACTGGAATTCTTCCCTGAACCAGTCAAAGGGGAAGGTCTCCTTTATCCTTATGAGCACCTCGTCCTGGTGGATTATGTTATAGGTCCTTGTGAGCATGGGGGAGTCTGTTCTGAATATTTCCCTGAGTTCTCTGCTGGGACTTTCTATGTCAAGGATCTCTATCTCCCTCCGGGATTCTATACTGTGCTTCTTAAGTATCCTGCCTATGGGTATATCCGCCCTTATGAGGTCCTCTCTGAAGGCATCATCAAGCCTTGATAGTGGTATGTATGATATGGCGTGTATCAGGGGCTCCCTGTTTCCTATGACAACCACCCGGTGATTAACCATTTCTCCCGGGGATATTCTGAGTTTATCTGCGATTTCAGGAGTTGATGGTATGAATTCCTGTTTCAGGGTCCTTATGGTTACTGTTCCCCTCAGCACGTCAAGTATCCTTGTTACCGAGCCATCTGTTGATAGCAGTATTTTCTGGGTGTTT
Organism: Methanothermobacter sp.; assembly: GCF_049720995.1. Classification (GTDB taxonomy): domain Archaea; phylum Methanobacteriota; class Methanobacteria; order Methanobacteriales; family Methanothermobacteraceae; genus Methanothermobacter. Next base: position 19,165 of record NZ_JBNASF010000009.1, read on the forward strand.
GAGAGTCTCCCTATTATCCTCTCGATGCGTTCGATCTCCTCCATGACATTGACATCCATTTCCTGCCTCCCTCATAATGCAGGTCTTTCCGGTATCTTTTTTATTCGGGTGCGCTGATCACCCCTTTAATTGCAGATTCCGCCACTACCGCCGGGTTGGCCAGGTAGACCTTTGATGATGGGTCCCCCATCCTTCCCCGGAAGTTACGGTTGGTTGTGGCTATGCTAACCTCCCCTGGAGCCAGGACCCCCATGTGGGCCCCGAGACATGGGCCGCAGCCCGGGTTGCAGACCACTGCCCCTGCCCTTATGAAGGTCTCTATTATACCATCCTCCAGTGCCCTGAGGTAGATCTCCCTTGAGGCAGGTGCAACTATGAACCGCACATCATCATGGACCCTTCTATCTCCAATGACATCTGCTGCCATTTTAAGGTCCTCGTAGCGACCGTTTGTGCATGAACCAAGGAATGCCTCGTCTATGTGGGTTCCCTCAATCCTGTGAACAGGGGTGACGTTATCCACATCATCCGGACAGGCAACCTGTGGTTCGAGGTCAGAGACATCGAAGTGGTGGTCCTCCACGTACTGGCTGTCCCCATCGGAACGGTAAACCCTGAAGTCTCTCCCTGTCCGGGTCTTTACGTACCTGATTATCTCCCTGCTGGGCTCCATTATACCGTTTTTGGCCCCCATTTCAACCGCCATGTTGCAGATGGTCATCCTTCCAGCCACGTCCATATTATCAACTGTGCTGCCTGTGAACTCCACCGTCCGGTATGTTGCCCCATCCACACCGATTTCCCCTATGATTTTCAGTATAACATCCTTTGCTGTGGTCAGCCCCTGCAGTTCACCTGTAACCTCGATGCGCATTGCCTCGGGCACCATGAACCAGGTTTTTCCTGTGGCGAATACCATTGCCATGTCTGTGGCGCCCATTCCAGTTGCAAATGCACCGAATGCCCCGTATGTGCATGTGTGTGAGTCTGCACCCACTATAACCATTCCAGGGCTTACAAATCCCTTCTCGGGGAGTACCTGGTGGCATATGCCCTCAGCGTTTTTGAAGATATTATTTATTCCCTGTTCAGCCGCGAATTCAGAGGTTACCCTCTGGAACTCTGCTGCGCCGATCGTGTTGGGTGGTACGTTGTGGTCGAATACCATGACGATCCTCTCAGGGTCCCATACCCTGCTGGGGCCTCCCCTTGAGGCTATCTCCCTGAATGTGCGGATTGTTGGGGGTGATGTGCCGTCGTGGGTCATTGCAAGGTCAACCCGTGCCTCTATTATCTCTCCGGGTGTAACCTCAGCCACTCCGGCTGCATCTGCAAGGATCTTTTCTGTGATGTTCATTTTAACCACCTGAAAGCCATCTGAGTATAAAGTGCCGTAACCCCTCCCATGTTCATTCCAACCTAGAAGTCAACGGGTCCCCTCACAGACCTTACGATCCTGTAGAAGAGTTCATCGTTAATGTATTTCCCCTTCTCCCTGTTTTTCTTTACCTCCTCCACTATCCTGCAGAGTTCCTCCCTTGTAACCTCTATACCGTACTCCTCAAGTTTTGCCTTGACTGCCCTGCAACCTGAGTGTTTACCCAGTACTATCTTGCGCTGGTGACCTATCATCTCAGGGAGGAACGGTTCATATGTGAGGGGTTCCTCTATCACCGCATCCACGTGTATACCTGACTCGTGCCTGAAGACGTTCCTTCCAACTATGGGCTTGTTCTCAGGTACCTTCATGCGGGTGTGCTTCTCAACGAGCCTTGACAGCTCATAGAGGACGCTGATGTTGAATCCAAGGTCAATGTCATAGATTATCCTCAGGGCCATTATAAGCTCCTCAAGGGAGGTGTTCCCTGCCCTTTCACCTATACCGTTAACCGTGGTTGAAACTGCTGTTCCGCCCGCCAGGAGCCCTGCTATTGAATTTGAGAGGGCCATGCCAAAGTCATTGTGGCAGTGCATTGCTATGTCCACCTTTATATCCTTTCGAAGTTCCCTTACAAGGTAATCCATTCCCTGAGGACTTATGGCACCCACTGTATCCGCTATATGGACCCTGTCTGCCCCGTAACTCTCTGCCTTTCTGTATATCTGCCTGAGGAATTCCAGGTCAGTCCTTGTGGCGTCCTCTGCTGAGAATGCCAGGAAGAGGCCGTGTTCCTTTGCATACTCTATGGAGTTCATGCACACATTGAGGGCCTCCTCCCTTGTGAGTTTGAGTTTGTGTTTGAGGTGGAGGTCGGATGTGGCCATGAAGGTTATGACGCCATCAACGTCGCAGTCAATCGCAACGTCTATGTCCTCCTTCTTTGTCCTGCTCAGGGCCAGTATATCTGCATTGAGACCTTCATTGGCTATTGTCTTTACTGAAACCTTTTCCTGCTTTGATACAACTGGAAAACCGCTTTCTATCTGGTGTATGCCCAGTTCATCAAGTTTTCTGGCTATTTCAAGTTTTTCCTCGGTTCCAAGGCAAACTCCAGGGGTCTGCTCCCCGTCGCGGAGTGTTGTATCATAAATCGTGATCTTATCAGGAAATTCTAATTCAGCTTCCTTATTGAAGGGACTGACAAAGTATTTCAAGGGATTACCACCTTAACTGATTTATTAAAATGAAGACCATAGCATTTATTTAAATTTGATATCCAAGTATAAAAGGTTTGAGAGTACAGGCATCTTCCGGCCCTACATGTTTCATCTGTTGTGACCATACCGACGCCTTTCAGCCTCCAGATAAATAAGGGAGTGACCTGATCCCTGGCCCTGGCGGTTATCTGGCCTTGGCTCCCTGGACTTTTGAGATCCCTCTCAGATTTTTTATGGGTCCCTGGCAGTGCCTATTCAGATTCAGCCTCAAGAAGTTCACATAAACCCCCAATTCTCAATCAACTATCCAGATTCAGCCTAAAAAAGTTCACATAAACCCCCAATTCTCAATCAACTATCCAGATTCAGCCTCAAGAAGTTCAAGGTAGGATTTTCTCTCGAATCCCCCGCTTACCCCCAGTTTTCTGTAGAGACCAAATATCTCGCTGAGTGCATCCCCGTAATCACTGCCATCAGGGAGGTCCCTCTCTATTTCAAGGTAGGTCCCGAGGCCCCTCACGGTGTCAATTGATAGGGTGAAGTCTCCGAGTGAGTAGGTCCTCCTCTCCTTGAAGACCTCCCTCACCCTTCGAAAGCCAAGGGACTCCAGTATTCCCGCTGCCGTTTCAGGGTCTGCAACCTCAACCTCCAGTTCCTTCCGGGTCTTACTCATATCATCAATTTTGGGACCCTTGTAGGTTATGAATGTCTTTTCGCCTGTTTTTCTTATTCTCAGCGCTTCATCGGTCTCTGCAAAGTCCCTGTGGGGGGCATTGAAGTATAGGTCAGTCTGTTCCTCATCTGAAACATGGCACCCGCCAAGTGAGATTATGCGCTCTCTTAATTCATCCCCGCTGGAAATTTTAGCCTTAACCTCAACCTCTATCAAAGTCTACCACCCTTCAATACCGCTGGATACACCTGTATCCTCAAGGTCAGCGTATTCCCTTAAAAACTGTGCGGATTCATCCAGTTCATCAAGGAGGGCATCTATGATCCTGTCAACACCCTCATATGGACCCAGGAGATCATCTCTCTCATCCATGATACTCTTTCTCTTCCGGAGGTCATCCTTCACCCCCGGGTCCCTCATTTTCTCAAGGTACTGCATTCTGATGATCCTCATGTCCATATGGAGATTGTACCTTATCCTCTTAAGGTTTTTTATGTATTCTTCAACCTCCTCCAGAAGCTCAAGGGCCTCCTCTCTGGTTGAGGGGTTTATTTCAAGCCCCTCAACTCCAAGTTCCTCAACCTGTTCCTTGTAGATTCTCGGATCGATAACCACATCATCCCCCCAGCCAGGACCCCCTGGTCCTAAAGAATTCTGTGTATGCTATCCCTTATGGAAATCAAATTATTTAAATTCTGGTATAGATGGTGCGTAATTTACAGGAAAAATGGCTGGAGGTGTGAATGATTTCAATGTACCGATGGATTATTAAGTATATTATTATTCATAATAACTAGTTTTTTACGTCAATATTAATATAGGTGCATTTAAATTTATATGTAGGTTTAAACTTCACCGGGAGGTATCTAGTTGACAGATGTGGATATCAAGATAGAAAATATTGTTGCTTCTGCAACCCTTGGGAAATCCATTGATCTTCAGACAGTTGCTGAAGCCCTTGAAAATGTTGATTTTAACCGGGAACAGTTTCCGGGTCTTGTATACAAATTAAAGGAGCCTAAAACCGCTGCTCTGATCTTTGGATCAGGTAAACTGGTATGTACGGGTGCAAAATCCATTGAGGATTCCAAGAGGGCCATAAAACTCACAGTTGATATGATGAGGACCATGGACCCCGATATACCCGAGGAATTTGAGATAAAGATCCAGAACATAGTTGCCTCGGCAAACCTCGGGAAACCTCTGAACCTTGAGGCTGTTGCCCTGGGGCTTGAGAACACGGAATATGAACCTGAACAGTTCCCTGGCCTTGTTTACAGGCTGGATGAACCCAAGGTTGTCCTGCTGCTTTTTGGTTCAGGGAAGGTTGTGTGCACAGGTGCCAAGAGTGCTGAGGACGCTAAGCTTGGAGTTGAAAAGACCAAGGCAAGGCTTGCCGAGTTAGATCTGATTTAATGGTGATATTTTTGATTAAACTTGTAGTTTTCGATCTCGACAATGTCATTATTGATGGGGAAGCCATAGACGAGATAGGGAAAATCGCTGGAGTCCATGAGGAGGTAATGGAGATCACCGAAAAGGCCATGCAGGGCGATATTGATTTCGAATCCTCCATAAGGGAGAGGGTGAAGCTCCTCAAGGGAACAGCGGTTGAGGATATAAAGGCTGTTGCAGATGAATTGCCCCTCATGGAGGGTGCCGAGGAGACCATCAGGGCCCTGAAGGAGAAGGGTTACCGTGTTGCGGTTATAAGTGGAAGCTTTGACCTGGTGGCCGAGCCCATCAGAGACAGGCTTGGTATTGACTATCTGTTCTGCAACACGCTCCATGAGGAGGACGGTGTGCTGACCGGTGAAGTGAGCGGACCTCTTGTGGAAAACTCAAAGTATGATGTTCTCTGTAAGATCCTCGATAGTGAGGGTATAAGTACCCGGGAATGTGTTGCTGTTGGCGATGGTGCCAACGATATATCCATGATACAGGCTGCCAGGTTGGGTATAGCATTCAATGCAAAGCCCGCCCTCAGGAAGAAGGCTGACGCCGTGGTTGAGGAAAGGGATCTCAGGAAAATATTGCCAATCATCGAGGAGATGGCTGAGGTGGATGATAAGCTGGATAAACTCGGCTACGATGAGGTAATGGACCTTAAAAATGAATACGAGGAGAAACTCTCAGGCGTGGCATCTGAAAGGGATGAACTGAATAAAAAGGCCCGTGAAATGAAGGAACTCAGGGATAAACTGAACACTGAACTTCGTGAAACCCTCAACAGGGCTGTGGAACTCAGGGACAGACGTAATGAGATAAATGCGAAGGTTGAAGAGAACAAGAAGCTCAGGGATGAGATAAACCAGGAGATAAAGAAGCTTGAGTGGTCCTCAGGTGGGCGTGACAGGATAAAGATAGAGAATGAGATCAGGCGTATAGATAAGATCATAGAAACAAGGGTCCTTGACATTAACAAGGAGAATGAGCTGGTAAAAACTGCCAATGAACTACGTAAGAAGCTCATGAAGATCCAGGAGGATGAGGAGACCAGACAGAAGGCCCTTGAGCTCAGGAAAAAGTCAGAGGAATACCATGAGATGGTGGTCTCACTCTCAGATGAGGCCCAGAAGTATCATGAGGAGATGCTTGAGTACTTCAGAAAGACTGATGAGATACGTAAGAAGGCTGATGAAGCCCATGAGAAGTTTCTTGAATTCCGCAGGATGGCCTCAGAGAAACATGAGGAATTCAAGTCAACTCTTGGCAAAATTAAGAGGATAAACGAACGGATAAACGCCCTCAGATCAGAAAATAGAAATGTCAGAAGAAGAGCCACCCGTGAAAGGGATCTTGAGGAAAAGGAGAGGGCCCGTGAAATATATGAGAAATTCAAAGAGGGTAAAAAGCTTACAAAGGATGAAATCCTTCTTCTTCAGAAGCACAGGATCGTTTAGGGGATCATATATGTGTGAAGGGAAGTCCTCGGACGAAGAGAAAATAGAAGTGTGCTTCATATGCCATAAGAAGTTCAACATAAACGCCGATGACTCAAGCCATTATCATTACGGTAAGTATCCAATGTGCAGTTACTGCAGTGACTTCTATGGATTCTACAGGTGACGATTCTGAGTGGTAAGATGCACGAAGTTATAATATGTGAGAAGCCCAAGTCCTCAGAGAAGATCGCAGGAGCACTCTTTCCAGATGCAGAGAGAAAGAAGTACAGGAAGGTTTCCTACTGGGAATACAGGGAAGGCAATAAAAGGGTGACCATTGTATCGGCGGTTGGACACCTCTATTCACTTCGCCCGAGAAAACCGGGGGATGAGCACTTTTTTGACCTTGAATGGGCACCCCTTCCTGAGATTGATAAGAAGAAAAACTACGTCAAGGACTACCTCAATGTAATAAAAAAGTTCGCTGCCGGCGCTGACCGCTACATACATGCATGTGATTACGACATAGAGGGTACACTCATAGGTTTCAACGCCATCAGGTATGGCTGCGGCCGGGATGCTCTCCAGAAAACCGTCAGGATGAAGTTCTCAACCCTCACAGGGGAGGAGATACGTAGTGCCTATGAGAACCCCATAGAACTTGACTGCGGGCAGGTGGACAGTGGCGCTGCAAGGCACATCCTTGACTTCATATTCGGTGTGAACATCTCCAGGTCCCTCATGAAATCCGTGAAGGAAGCAACCAGCCGCTTCATTAAATTATCTGCAGGGAGGGTTCAGACACCAACCCTCGCGATACTCGTTGAAAGGGAGAAGGAGATACGGGAATTCGAGCCGGTCCCCTACTGGATAATCCAGGCAGAACTTGAATCAGGGATCGTGGCAGAGAGCAGGAGGGGTAAGATATTCCAGCGCCCCCTTGTTGATGAGGTCCTTGAGAGGTGTGGTGGCAGCGATGCCTCGGTCAGGAGCGTGAAGGTAAGGGACACCGTAAGGAAACCTCCTGTGCCCTTTGACCTCGGATCACTCCAGTCAGAGGCATACCGTGTATTTGGATTCAGCCCCAAGAAGACCCAGACCATCGCACAGAACCTCTACACCGAGGGTTACACCTCCTATCCCCGGACATCATCCCAGAAACTCCCTGAAAGCATAGGTTACCGTAAGATACTGGACAGGCTTTCAGAGGACCCCCGGTTCGGTGAGCACATTGAAGGGCTCAGTGAACCCCTCAAACCCCACGAGGGTAAAAAGGTGGATGATGCACACCCCGCAATACACCCAACAGGTCTTCTCCCGTCAGATCTTTCCGGCGATGAAAGAAAGATCTATGACCTCATCGTCCATCGTTTCATAAGTGTATTTGGTGAGGATGCGGTTCTGCAGACAATGAGGGTCGACCTTGAAATAGGAGGAGAGGAGTTCAGTTTCTCAAGAAAGAGGGTGAGCAAGAGGGGATGGATGGATAGCTACCCCTACACCCGCATTGAAGATGAGGTTTTCCCTGATATATCCGGGGGCGATGTTATGGGCGTTGTGGAGGTATCCGCCATAGAGAAGGAGACGAAGCCCCCGGCCAGGTACAATGAGGCTTCACTCATAAGGGAACTGGAGAAGAGGGGTCTTGGAACCAAGTCAACCCGTGCCGATATAATAGCCAAACTTTATGACAGGAAGTACATTGAGGGTAAGAAGATACGTGTGAGCCCCCTGGGTGAGAACATAATTGACACCCTCACAAAATACTGTGAGAAGATAACCAGTGAGGAGCTCACAAGACAGTTTGAGAGGGAACTCGAGGAGATCATGGAAGGGAAGATAAGCCGGGATAGGGTGGTTGATGAGGCCATAGAGGAGGTTAAATCCATCCTCAGTGATATTGAGAGGAACATGAAGGACATAGGCAGGGACCTCTACAGGGCCTATCAGGACAGCAGGGTTGTGGGTGAATGCCCCGAATGTGGCAGGAACCTTGTCATAAAATATTCCTCCAGAAATAAAAGCACCTTTGTGGGGTGTTCAGGCTACCCTGATTGTAGAACAGTGTATTCGCTCCCCAGGGGGGCAAGTGTACTTAAAAGTCGCTGCGAACGATGCGGCCTTCCCATGATATCATATGGCAGACCACGTCAGAGGGCCTGCCTCGACCCTGCATGTGGAAAGAAAAAGTCTGAAGGTGAAGAAATCGTTGGTAAGTGTCCTGAGTGTGGATCTGATCTTATAAAACGTTCAGGGCGTTATGGTGAGTTCGTGGGCTGCAAGGGATTCCCCAGGTGTCGATTCACCTGCTCGGTTGACGATGTTCCAGGTGCGTAGTACATTTTCACCGGAATACTGCCTCAACTGGGCATGAGGGGATAAGAACCTGGATATTGCGGTACATTTTCACCGGAATACTGCCTCAACAGGATAAGGGAGGGGTTCAGGGCGGATCCCGCCACGGTACATTTTCACCGGAATACTGCCTCAACCTGGAGACGGATCAAAGTTTATAAGTTAACTGAACTAAATGGTATATATCATCCATAAGTTCCTGAATTTATTACCAAGTTAAGGTAAAGAGGCGGTTAAATGGATATCAGAAATTTGATTGAGAAATTGAAGCCCTTAATAATAATTATACTGCTGTTCTCAGCGGTATTCTATATAAGGGCCGAGGCCAGTAAAATCGGAGGCGTCCCTGCTGATGCAAAGGACTTCTATAAGGACTCTGATGGACTGCCATACTTCAGTGAGATGGACTCATACTATAACTACAGGCTCACAATGGATTACCTCACCAGGGGCATAATGGGGGATACCCTTGTCCATGGCAAACCCTACGACCTGCACTCCTACTATCCCCCTGGAAGACCCGTTGATTACCCTCCCCTCATAGTTTACGTAACATCCGCTGCCTACAGGGTGACCAACGTCTTTGGTGACTTCAGCCTCAAGGAGGTGGCTTTCTGGATGGGGGCCCTAATAGGTTCCCTCTGCGTAATCCCGGCCTACCTCTTTGTCAGGAGAATCACCAACGACTATGGAGGCATAGCAGCGGCCCTGGTGGTTGGGCTGGTCCCCACCTACGTTGCCCACACCTACGCAGGTTTCTTTGACACTGACATGTTCAACTTCGTGCTCCCACTGCTGGTGTTCTGGTTCTTCACAGAGAGCATGCTTGCAGTGGATCTGAAAAGGAAAACAGCCTATGCGCTTGCAGCTGCAGTTTCAATACTTGTATTCTCGGCTGCATGGGTTGGTTACATATTCTATCTGGCCGTTCTGGTAGCCTTCATCATAGTTTACTCCCTGATCTCAAGGTACGTTCTTGGTGAGAAACCCAAGAGGGAGTTCGAAGGTAAGGTTGACTGGCTGCTGCATCAGCGCGAGGTATTCCCCCTCCTGATTCTCCTCCTGGGTGGCGGGATTCTCATAGGCATATTCGGAGGATTTTCCAGCCTGGCTGGTGCTGTGACGGGTCTTGTGAGCACCACCCAGATACAGGCAACGGCCCAGACAACAGCCTACCCCAACGTGTATGTTTCAGTTTCAGAGCTCCAGGTGCCTGAATTCATAACCACAGGTGCCGGGGCAAAGAACCTCTTCATGCCGGGGCAGGGATCAGTTGTTGGTGGTGTTGGTGGCCTTCTGGTATTCATTCTGGGCATACTAGGTGTCGCTGCCCTCCTGTGGAAGTACCGGGAGCCTGAGGTCAGGGTTAAGGAAACTGACAGAAAACTCAAGGCCGGCAAGAAGAGCAAATTCATTAAAAGGCAGAAGACCAGGCCCTCCGACAGTGAAATGAGGCACCGGTATATCCTATACGCTGTCCTCATGGCCGTGTGGCTGGTGATGAGTGGATACGCTGTCACAAAGGGTTCAAGGTTCATACCAACCTTTGCAATACCCCTGGGACTTTCTGCAGGGATATTCACAGGATTCCTGGTTGAATACCTCAGGGAAAACATAAAGACAACCTCATCCATTGCACTGGTTGCCTTTGTGGCTGCTATTGCCATTACAATGCCCTTTGGTGTCTCGGTTGCCGTTAAACTCCTTGCAGGGGTGATTGCAGCCGGATTCATATACGTGGTCAGGAAGCCAGAGGTGAGGGCACCCTTCATGATGGCCCTTGTTGTCCTGGCAGTGGTGGCCCCATCTGTGAGCGGAGCACATTCACTGACATCAAGCGTTGTCCCTGGCACAGATGACGGGATGTGGAAGTCAATGGAGTGGATCAAGAAGAACACCAGCAAGGACACCGTGGTCATGTCCTGGTGGGACTTCGGTCACCTCTTTGCTGTTGCAGCCGACAGGCCAGTTACATTCGATGGTGGTTCACAGAACACCCCAAGGGCTTACTGGATCGGTAAGGCGCTTACAACCAGTAACGATACACTCTCAAGGGGTATACTCACAATGCTATCATCCAGCGGGGACCTTGCCTACGAAACCCTCGACAACTATACACATGACAGTGGTAAAACCGCCGAGATACTGACATCAACCCTGGGACTTTCAAGGGATGATGCCAGGGCAGTTATGACGGGACGCTACGGCCTCACAGAGAAGGAGGCTGACAGTGTGCTCAGATACTCACATCCATCAAAACCAAAACCCTTCGTGCTTGTACTCAGCTCTGACATGCTCGGGAAGGCCCCATGGTGGACATACTTCGGTACCTGGGACTTCAAGAAGAAAACAGGGTCAAGGTACGGCTACTATCCATCGATGGGAAGTTCAAAACCCCAGGTCGTGAACAACACAACAGTGATCCAGACCGTCAACACCATGGTGGAGGACAACCTGGTTGGAACAATCATAGAGAAGAGGGACAATACAACAAATGCAACGATAGCCATCGGCAACAGCAAGGCCGTTCAGAGGATTAACCCCCACAAACTCATAATAATCGAGGGTAATCTCCTTGTCAGGAATGAGATTGTGGACAGCAATGCCCATCTCAGCCTCATTGTAATTGGAAGCGGAAATCAGTACACGACGGTGATAATGAACAGGGAGCTGGAAGACGCGGTATTCACGAAACTGTTCCTCCTGGGCGGATTCAACCAGACATCCTTTAAGTTCCTCCATCAGGAACCAGGTGTGCTGCTGTGGACAGCAGCATAACCCTATTTTTTATTTTATAAAATCGAGAAAAATTCAGTCAGTAGATTGAAGAGAAACATCAATTTTTCAGTAGCGTTTGGCCATCTTGGCCCTGAGTATGTCTGTTGCACTGACCACGCCGATTATCTCGTCATCATCCTCAACCAGGAGGCGCCAGACAACGTTCTTGACCATCCTCTCAGCAGCCTCCTTCAGGGTTGCCCTGGATGGGACTGTGACAAGGTCCCTCTCCATGACCTCCCATACCTTGACCTCTCCAAGATCATCCCCCTCGGCAATTGCCTCAAGCACGTCCCATGTGGTTACAATTCCCACCTTGACACCATCCTTGACAACAACCGAGCTCCCCTTACCTTTCTCAACATAGTTTCTGAGAACATCCTCAAGACTGGCCGATATGTCAATGGTGTCAACATCTGCAACCATAACGTCCTCAACCCTCATAAAATCACCGTGGTATATTATGAATCTTATGATATAAAATTATAAGGGAAAATATTTAATAATGTGGATTAGAGAACATTGAATGATTACACTGATTCTGCCCAGCTTCAACAATGTTCATGTGAGTATTATGGATATCGAGGAGAAGATCAAAAAGATAGAAGAGGAGATACAGAGGACCCCCTACAACAAGGCCACAGCACACCATATAGGGAAACTGAAGGCAAAGATCTCCCGCCTGAAGGAGGAGGCACTCCAGAGAAGGTCATCCTCCGGGAAGGGAAGGGGCTTCCATATAAAAAAGTCAGGAGACTCAACCGTTGTGCTCATCGGTTTTCCCTCCGTCGGTAAATCCACCCTCCTCAACGAACTCACCAATGCAGAGTCAAAGGTGGGAGAGTACCAGTTCACAACCCTTGAGATAGTGCCTGGTGTGATGGAGTACCGGGGAGCCCAGATACAGATCTTTGACATACCCGGGATAATCACCGGTGCCTCCCGCGGTAAGGGCCGTGGAAGGGAGATACTCTCTGTTGCAAGGAGCGCTGACCTCATAGTCATAGTCCTGGATGTCTTCAACACGGACCACATGGACGTGATCCTCCGCGAACTCCGGGATGTTGGAATAAGACCCAACGAGACGCCCCCTGACGTGACCGTGAAGAGGAAAAAACTTGGTGGTGTGAATCTTTCATCAACAGTTGACCTGACCCACCTGGATGAGAGGATCATACGCTCTGTCCTCAATGAGTACGGCATCCACAATGCCGATGTACTCATAAGGGAGGATATAACCGTTGACCAGTTCATAGATGTTATGGAGGCAAACCGCGCCTACATACCGGCCATCACCGTTATAAACAAGATAGACCTTGTGGATGAATCCTATCTAAACCATTTAAAGCATGAATTTCCAGATGCAATACTGATATCTGCAGACAGGAACCTGAACATCCATGAGCTCAGGGAGGAAATATTCAACCGCCTTGGCCTCATAAGGATATACATGAAGCCACAGGGACAGAAGGCAGACTACAGTGAGCCCTTAATAATTAAAGAGGGTTCAACCGTTGGTGATGTGTGCCGGAAACTCCACAGAGACTTTGTCCGTAAATTCAGGCACGCCAGGGTCTGGGGTAGCTCGGTTAAATTTGACGGTCAGAAGGTGGGTATCGACCATGTCCTCAACGATGAGGATGTGCTGAGGATCATCATAAAGAAGTGAACGCCCACCGGAGAATTAAATAGAAATAGTGTATCATGAACACATATTATTCTGAAGGTGTGAAGATGAAACTTGATGATATAAAAATTTCAAGAGCCATTGTTGAAGGATACATGGAGGAACTCCTGGACTACATGGAGATGGACGTTGCGATTGGTGGAGGGGGACCCTCCGGACTGACAGCAGGTTACTACCTTGCAAGGGCTGGTCTGAAGGTTGCCCTGTTTGAGAGAAAGCTCTCCATAGGTGGGGGTATGTGGGGCGGCGGTATGATGTTCAACAAGATCGTTGTCCAGGATGAGGGTAAGGAGATCCTGGATGAGTTCGGTGTAAGGTCAAGACCCTATGATGAAGGATACCATGTTGCAGACTCCGTTGAGGCAACATCAACCCTCTGCTCAAGGGCCTGTCAGGCAGGACTCAAGATCTTCAACCTTATGAGCATAGAGGATGTTATGATACGTGATGAGGGCATAACAGGCCTTGTTCTTAACTGGAGCTCGGTTGAGATGGCCGGACTCCACGTTGATCCCCTCACTGTGAGGGCAGGGGCGGTTATAGATGCAACTGGCCATGACTGTGAGATAGTGAAGGTTGTTGAGCGGAAGATAGGCCCGGAACTCAACACCCCTGATGGGAGGATACAGGGTGAGAGGTCAATGTGGGCCGATGTGGGTGAGGCCGCCCTCATAGAGAACACCCGTGAGGTCTACCCCAACCTCTATGTGGCCGGTATGGCCAGCAATGCGGTCTACGGCGCCCCCCGTATGGGGCCCATATTCGGGGGTATGCTGGTCTCGGGTCGAAGGGTTGCAGAGATGATAATTGAAAAGCTGAGATAATGAGGCCCATCTGCATAACAGGCACCCCCGGTGTGGGTAAGAGCACCGTGGCCGGAATTCTCAGGGATTCTGGTTTCAGGACCCTTTCTGTGGGTGAACTTGCACTGGAGGCTGGATTCATCCTTGGAAGGAACCCTGACCGTGGTTACCTTGAGGTGGACATCAAATCCCTCTGCAGCCACGTTGAGGGCCTTGAGGGTGATGATACCATCCTTGAGGGTCACCTATCCCATCTCTGTAGCTGCTGCAGTATGGTGATAGTGCTGAGGCTCCACCCAAAAATCCTTGAGGGGCGCCTTAAGGCCAGGAATTACCCTGAAGAGAAGATCACTGAAAACCTTGAGGCGGAGGCCCTGGACGTCTGCCTGGTGGAGGCGGTTGAGATCCATGGTGAGAGGGTCCATGAGGTTGATACAACCGGCAGATCAGCCAGTGAGGTTGCCGGTATCATCATGGATATTATAAACGGTGACAGGGTGTGCCCGCCGGGTGGGGTTGACTTCTCGGGATGGCTCCTGGGTGATGGAAAAGCTTTTTAAATATGGAAACACAAATCACTTATAATATTCTTCTTGTGCTTAAGTTACAACACCATCTTAATGTGCAAGATCAGGGATGTTCTATTCCGTTGTGAGAGGTTAAACCTTGAGGAGAGGAAAGAGACCCGGATGGATGCTGAAGATTGCCCGTGAGAGAATAGACATCCTCTTCAGACTGGCTGACCGTGAATTTGCAGCTAACCCGGGGAGATCGCACAGGTACACCGAACTTGCAAGAAACATATCCATGAAGTACCGTGTAAGGATTCCCAGAGAGTGGAGAAGGAGGTTCTGCAGGAGGTGTTACAGCTTCCTCAAACCAGGTTCAAACTGCACCGTCAGGATATCCGGTGGGAAGGTTAATTTTAGGTGTCATGAGTGCGGTCACATCATGAGATTCCCCTACATCCGGGAAAAAAAGGAGAAAAGGAGAAGTAAAATTGAGTCTCACACCATCAAAAAAGGAACTGATGAGCAGGTCACTTTCAGCGCTCACAATAAATGTGGGAAAGGCCGGAGTGACCGAAAATCTCATTGAAGAGGTCAGGAGGCAGTTGAAGGCAAATGAACTTATAAAGGTAAGAATTGCCAGGACAGTGGCCTCACAAAAAGAAAGCTATATTACCGAGATAGTTGAAAAAACAAATTCTAAGCTCATAGATTTAAGAGGAAATGTGGCAATAATTTTTAAAAAAAGATCTTAGGAGGATAAATATGACTACAGTTTATGATGTGCCAGCAGATCTGCTTATAAACAAGGTTGCCGAGGACCTTAAGAAGGATGGTAAGGTTAAATCCCCCGAGTGGGTTAACTTTGTCAAGACAGGTGTCCACAAGGAAAGAAGGCCCGAGAACCCTGACTGGTGGTATGTGAGGGCAGCTGCCCTTCTGAGGAGGGTCTACATCGATGGGCCTGTGGGTGTTAACAGCCTCAGAACCCACTACGGCGGTAAAAAGGATAGGGGTTCACGGCCAGAAAGGTTCAGAAGGGGAAGCGGTGCAATAATAAGGAGAGCCCTTCAGCAGCTTGAGGAATCAGGCCTCATAACAAAGGAGGATGGCGGGAGAGTCATAACACCTGAAGGCCGTTCATTCCTGGATAAGGCTGCTGCTGAAGTGAAAAAAGAAGTTGAAGGCCTTGATAATTACTGAAAAAAATGAAGGGGCCTGGGAGGTTTTCTAATTGACAGACCTCGAAGAAATACGTCGCAAAAAGATGCTGGAACTTCAGCAGAGGGCGCAGCAGCAGGCAATGGAAACTGAAGCCCAGGAGCAGATGCGTCAGCAGCTTGAAGTTCAGAAGAAACAGATAATGATGCAGATACTCACCCCTGAAGCCCGCAGCCGTCTTGCGAATCTGAGGCTTACTAGGCCAGAATTCGTTGAGCAGATAGAACTCCAGCTGATACAGCTGGCCCAGATGGGTCGTGTGAGGTCAAAGATAACAGATGAACAGCTCAAGGAGTTGCTCAAGAGAGTTTCTGGCAAAAAAAGGGAGATAAAGATCAGTAGAAAATGAATGCATGCGTACTCTACAGTGGCGGTAAGGACAGCTCACTGATGGCTGTGATGCTCCATAGGATGGGGATCCAGGCCGAACTTGTAACTGTGAACTTTGGTGTCTATGATTCCTGGAGGCCCGCATCCATGGCGGCAGATGCTCTGGGCTTTAAACACAGGGTCCTTGAACTCAGTGGGGATGTGCTCAGGGAGGCCACTGAACTGATAATAAATGATGGGTTCCCCAATAACGGTATAAGGTATATGCACAGAAGCGCCGTTGAGGCCGCTGCATGTGAGTACGATCTGGTTGCTGATGGAACGCGACGTGATGACAGGACCCCCAAGCTTACAAGAAATGAAATACAGAGCCTTGAAGACCGCAGGGATGTTGAATACGTGAACCTTGATGGTTTTGGTTACAGGACCATCAACAGATTCGCTTCAGAGTTATTCACGCTTAAAAGGGAGAAGAGTAATCCTGAAAACAGCTCCGACTATGAGGTTGAGGTTCGCCTCCTCATGGAGAAGATGGGCTGCAGATCAGAGTCGTTCTTCCCCGTTCACTTCCAGACCAGGGTGACTGGCTGGAAAGATTCACAGCAAGGAGGATGCTGAATGAGTAGAAACAAACACGTTGCCAGGAAAATTAGAATGGCGAAGGCTAACAGACAGAACAGAAGGGTGCCCGCATGGGTGATGGTTAAAACCAATTACAGGGTCAGAAGCCATCCCAAGATGAGGCACTGGAGAAGGACCAAACTCAAGGTGTAGGAGGGATCTTAAAATGGAAAGAATTTACGTTATACCCCTGAGAAAGGCGAAGGAAGTTCCAAGAACCATAAGAGCGCCGAAGGCTGTTAAGATTGTCAGGGAATTTCTCATGAAACACATGAAGACAGACACTGTTAAAATTGATGAATCCATCAACGAAAAAATCTGGGAAAGGGGTATCCAGAAGATTCCCCCCAGGATAAAGGTGAGAGCCGTCAAGGATGAAGACGGTGTGGTGGAAGCCATTCTCGAAGAATAAAAAAAATGGTGGAGTATGATCAGAAGGATCAACCTCAGCGGAAACCCCAACCTTGGAGTCTACATCTCTGTAACCGACAGCGTGGCCCTCATACCTGTGAATGCATCCCCCAAATTTGAGGATGCTCTGAGGGAGGCCCTTGAAGTTGAAGTCCTGAGGACATCCCTCAGTGGCAGCAGCCTCAACGGGGCGCTTTCAGCTGGGAATTCAAACGGTTTCGTGGTTTCAAACCAGACCATGGACCGTGAAGTTGAGGCGCTCATGGCTGCAGGTCTTGAGGTTACCCGCGTCCCCGACAGATTCACAGCAGTTGGTAACCTTGTTCTGGCCAATGATAATGGTGCTGTTGCAAGTCCACTGCTATCAGAGGATGCCCTGAATGTTATAGGGGATGTTCTTGAGGTTGATGTTAAGGTATCCACGGTTGCAGGCCTCAGCATCATAGGATCCCTGGGGGCTGTGACCAACCGCGGAGCACTCCTGCACCCACACACCTCAGAGGATGAGATGAGAGTTATTGAGGGGGCGCTGGGAGTCGAGGCGGATGTTGGCACCGTCAACCATGGGGTGGCACTTGTAGGTGCCTGCTCAGCAGCCAACTCAAACGGTGTCCTTGTGGGTGAAGAAACCACGGGACCTGAACTTGCAAGAATAGAAGAAGCTTTAGGTTTTCTTGAGGGATGAAAAATGAAAACGAAGATATTTAGGGTTAAAGGAAAGTTCCAGATGGGTGATAAACTTCAGCCATTCACAAAGGAACTCAAGGCAATAAGGGAAGAGGAGATCTACGAGAGACTCTACTCAGAATTCGGAAGTAAACACAGGGTTCCAAGAAGTAAGGTTATGATAGAGGAGATAGAGGAGATATCACCCGAGGAGGTAGAGGACCCGGTGGTCAGGGCGCTGGTCCAGAGGTGATCCCATGGAAGACCAGCAGAAACTTGAGGAGATAGTTAACCAGCTCAACATTTACCAGAACCAGGCGGAACTCATCCAGCAGCAGATGGAGGCTGTCCGGGCAACGATCAGTGAACTGGAGATACTGGAAAACACTCTGAAGGACATTCAGGAAAAGGAGGGCTCTGAAACCCTCGTGCCTGTTGGTGCCGGTTCCTTCATAAAGGCGGAACTCAGGGAAACAAGCGAGGTCATAATGAGTGTCGGTGCTGGTGTTGCCATAAAGAAGAACTTTGAGGACGCAATGGAAACCATCGATTCCCAGAAGAAGGAACTTGAGGCAACACTACAGAGGATGGGTGAAAACCTCCGCAAGATAACCGACATCATGCTCAAATTATCTCCTCAGGCAGAGGAACTCCTTAAAAGGGTACGGGGAAGTGAGGAGTAAGTGTTTGAATCCCTGAAGAAAAAATTCACTGAAACAGTGGGGAAGATCACCGAGAAGGTATCCTCAGGGGCCGAAGCTCCATCTGAGGATGAGGAGGTTTCCCCTGAAGAGAGCGGCCCTGAGCCTGTGGCAGGAGATGAATCCCAGAAGACAGAATCTGAGACTCCCCTCCCAGAAGAGGATGATAAAACTGACGAACCGAGTGGTGAAGAGGGCTCAGGTTTCCTTTCATTTTTCAGAGAAAAGAAAATATCAGAGAAGGACGTTGAGGACGTCCTCTGGGAACTGGAAATGGCTCTCCTTGAAAGTGATGTGGCCCTTGAAGTGGCTGAAAGAATCGTCGAGGAACTCAAGGAGGAGCTGGTTGGTAAGAAGGTTAAGAGGAGCACTGAGATATCAGATTACACAAGGGAAGCCCTTAAAAAGGCCGTCATGGATGTTCTGAGTGTTGATGGCGTTAAAATCAGAGAACTTGTAGAAAAAAGGAAGCCCCTTGTTATAATGTTCGTTGGTATAAACGGTACAGGTAAGACAACCACAATCGCCAAGGTGGCCAGATACTTCATGAGGATGGGTCTTGAACCTGTTATGGCTGCAGCAGATACATTCCGTGCAGGTGCGATAGAGCAGATACATGAACACGCAGATAAACTTGGTGTTAAAATTATAAGCCACCGAAAGGGGGCTGATCCTGCTGCAGTGGCCTTCGATGCCGTATCCCATGCAAAGGCTAAGGGTAAGGATGTTGTCCTCATAGACACGGCGGGAAGAATGCAGACAAACGTTAATCTCATGGATGAGATGGGCAAGATAAAGAGGGTTGTGAAGCCAGACCTCATAGTATTCGTTGGTGATGCCCTTACAGGTAACGATGCCATTGAACAGGCAACAAAATTTGATGAAGCCGTGGGAATAGATGCTGTTATCCTCACCAAGGCCGATGCCGATGCCCGTGGAGGAGCAGCCCTATCCATAGGTTACATGATCCGTAAGCCCATAATATTCCTCGGTACGGGGCAGGGCTATGATGACATCATGGAATTCAGGCCCGAATGGATGGCAGATCAGCTGTTTACCTGATAAACCTTATTCTCAGTTTATTAGCAGTTATCCCCACACATCATCCAAAAATTTTTTATACAATGTGATCTATTTTTATACAATGCCATCTCCATTTCACATTGATGAGGGATTCCAGATGACTGCAAGGATACTGCTGGTTGAGGATGAGGCAATAACTGCAATGGACCTCCAGAGGAAACTTGAATTTCAGGGCTACGATGTGACTGGAATCGCGCACAGCGGGGAAGCTGCAGTTGAACTTGCAGAGAAACAGCGGCCGGACCTTATTATCATGGACATAATCCTGAAGGGTTCCATGAGTGGAGTTGAGGCTGCAGAGAGGATAAGAACCCTTGATATACCTGTCGTTTTTCTATCAGCACACTCTGAGGAATCCATGATGGGGAGTGCCCGGAGGGTTGAGCCATACGGTTACCTCATAAAGCCATTTGATGAGAAGGAACTCTTTTTCACAATAGAACTGGCCATCCAGAGGCACAGAAGCGAAAGGAAGATAAGAAAACTCAACCGTTACCTCAGGATGCTCAGTGACTGCAACCAGGCCATAGTCAGAATCAAGGATACTGAAGAACTCTTAAGGGAAATATGCAGGATCATAGTTGATGTGGGCGGCTACAGAATGGCCTGGATAGGATTTAAGGAGAATGATGAGTTCAGATCCGTCCGTCCGGTTGCAGAGTATGGGTTCCATGACGGATACCTTGAATCGATAAGGGTGAGCTGGGGTGAGGGCAGGTACAGCAAGGGACCCACCGGAAGGTCCATAAAGGAGGGAAAACCAGTGATTATAAGGGACACAGAGAATGATCCATCATTCACCCCATGGAGGGATGATGCCATTGGCAGGGGATACATGTCTGTTATGGGACTCCCCATCAGGGTCAGGGACGAGAATATCGGGGCCCTCACCGTTTACTCCTCAGAGAAGGATGCATTCGACCCTGAGGAGGTGAAACTCCTGGTTGAACTTGCAGGTGACATGTCATTCCGTCTTGAATCTGAAAGTGTCCTGGGTGAAATGGAGAAAAGGATAGGTGAACTTGAAAGAGGGGAGGAATTATTCAGGAAAATCTTTGAATCAACCCCCCTGGCCATACTCAACTTCATGGTTGGAGATGGTATCCGGCTTGCTGAACTCAATAGAGCAGCCTCACTCTTAACCGGCCTGGAATCCGCAGGTGGTGAGCCCATTGAAGATGTGCTCAGCGGGCTTCATGAGGATGATTTAAATGAGATAATCAGGGCCGCTGAGAGGGGTGAGGATTCCAGATGGGAACGTCTCCAGTACCGTACAGGGGATTCTGTGAATTTTCTGGAATTGAGAACCGTTAAAACCTCCAGGGACACTTTAACAGTATTTTTAATTGATCTACCCTCTGAGAATTAAAACCTGAAAATTCCTTGATAGACCACGCTCCTGAAATTAAAAAATCTGAAATCACTCCCTGTCACAGAGGAGTATCCCCCCAACACCAACATCCTCAGGTGGGACCTCCCTTATGAGTACCGTTATGGTTGACTCTGGAAGACCCATCACCTCACTTGAGACCTCTGTTATGCGTTTTACAAGTTCCCTCTTCTTTTCCCTTGTCAGCTTGTTGCAGCTTATCTGAATAACAGGCATGGTACCACCAGATATAACTATGGAGTCACATAAGTCTTAAACTGAACGGTTTTATATCGGCAGTATCAAAACAGAGAGGAATCAGATATGATGGGAGAAAAGGAGTTAATAAGGCTTTTTCCGGATTTTAAGGAACTTGTGCAACCTGCGGGAATTGACCTCCGTGTTGATGAGGTTTACCGGCAGGCAGGTCCAGGTTCACTGATTGACGATGAAAAGGATCTGCCGCCCCTTGAAAGGCTGGATCCACCGGTATACACACTTGAACCCGGAAAATCCTATCTTGTGAGTACTGACAGAAGGATAGAGATACCAGAGGGTTATGCCATGCTTTACCTTCCAAGGTCGACTCTACTGAGATCCTTTGTGTCGGTCCACACTGCGGTTGGAGACCCCGGATTCAGGGGAAGGCTCCAGTTCCTTGTCCAGAACTGTGGTGAATATGATTACAGGATCAAAAGGGGTGAAAGGATAGCACAGGGAGTTGTATTCCCTGTTAAGGGTTCTGGGAGGTACAGTGGGAGCTACCAGGAGGAGTGAGTGAATCAAAATGTCTGAAGCCTCTCCTCAAGCATCCTCACAGACCCGGGGTTTGAGAGTGTGCTCAGATCACCAGCATCCTCACCCCTTATGAGGGCCTTTATAACCCTCCTCATTATCTTACCTGAGCGTGTTTTGGGTAGATCCTCAACGAATTCAATGTAGCTCGGGCTTGCTATGGGCCCTATCTCCCTCCTGACGTGCTCCCTCAGAATGCCCTTGAGGCGTGGTGCAGGCTCCACGGTGTCCCTGAGTGTCACGAATGCCGCTATCTCCTCACCCTTCAGTATATCCGGTTTTCCTACCACAGCTGCCTCAACGACGTCAGGGTGGCTTACAAGGGCCGATTCAACCTCAGCGGTGCTTATTCTGTGACCTGCCACATTGAGAACATCATCCTCCCTTCCCTGTATCCAGAAGTAGCCATCCTCATCTATCCTTGCAACATCCCCGCTGAGGTAAACCCCGGGGAAGGTGCTCCAGTATGCCTCCACATACCTTTCAGGTTCCCTGAATAGTGTCCTGAACATTGCAGGCCAGGGAGTCCTTACAACCAGGTGTCCGCCGCTTCCACGTATGCTTTCGCCGTTATCATCAACCACATCGGCCACCACTGTGGGGAAGGGCTTCCCTGCAGACCCCGGCTTGAGTGGTGTTACAGGAAGGGGTGCTATCATGTGCATCCCGGTCTCTGTCTGCCACCAGGTGTCCATGATTGGGCATCTGCCGCCGCCCACGGTCCTGTAGTACCACATCCATGCCTCAGGATTTATGGGTTCACCAACGGATCCGAGGAGCCTTAGGGTGCTGAGGTCATGCTTTTCAGGCCACTTGTTCCCGTACTTCATGAAGAGCCTGATGGTTGTGGGGGCAGTGTAGAATATGGTCACACCGTACCTTTCAATCATGCCCCATATCCTTCCAGGGTCCGGGTAATCAGGGGCCCCCTCGTACATGACCGATGTTGAGCCCTCAATCAGGGGGGCGTAGACTATGTAGCTGTGACCTGTTATCCATCCTATATCCGCTGCGCACCACCATATATCCCTTTCCTTCACATCAAATACAAACCGGTAGGTGGAGCTGACACCGACTGCGTAGCCTCCATGTGTATGGACCACACCCTTGGGTTTTCCTGTGGTGCCCGAGGTGTAGAGTATGAAGAGGGGGTCCTCCGGATCCAGCTCCTCACAGGGGCATTCATCACTCATCCCCTCAAGCGCATCCTCCCAGTGCACATCCCTCCCCTCAACCATGTTCACATCCTCCCCAAGCCTGTCAACGACTATGACCCTCTCAAGTGAAAGGATGTCATCTGCTACAATGTCCAGGGTCTCCTTGAGCCTTATTACCTTACCCCTCCGGTAGAATGCATCTGCAGTTATTGCAACCTTTGCCTCTGCATCTGCAGCCCTCTCACGGAACGCCTTGGCCCAGAAACCGCTGAATACGACGCTGTGAACGGCCCCTATCCTTGCACATGCCAGCATCGCAACCGGAAGCTCCGGTACCATTGGAAGGTATATGCTCACACGGTCTCCCTTCCTGACACCCATCCCCTTCAGTGCATTGGCAAGACGGTTAACCTCACGGTAGAGGTCATAGTAGGTGAGTTTCCGGACACTGCCATCCTCACCCTCCCATATATAGGCGACCCTGTTCTTTTCAGGACCCACTACGTGTCTGTCAAGTGCATTGTAGGTTATATTGAACTTTCCTCCTGTGAACCATCTGGCATGGGGTGGTTCCCATTCAAGGACCCTCTCGTATGGGCTGAACCATTCAAGTTCAGATGCCATTTCATCCCAGAACCATTCAGGATCTGACCCGGCCCTCTCAAGGAGCTCATCATAATCACCTATGCCATGTTGATCCATCCAGATCCTTATATTGCTGTTTCTAACTGTATCATCATCCGGATTGAAAATTCTTTCCTCCTTAAGGAGAGAATCTAGCTGCCCGCTCATAATAAACCCCCAC
This sequence comes from Methanothermobacter sp., assembly GCF_049720995.1. Classification (GTDB taxonomy): domain Archaea; phylum Methanobacteriota; class Methanobacteria; order Methanobacteriales; family Methanothermobacteraceae; genus Methanothermobacter. Next base: position 42,612 of record NZ_JBNASF010000009.1, read on the forward strand.
TTACAGTGATTTTTCTATTTCATGATTTAAATAGTTGGCAGAATATACTTGAAGTCATGAAGATGTGCGCAGAGATCCTCACAGAGATACTTGAGGAGGCAGGTTTCACCCACATATTCGGGCATCCCGGTGAACAGATACTACCCCTCTATGAGGCCCTCAGAAAATCAGAGATCCAGCATGTTCTTATGAGGCACGAACAGGGCGCTGTCCATGCTGCAGATGGCTACGCCCGGGCCTCTGGAAGGCCAGGTGTATGCGTGGCCACAGGTGGTCCCGGGGCCCTGAACCTTGTGATGGGGGTGGCTGCTGCAAACACCGATTCTGTACCCCTCATAGCCCTAACAGGGGACCTTCCCCGGGGTGAAGGTGGCGGCAGATTCCAGGAGGCAGACATAGAGGGCGTCTTCAGATCAGTTGTAAAGAGCAGCAGAACGGCCGTGAATGGGGAGGACGCTGCCCTGGCGCTTATCGATGCCATCGCTGCATTTGACAGTGGCCTCACCGGTGTGATGCACATCAACCTGCCCAAAGATGTGCTTGAGGAGGGGGTGGGGACCATTGAAAAACCCCCCAGCACACCAGGTAAAACACCGGGCATTGGTGATGCCCTTGAAGTTCTGAGGTCAGCGAAAAGGCCCCTGGTCCTGGCAGGTGCAGGTATAATCTGGGCCGGAGCCGTTGAGGAGTTCAGGAAGTTTATCACTGAAAACAGGCTTCCAGTTGCGACGACCTACAGCGGGAGGGGTGTTCTCCCAGAGACCCATCCCCTCTGCCTTGGAATGGCAGGTACAAGGGGGACACCCGCAGGAAACTATGCTGCAGGGAAATGTGATGTTCTTCTCGTGCTCGGCTCAAGGCTCTCAGAAAGGACCGCGGCGGCGATTGGTAACCCTCTGATTATACACGTTAATACAGATCCCAATGTTCTGAGGGGTGATTTCAGATTAAATATGAATGTAAGGGACTTTCTGATGTATGGTATTCGTGTGAAACATCCTGTGAGATGGTTAAGGGAACTCGGGACATTCAGAGTCAAAAATCCACCAACCTATGATTTACCTGCCGGGGAATCGGAAATCCTTAAGACCTCCTCAGCCGTCCGCAGGATCCTTGATGCAGCCCCCGATGCGGTTGTGGTCAGTGACGCAGGAAGCCACACAACCTGGGTCACCCTCCACAGGAAGGTTCTCAGGGAGCGCAGCCTCATCTTCTCAGGGGGATTTGGGCCCATGGGGTATGGTCTCCCTGCTGCGGTGGGTGCCAAAATTGCAAGGCCAGATGACGATGTTCTGCTGGTTGCAGGTGACGGGGGTTTCCAGATGACCATTCAGGAACTCGGGACCGTGGCTGAACTGGAACTTGGAATCACCATCTGCATACTGAATAACGGGCAGCTTGATGTTATAAGGCAGTGGCAGGAGATGAAATACGGTGAAAGCTACTCTGTTAAGATGAAGAACCCTGATTTTGTGAAGCTTGCAGGTGCATATGGTATAGGTGCAGAGAGGGTTTATGAAATCGATGATGTCACAGGGGCCGTTGAGAGGGGCCTTGGTTCAGGGAAACCCTATCTCGTGGAGTTAATGGTTGGAGAGGAGGACATACCTCTTCCAGATTTATAGTTCATGAATTGGAGGGAAAAGGGATTTCTGAGCCTGGATGGGAAAAAAGAATTAAAGGATAATCCACTTCAGATATCCTCAGGGAGGTAGGTATCAGCAACCGCAGCCACTGCCTCCCCCATTTCAACTTCAAAGCCCAGTTCCCTGAGTGTCATCTCCAGTGCAGAGAATGTGGTTATGAGTTCCCTGTGGGTTATGTTACCCATGTGGCCTATCCTGAATATCCTGCCCTTGAGGTGATCCTGGCCACCGGCGAGCTCAACGTGGTACTTGTTCCTCATTGTACCCCTTAGTTCCCCATCGGTGACACCCTCAGGTAGATTGACTGCTGTCACTGTGGTGGATGATACCGATTCATCAGGGAATAGTTCAAGGTTCAGGGCCTTTATGGCATTTCTGGTTGCCTCAGCTGCCAGTTTATGCCTCTTTATCCTGTTGTTGAGTCCCTCCTCCATTATCACCTGAAGGGCCTCGTGCATTGCGTATATGAGTGAAACTGCAGGTGTGTAGGGGGTTTCAGGTGGCTCGGCATCCCCGCTTTTCCTGTACTTCTTGAGGTTCAGGTAGTATGTCCGGGGGTTATCCACTGATTCAACAACCCTCCAGGCGTCGTCACTGAGTGTTATGGCTGCCATGCCCGGTGGGGCTGCAAGGCACTTCTGGGAGCCGGTCACGCAGATATCTATGCCGTAGCCGTCAACATCAACCTCGTCCCCGCCGAGGGATGAAACAGTGTCAACTATGTAGAGGGCGTCATAATCCGCCAATATCTTACCTATCTCCCTTATTGGGTTTGCAACACCGGTTGATGTCTCATTGTGGACAACGGTGACCGCCTTTATATCATCATTCTCCTCAAGCATGTATCCTATCTCATCTGGGTTGACGGCGCTGCCCCATTCCACGTCTATCCTGATTGATTCCCCGCCAAAGGCCTCAACTATCTGTGCAAACCGCTGACCGAATTTGCCGCCAACAACATTCAGGACCTTGTCACCTGGTTCGATGATGTTCGCAACCGCCGCTTCCATGGCAGCTGTCCCCGACCCTGTTAGCAGGTAAGATTTACTGTTTGTCCTGAAGACATCGGACATCATCTCAGTTGTTTCAGTGAGTATTTTACCGAACAGTGCGCTCCTGTGGTTAACAATGTTCTCTGACATTGCCTTAAGGACTCTCTGGGCCACCCGTGTTGGCCCGGGGATCATAAGCAGTGTTTCATCCATTCCAAAAAACCTCCAGATTCAAGTGGATTCTGTAACCTGTACTTATTTTTAATCCCTGCATTTAAAAAGATTTACACGGTGATGATGTCACAAGGTTGGAGGACCACATGAGGTCAGCGGAGAGCATTGCCCGGATGGACATGAAGTGTGTGCTGCCACAGATTATCTCCACACCCCACCACTATCCTTATCTTCACCGATGAAACCATGAAAGCATGTGCTGCCACCTGATCAAAATCATATACCACCCCAAGTAGGACACCCATAAGAACCCCCAATGACTACAACAACCCAATCAAAAAAATCATATACCACCCCAAGTAGGACACCCATAAGAACCCCCAATGACTACAACCTGATCAAAAAAATCATATATCACCCCTGATAGATTTGGCCCATGGAAATGGAAGTATGGCTCGAATGGTATGAGAAAATACTTGATGACTTTGGATTCAGCAGGAGGGCTGATGAGGAGTCTGCATCCTACCTGGAATCCTTCCTGAGGGAACATGGCTGCCCGGGACCCGAAAGCCTGAGGGTTCCCTCACGGAACTTCATCGTATTCGGTGCTGGGCCATCACTCAGAAAACACATTAAAAGATTCAAACCGCTCGGAAGGGATTTTACCAGGGTGGCGGCAGATGGTGCAACAACAGCGCTTCTTGAGGAGGGTCTGGTCCCCCATATAATCGTGACAGACCTTGACGGTAGAATGGAGGATATAATTAGGGCCAACAGAAGGGGGGCATCCCTCGTGGTTCATGCCCATGGAAACAACCTTGAGGCCCTAAGGAAGTATCTGCCACGCCTTCAGAACCTTATAGGGACAACCCAGAGTGTCCCCTATGGATGCATATACAATTTTGGGGGCTTCACAGATGGTGATCGGGCCGTTTTCCTTGCGGAGGCGCTCGGTGCAGAAACCGTGATACTGGCCGGCATGGACTTCGGTGAGGTTGTAACCAGGTACTCAAGACCGGATATGGATTCCGAAACAGGAAGGGCCGATCCAGTTAAGAGACTCAAACTTGAATATGCTGAGAGACTGGTAGAGTGGATTGAAAGGAACGGGAGAATCCAGATAGAGAGATGGTAACCTTTTAAGGAGACTATGCGGTGCATAAATGCTGTGTCTACTGATCCTCCAATTTGATCATCAAGGCGTGAACCATGATCCTTTCCCGGGTCCCGCCCTTTAAAGGTTGAATTAACGTTATCCGGTTACCGGATGCCTTGGGGGGGTGATTCCGGTAACAGCCGCCTCAATCAGGAAAATAAAATATGGAGTCTTATCCCCCTGATTAAAGTGATCTGGACGCGATCTCATCCGGGGGTCCATCCATATAAAACCTTATTAGGTCCTTAAAAGATAAATTATTAGGGTACTAATGTGCTCCTGCAAAAAATCCAAATGCCCAATTTAATAAGCTGTGAAGGATATGAAGGATATAAGGGATATACTGCTTCATGATGAAACCGTCTTCAGGGATATGAATGCCTTTGATCCTGACTATGTCCCTGAGAACTACAGGTACAGGGAATCCCAGATGGAGGCCCTTGCGGTCTGCATAAGGCCTGCGCTGAGGAATGGGAGACCCGTGAATGCCGTCATACTGGGGTCCTGTGCAACAGGTAAGACCACCGCCATAAAAAAGATCTTTGAAATGGTTGAGTCAACATCCGAAAACGTCGTCTGCTGCTACATAAACTGTCAGCTTCACACCACAAGATTCGGTATCTTCTCACAGATCTACAGCAAAATATTCGGGCACCAGCCCCCTGAAACAGGTGTGCCCTTCTCCAGAATCTACCAGGCAATAATGCAGCACCTGGCCAGTGAAAACAGGGCACTTGTGGTGGCCCTGGACGATATAAACCACCTCTTTTACAGTAAAAACGCCAACAAGGTCCTTTACGATATACTTAGGGCCCATGAGGTATTTGAGGGGGTGAGAACCGGCGTATTCGCGGTTTTATCTGACATTGAATTCAGGTACGCCCTTGATAAAAATGTCAACTCCATATTTATACCCCAGGAAATCATATTCCCACCATACACCCGTGAGGAGATATTCAATATCCTCAGAGATCGGGTGAGGGTGGGTTTCTATCCCGGTGTAATCTCAGATGAACTCATAGATAGAATAACCGATCACACCGTGGATACCGGGGACCTGCGCTACGGCATAGACCTCCTGAGGGTATGTGGCAACCTTGCAGAGTCCGATGCCTCACCTGTAATAAGAGAGGAACACCTTGAAAGGGCTTTGAGGAGCGCCGGGCCGGTCAACCTCATGCACACTGTGAGGACACTCAACAGACAGGAAAGGGAGTTTCTCATGAGCATGGTTGATGCTGAAGATGACGAAATAACCGCCGGTAGGCTCTACGAGCTCTTCCATAAAAGGACAGGGGCCAGTTACTCATCATTCAACAGGACAATTGAGAAGCTGGAATTTCTGAGGCTCATTGACACGAAACTGACAGGTAAAGGTGTTCGTGGTAATTCAAGGATTGTGATCCCCAGATTCAGCAGAGATGAACTTAATAGGTGCCTCGAATGATCAGACCCCTGCAGGGCAGTTGGAGTTGGCCCCTGCCGCAACCATGAGAAGGCCCCACACCATGACAGAGAGTACCAATGAGATTAAGATCAGTGACCTTGGATCAACACCGGCCACCGTCAGCAGCCAGAACCTTCTCCTTATACCATTTGGTTTCCTGAGACCGTGCATACTATCACTCCACTATCATCTTCAACAGGGATTTATTTAAAAAAAGAGATAGAGAGCATCTGAAAACTAACCAGGGAATGAATAGTCAGTGGCCCCCAGAAGTGGATAAATGGAGAGTCCCCAATGAAAAGGTTTGAATTCTTTGATGTGACTGCAGATGCAGGATACTGGGCCTATGGCCGTACACCCGAGGAGGTTTTTGAAAACGCCGCCCTTGCAATGTTTGAGATAATGACAGACACATCACTTGTTAAAGCAGAGGAAAGCCGGAGGGTGGAAATAAAATCCGAGGATATGGTTTCACTACTCTATGACTGGCTTGATGAACTGCTCTTTATCCATGACACTGAATTTATTTTATTCAGTAAGTTCAAAGTTAAGATAACCGAAGATGATGATGGTCTGTGGCTTAACGGTACAGCCTCAGGAGAGGTGATTAAGGACCACCATGAGAGACGTGATGAGGTTAAGGCCGTGACCCTTCACATGATGGATATACTTGAAGAGGATGGCCTGCTGAAGGCAAGAGTTATTCTGGATCTGTGATTTATAAGTAGAGAGGATGATGCGCATGGATATAAGGGAAGATCTGGTTAAGGTAAGAGAATCCGTCTGGGAAGTTCCAACATCATATAAGAAGGGAATGAGAGTCCCTGGCAGAATATTCCTGAAGGATGAGGCCCTCAGGGACCTTGAGAGGGGGGCGGTTGATCAGGTGGCAAACGTTGCATGCCTCCCCGGGATCCAGAAGTTCTCAATTGGGCTTCCAGATATACACTTCGGATACGGATTCAGCATAGGGGGTGTGGGTGCATTCAGCGCCCGTACAGGAGTCATAAGCCCGGGGGGTGTTGGATTCGACATAAACTGTGGTGTCCGCATGGTCAGGACAAATCTGGACCATGAGGATGTAAGGCCAAAGATAAAGGAACTAATAAACACCCTCTTCACCAACGTTCCGTCAGGTGTTGGAAGCAAGGGAAAGATAAGGCTAGGGCCAGGTGAAATCGATGAGGTTCTTGAAAACGGCGCTGAATGGGCTGTTGAAAATGGATACGGATGGGATCAGGACCTCAAATTCCTGGAGGAGAACGGGAAAATGGAGGATGCCAGTGCAGAAAAGGTCAGCGATAAGGCCAAGAAGAGGGGCATACCCCAGCTTGGATCCCTTGGATCCGGTAACCACTTCCTTGAGGTCCAGGTGATAGATGAGATATTCCATGATGAGGCTGCCGCCGCCTACGGTGTGAGCCCCGGGAAGGTCGCCGTTATGATACACTCCGGTTCAAGGGGATGCGGCCACCAGGTATGCTCAGACTACCTTAGGCTCATGGACAAGGCATACAGGAGGTACAAGATAAACATACCCGACAGACAGCTTGCCTGCGCCCCGGTGGACTCTGATGAGGCCATGGATTACTTCCAGGCCATGGCAGCCGCAGCAAACTATGCCTGGGCCAACCGCCAGATGATAGTCCACTGGGTGAGGGAGTCCTTTGAAAGTGTCTTTGGGATGAGTGCAGAGGACATGGAGATGGAGATCGTCTATGACGTGGCGCATAACATAGCAAAGAGGGAGGTCCACACTGTAAAGGGACATGATACAGAGCTATTCGTCCACCGTAAGGGGGCCACAAGGGCTTTTGGGCCGGGAAGAAGGGAGATACCCGGTGAATACAGGAAGATCGGTCAGCCAGTCATAATTCCAGGTACCATGGGGACATCATCCTATCTGCTCCACGGGACAGAGGTTGCAATGGAGGAAACCTTCGGTTCAACCGCCCATGGGGCGGGGAGAAAGATGAGCCGTGCCGGTGCAAAGAAAACCTACCGTGGAGAGGAGGTTCAGAGGAAACTTGAAAGTGAGGGTATCTATGTGCGGGCAACATCCATGCCAGTGGTTGCAGAGGAGGCCCCCGGTGCCTACAAGGATGTTGACCTGGTGGTCAGGACAGCCCATGAGACCGGCATATCCAGGCTTGTTGCAAGGATGCTTCCACTGGGAGTTGCAAAGGGATAGACTGGCGGTGAATCAATGATAGGGCTCATCGGAGGTACAGGGGTATACGAGATAGTGGAGCATGGAAGGATAATCGGAAGGAAATCCATGGAGACACCATACGGTAGAACACCCGAGATATCAGTTTTCAGACTTCATGACAGGGATGTGGCATTCATGCCAAGGCACTCCAGGGTCCATGATAGCCCACCCCACATGGTCAACTACAGGGCAAACATATGGGGCCTTAGGAGGCTGGGGGTCAGACAGATACTGGCAACAAACGCTGTGGGTTCCCTTGACGAATCCATAGGGCCAGGGGAGTTTGTAGTCCCGGATGACTTTCTGGACTTCACAAAAAACAGGCCCTCAACATTCTATGATGAGATGACCGTCCACGTGGACATGACAGAGCCCTACTGCAGGGACCTTCGCTCTGCACTGGTGGAATCATCAGAAGCTGTTGATGGGGGTGTATACGTCTGCACCGAGGGACCGCGGTTTGAGACAGCAGCCGAGATAAGGATGTTCCAGTCACTTGGGGGCACAGTTGTTGGAATGACCGGAATCCCTGAAGCTGTGCTTGCAAGGGAACTTGAGATGTGCTATGCAAGCATATGCCTGGTTTCAAATTACGCTGCATCCATATCCCCCTCAAAGCTCACCATGACAGAGGTCTTTGAGGTTATGGAGGAGAGGCGGGAGGATCTCATAGACATACTCGAGGGGGCGATTTCGAGGCTTCCGGTGGCCCCTGCCTGTAGCTGTCAGAGTGCCCTGAGCGGCGCTGGTGTTAATGAAAATATGGAGGAATTTCCTTGAAGGTTTTAATGATATCTGCAAGTCCAAGGAAGAAAAGCAACACCATGATGGTGCTTGAGCACTGCAGGGATGCTGTGGAGAGTCGTGGTGTTGAATGTGAGATATTATCCCTCCGGGGGATGAATATAGAGTCCTGCCGGGCCTGCCTCAGCTGTGCAAAGAAGCACCGCTGCAAGATCGATGACGGCCTCAACGGCATAATCGACAGGATAAGGGAGGCCGATGGGTTGATAGTTGCAACCCCTGTATACTTTGGCACAGCCAGGGGCGACCTCATGTCAGCCCTCCAGCGTATCGGAATGGTTTCAAGGGTATCAGACGGCTTCCTTAGCTGGAAGGTTGGGGGCCCCATCGCGGTTGCAAGGCGGGGAGGCCACACAGCAACTATACAGGAACTCCTCATGTTCTACTTCATAAATGACATGATAGTCCCCGGCTCAACCTACTGGAACATGGTATTTGGATGGGCTCCAGGCGAGGTTGAGGATGATGATGAGGGAATCGAAACCATAAGGCGCTTCGGGGAAAACGTGGCCGAACTCATAAAGAGGATTCACAGCGGGGAGTAATATGAGGGTAGCAGTCGCCTCCTCCAACGGGGAGGAGGTTGACCTCCACTTTGGAAGGGCCTCAAAACTTTTAATATATGAGTACAGCGACGGAAAAATGGAATTCGTGGAGGAAAGAAAGGTTGATATCGCTGAAGGCGATAAACATCAGTGGAGAAAGGTTCTCGATTCCATAACGGACTGTGATGTTATAATAGCCGTCCAGGCTGGCCTTAAAGGGAAGATAGGAATCGAGGAGGCCGGATTAAAATTTGTAGCCGACGAGGGACCGGTTGATGAGGTCCTGGAAAGGTGGGTGAGGCACTTCGAATTCATGAGCTCCGCCATATGAATATCCAGATGAACCCCAAAGTGGAACCCCACAGTTCAGGGGGATACCCCTCTTCAGGTAAACCACATGCTCAACATGATGTCAAGGTTTAAATACTGCCTCATCATAATTATAGACTATTCATAACTGGCGGTGTAGAAACTTCCTATCATGGTTTACCAGTTAAGATGAATTTTTTGAATTATATTAAACAAGCTGTTTTTACGGTGTTAATATTTAAGGTGATATAATGGCAAAGGCTCGACGAAGGAGAGTACGTGATACATGGAAAGAAAAGAAATGGTATGTGATAAAGAGTCCTAAAATGTTTGGAGAAAACGATATAGGAACAACACCATCAAGGGACCCCGATTTCCTCCTCAAGAGGAGGGTTGAGGCAACAATGAGGGAACTGACAGGTGACTTTTCAAAGCAGTACGTCAAGCTGAAGTTCCAGATAAACAACGTTGCCGGGAGTGAGGCGACAACAAAATTCATAGGCCACCAGGTCACAACAGACTACGTCAGAAGCATGATAAGGAGGGGTACGAGCAGGGTCGATGCCCCGGTTATAGTTGAAACAAAGGATGGCTACAAACTCAAGGTCCATCCACTGGCCATAACAATCAGGAGGGCCAAGTCCTCACAGCAGAAATACATGAGACAGAGCATAGAGGAGCACGTGAAGGAGATAGCCTCTGAAAAGACCTTCGAGGAATTCGTTGAGGGCATTGTAACAGGAAAAATCGCCTCAGAGATATACCACCAGGCAAAGAAGATATATCCCCTAAAGAGGGTTGAGATAATAAAAACAAGGGTTCTAGAGGAACCAGCCTGAAACATGGACCGGGACCCCCATGACAGACCTTAACATTGGATACGTGCTTCTGTGCGTATTCATTGGATTTTTAACATACCAGAGAGGTGCGCTTGATGTATGGGGATCCCTTTTCATGGTCCTTATGGGCTTGCTCATAATATTATCTGCCGGTTTTAACTGGTTGATTCTCATTTTTATTTTTCTGATCCTTGGCCTTCTCTCAACAAAGTACAGGCATGAATACAAGAAATCCATTGGAGTTTTTGAGGGAACAAGAAGCGCCAAGAATGTTATATCCAACGGAATAGTGCCCTTTGTAATGGCTGCCTTTGGATACTATGATGGATTCTTCGGAGGGTTCATAGGATCCGTTGCAACAGCTACCGCAGATACCATGGCAAGTGAAATCGGTGTTCTGCAGACACCACGCCTCATAACAACACTCCAAAGGGTGGAACCCGGGACAGATGGAGGTATATCGGTTGCCGGAACCGCCGCTGGAATATTAGGGGCTGGTATAATTGGTTTATCAGCATTTCTGCTTGGTGTCTGTCCAGATCCGCTTAAATCAATGAAAATAGCTGTGATTGCAGGTACAGTGGGCTGCTTCATGGACAGCCTCCTGGGGGCAGTGCTGGAGAGAAGGAAGTACCTAAACAATGAGCATGTTAACCTCCTTGCAACAGTAACAGGGGCAGTTATAGGAATTTTATTAGCATAAATAAATCTAGGAAGGTGGGTGAATCATGAAAGGGGTAATAATGATAATAGATGGAATGGCCGACCGCCCCGTTGAAAGCCTCAGAGGCAAAACACCTCTTGAGGCCGCAGAAACCCCTAATATGGACAGGCTGGCCAGTTCAGGTATCAATGGTATAATGGATCCCATAAGACCCGGGGTCCGTGCAGGAAGTGACACATCACACCTCTCCATACTGGGATATGACCCCTACAGTGTATACACTGGAAGGGGTCCATTCGAGGCCGCAGGTGTGGGGCTGGATGTGAGGCCAGGGGACATTGCATTCAGATGCAACTTTGCAACCGCAGACGATGACCTTGTGATAACCGACAGGAGGGCCGGCCGCATAAGGTCAGGGACATCCCAGATAGCTGAGGCCATCAATTCAATGACCCTCGATGGATTTGAGGATGTTGAAATAATCTTCAGGGAGTCAACAGGCCACAGGGCAGTTCTGGTCCTCAGAGGACCCGGTCTGGGCGATAATGTATCAGATGCAGATCCCAAGAATGAAGGAAAACCCCCAAAGAAGGTAAAGGCCCTTGATGGATCCCCTGAATCACAGAAAACCGCAGATATCCTTAACAGTCTGGTGAAGAAGTCCCATGAAATCCTCAGGGACCATCCCGTGAACACCGAAAGAATCAAAAAAGGCGAGGCACCTGCAAATATAATACTGCCGAGGGGTGCTGGTGCTGTTCCTGACGTTGAAAAATTTGAGGACCGTTACGGTCTGAGGGCAGCCTGTATCGCTGAGACTGGCCTCATAAAGGGTATAGGGCACATCACCGGAATGGATGTGATTGATGTCGAGGGGGCCACCGGGGGTACAGATACCGACCTGGAGAGTATAAAGAATGCAATAAAGGATGCCCTTGATGATGAATATGACTTTCTACTCATAAACATAGATGGTGCAGACGAGGCAGGACATGATGGTGACCTTGAGGGTAAGGTTGAGTTCATAGAGAGGGTTGACTCAATCCTCGGCGACCTTATAAGCGATGACGTCTACTTCATACTCACTGCGGATCATTCAACGCCTGTATCCGTCATGGATCACACAGGGGACCCTGTTCCCATCACAATAAACGGACCAGAGGTCAGGGTTGATGATGTGAGTGTATTCGGTGAGAGGGCTGCTGCCGCTGGTGGCCTCTGCAGGATAAGGGGATCGGATGTTATGGACATACTCCTTGACCTCATGAACAGAAAGGAAAAATTCGGGGCTTAAAATGAAGCAGGAAAAGCGATTATTCGGAACATCTGGCATAAGAGGCCGCTTCGGGGAGAAGGTGACACTTGAACTTGCAGTGGATGTTGGAAGGGCCCTTGCAACCCGCCTGGGATCAGGTAAGGTTGTTGTTGGCTACGACACCAGAACATCCAGCCAGCTCCTTGAGAGTGCCCTGATTGCAGGAATAATCGAGTGTGGCTGTGACGTCATCAGGCTCGGAATGGTGCCAACACCCCTTGTTGGTTACGCGGCTTCAAGACTAGGTGCTGACGCAGGTGTCATGATAACTGCATCCCACAACCCGGCCCCCTACAATGGCATAAAGCTCTGGAATCCTGATGGGATGGCCTACAATCCATCACAGGAGAGCGCCATAGAATCAATAATTCATTCTAGAGAATTTAAGAGGAGGGGATGGGATGGTCTCGGTTCGGTGAGGGAAGCTGACCTCAGGGATGACTATGCAGATGCCGTTGCTGGAATGGTCAACATTGAAAGACCCCTAAAGGTGGTGATTGACTGTGGATGCGGTGCAGCGTCCCACCTCTCACCACTCATATTCAGGATGGCGGGCTGCAGTGTTGTGACCCTTAATTCCCAGCCTGATGGGTTTTTCCCTGGTCGTGACCCTGAACCTGTCCCTGAGAACCTCTCTGAGCTCATGGATAC
>NZ_JBNASF010000010.1:0-54230 GCF_049720995.1 Methanothermobacter sp.
TATACCAGCATACCTAACTGAAAAGCGTAAAGCTATTGTTAAGTAACCATGATATACCAGTATACCACCTCATTTTATGTATACCTTGAGTGATGTGGGAGGATGAACATCTACATAACCCTATCTGTACTGACATCGGTATTGTACCTTACCGTGGGAATCTATCCCCTCACTGAAAGAAGGAGTAATCTTGAGTGGATCTTTCTTCTCATAGCCATTACAATGGCAATATGGTCCATCACATCCGCCCTCATCTACGCCACCAAATCCATCATGCATGCAACCATTCTTTACATGCTCTCAGGTATTGCCTGGATCCTCATGCCCGCCCTTTTCCTGAACTTTGCCCTTGTGCTCTCTGCGGATGAGGAAAGGATCCATAAGTTCACGGTGCTTACAGTAATCCCGCCCCTTATATTAATTTACCTCCTCCTCATGGGATCCCTCATCAAACCCTTGAACATCCATGGCCCCCTATCATGGGCAGGGAGCATCCGAATATTCCCTGAAATGTACATGGCCGGTTACTTCACCGTCGCCGTCTCCATGATATGGAACCATGCAAGGAGGGCGCCCTCCCAACGTGAGAGGCAGATGTCAACTCTTATATTCCTCTCATCATCCTTCAGCATCATTGCAGGTTGGATCCTGAGCTCATTCATCACCTCCACCAGTCCACAGACCACCAATGCCCTGGGCCAGATTGTGGGGGTGATGGGATCCGCTGGTATATGCCACGCAATAATCAATTACCGGCCGGTTACCATGAGCCCATCCCTTGCAGGGGAGAGCATAATAGATAAGGTCACAGACCTGGTCATCCTCCTGGATGCTGATGGAAGGGTGATCTGCCTCAACCACCGGGCGAAGAAGGAACTGGGGATGGACTCTGCAGTGGACTGGAGGGAGATCGTTGCACCCGAACACCATGAGACCATTGGGGGAGAATTCAGGGACATAAATGAGAGGGCCTCATCCTCCAGTGGAGACTACCATCACAGGCCATTATCCATCAATTACATGAGGCGGGATGGTGATCGGCTCCCTGTGAAACTGTTCATCTCACTCATAAGGGAGGGCGCAGATACCGTTGGTTATTCCCTGGTGGCCCAGGACCTCCGCCACACCATCAGGTTGAGGGACCGGATAGAGGAAACAGAGAAATCCGAGAAACTTACCAGGATGCGCCTGCATGAGTTCAGGACACTCAACGAGGCTATAGTCAGGATAAACCACAGTAACAGCCCCGAGGAACTCTTCAGGAATATCATGAGCCTTGTAAACGAGCACCTTGGCCTCTCAAAGGGTTCTATCTACCTCCTGAGGGATGGGGTCTCATGGCCCATGGGTGATGGTTTCAGGGTTGATGACCCTGAGGGTATCCTGGCGGACCTTGAGGATGGTGTGGCTGTGAGGGATGATATGATAGCTGTTCCACTGAGGCACGATGATAGAAACCTGGGTTTCCTTGCCATCATGAACGGCCATGAACCTGATGAGTATGAGCTGAGGTTTCTTGAGACCCTGGGTGGTGAGGCCGCCTCAACACTGAAGAGGATATTCTATGAGAGGAGGCTCATTGAGTCCATTGAGGAGAAGGAGCTGCTCCTCCGGGAGATACACCACAGGGTCAAGAACAACCTTCAGGTGATATCAAGTCTCCTGAACCTTCAGAGCAGTTACATTGATGACCCTGAAATCAGGGGTGTGCTGAGGGACAGCCAGGGGCGTATCATGAGCATGTCAATGATACATGAAAAGCTCTACCGTTCAGGAAACCTCATAGATATCGATGTGAGGAGTTACATTGAGGGTCTTGTAAGGAACATTATGTTCTCCTACATGAAACCGGAGCAGAGTGTGGATCTAATATTTGAGATTGATGACATCAACCTCAACGTTGACACCATAATGCCCCTGGGCCTAATCGTGAATGAGCTTGTGACAAACGCCTTAAAGTATGCATTCCCTGATGGTGAAGGTGAGGTGCGTGTTTCACTGAGCCGTGAAGGCGAAGGATTCCTCCTCACGGTTGCCGATAACGGTGTGGGCCTCCCTGATGACTTCAATCTGGATGATCTCAAGAGCCTTGGAATACTCCTCGTGAGGAATCTGACTGATCAGCTTAATGGTGAGCTGGATTACAGTTCAGACAGTGGAACCGAGTTCAGGGTGAGGTTCTCAGAGATACAGTACCGGAAGAGATTCTAATGTTCAGGAAAGGGATCCTCAGGATACATTGACGGTTTTTCTTACTACATGAGCCTGAGGGGGTCCCGATCTATATCATTCAAGCTTTTCTTAACTTATAACCTGAAAGCAGAGTATAGGCTTAACCTGCTTAGCCTGAAAATAGAGGGATCAAAAATTCATGGATCACCTGCAGACGCAGACGCCTCCCAGACTCCAAAAGGAATGTTATAAAATAGAGGGATCAAATTCATGATAACCGCTAAAACCCTGAAATCACAGCTGATCATACGCGAAAGGATCACAATTTATAAATAAAATCAGGGACAGAAATATGGTTGCAGGATTCCGTCCTGCATTCTGGAGGCGATAGTATATCCCGTGGTATGCAAATGCTGTGCATGCTGCTATTTGTATGCATGGTGTTACTCAATACCGGAGAGATCTATGCCCAGAACACACAAGGTGAAGAAGCACTGCTTCCTGATAACATGACAGTACAGACCTTCAGTACAGTGATGGAGTCAGACTCCACAGTTGCAGCGGTTAATGCAAGTTCAGGGGATGAGAGAACTCTGGACTCTGCAGCGGGCCCATCAGTTTCAAGGGCCGATGTTGAGGACGCCGCAGTCTGTGTCAACAGTTTCATAGCAAGGAATAAACGCCTACCCCTCACAGTTGAGGTTGGAAGCATTAAGGTGAACACGGCACAGCTACTGCAGCTTGAAGCACAGTACGTCCTCAACAGGACACCCACAGTGAACCAGGTACAGGTACCGTCAGCAACATCCGGAACCGTGCTCAAAGGCTCAATTTACCTGAAGGACTACCTTGAAGTTGCAGGCAGAGTGCTCCAGAGTGGAGGCGCGCCTGGATACATCAGCTTCAGGGACCAGAGGATAGGATTCCAATCACTTGTGTGGCTATTTGCAAGGGCAATTAATTTTAAAGTGACAAATCAACGCCTTCCAAATTACATCAGACTTGACACACTGAATTCTGTAAAGTCATCCACCCCTGCCAGTAACAATTCCGGCAGCAGCGATGCTGCCAGTGGCAACTCAGGGTTCACAAGGGAACAGATACTTTCCGCGGCCAGATCACTGAAGATGTACATTGACCAGAATCAGAGCCTACCCGGGTATGTGCAGGTGTCAAACCAGAGGCTTGGTATAGCCCAGTTCCTGCATCTAATGGTTAAATGCCTCAACCAGATAAATCTGGGGAAGAACACCCCTATAACACCGGTTAACGCCGGTGAGGCAGCAAACCCTGCAGGGGATGCGACAGGTACCATAAAAAGGGATGAGTACCTGAGGATTGCATCCGTGGTTCAGGGGTTCATTGAAAGGAACCAGAGAGCCCCAAACTATGCAGGTTCAGGTAAAGGTAGAATCTCGTATGAGAGCCTTGTATACTCAGTTTCAAGGATTCTGAGCTTCTACAGCAGCAACAGGAGACTTCCAAATACTGTGACCGTGACAAAGCTGGCGTCCTCACTGAAAAACCGGCCAGAGAACGACCCCTACATCGGCGAGAGTACGGGGAAGTACCTTTCATCATCGGCCAACTGTCCTGTGGATAACGAGAATATAAGGTCCCTTGCAGCGAGCATTACCAGTGGACTCACATCAACATTTTCAAGGGCATCGGCCATCTTCTGCTGGGTGCGTGACAATGTGAACTACAGCTTCTACTACAACACAAGGTACGGTGCCCTGGGTACACTTCAGAACAGGACAGCCAACTGTGTGGACCATTCACACCTCCTTGTGGCACTTGCAAGGGCTTCAGGGATACCTGCAAGGTACGTTCATGGGACCTGTAACTTCACATCAGGTAACACCTACGGTCATGTGTGGGCCCAGCTCCTTGTTGGCGATACATGGTATGCTGCAGATGCAACGAGCTCAAGAAACAGCCTTGGAATTGTGAACAACTGGAACACTTCCAGTGCAGTGATAAAGGGCATATACGCGAGTTTACCATTTTAAAGGGTGAAAAACCCTTATTTCTTTTTTTAAAGCATTGAGATGCACCCATTAAACTAAGATATACCAAAGAACAGAACCCCCTTTCTCTTTCAATCAGGACCCCATAGATATACCATAAGAACAATCCCCTTTCTCTTTCAATCAGGACCCATAGGTTAAATGCACTATTATACAAAAATAAGAGAATGGATAGTCATGAAAGAGGGTGTTATAATGGAGGTTCCACTCATCAGGGAGATAGTTATCATATTCAGCCTTGCGCTGATTGTCCTCATTGTATTTAACCGGGCTAAACTCCCAACCATACTGGGCTTCTTTGTGACGGGGGTAATAGCGGGTCCATCGGGCCTTGGCCTCATATCCTCAAGCAGCATAGAGAGCCTTGCGGAACTCGGTGTCATACTCCTCCTGTTCACAATTGGACTTGAAATGTCCCCTGAGAGATTCGGTGATTTCAGAAAGACTGCCCTCATTGGGGGTACACTGCAGATAGGACTCACAGTCCTGATCGTGGCATTCTTCACACTGATACTTGGATTGAACCCTGGAAAGGCTGTCTTCATGGGTTTCCTGATCGCACTGAGCAGTACCGCGGTTGTGCTGAAGGTCCTCCAGGACCTCCATGAGACAGAAACACCCCACGGCCAGGCCTCCCTTGCCATCCTCATATTTCAGGATGTTGCTGCGGTGCCCATGATACTCACCATACCATTCCTTGCAGGGGCCGGTGGTTCGACACCGCTTCACACCCTGCTTACAGGTGGCGCTGTGCTCATCGGGACCCTCCTCTCTGCCAGGTGGATCGTCCCGAGGCTCTTTGATGTTGTAGCAGATACAAGGAGCAGGGAGATATTCCTCCTCACAGTGATACTTGTATGTGCATCTGTAACCTGGCTCACCGGAAGTGCGGGGCTATCCCCGGCACTGGGGGCCTTCCTTGCAGGTCTCATCGTTGCAAATACAGACTATGCCCACAGGGCCCAGGGGTCCATACTACCATTCCAGGAGGTCTTTCTGAGTTTCTTCTTTGTATCCCTGGGGATGCTCCTTGACGTCGGGTTCTTTATGCGGCATCTGCCCCTCATCATCCTTGCACTCATTGGTGTTATGATGATAAAGCTGGCCCTCAACAGCTTCGTGGGCTTCATCATGGGCTTCTCAGCAAGGGTCGTGGTGCTAACAGGGGTTGTGCTGGCACAGATAGGTGAGTTCTCATTCATACTCTCTGAGTCAGGTCTCAGGTACGGTCTGATGGACCGCTTCACATTCCAGGCCTTCCTGTCGGTTTCACTCATAACCATGGCCCTCACACCATTCCTCATATCACTTTCACCCAGGATCTCAGAGAGGATCATCCAGGCGGATATCCATCCGCGGATAAAGAACGGGAGGAGGTACCTCAAACCTGAGGTTAACCTTGAGGACCACCTGATAATAGTTGGTATGGGCATAACCGGGAGGAGGCTTGCAGAGATCTCCGAGGAACACGGCATACCCTACATAGGCCTTGATGTTAACCCTGAAACCGTTAGGAGGGCCCGGGATGAGGGCCTCAATGTATACTATGGGGACGGCACCCATGTGGGTGTTCTCAGACACTTCAATGTTCCGGAAGCCGCGGTTATGGTGGTGGCCATTGCAGACTACCGTTCAACGGTCCATGCAATCCATGAGGCCAGGGCACTGAATGAGAGAATGAAGATAATTGCCCGTATAAGGGGATTTGAGAATACAGAGAATTTATACACTGCAGGGGCAGATGTTGTTGTCTCAGAGAAACGTGAAGCAACAGAGAGGATATCCGTGGAGATATTCAGCTGTTACAGTGGTGTCTGTGAACTTGAGGGGCGAGCCCCCATTTGAAGGTGTCCAGATCAATCCATGGACCCGCTGGGGGCGCCACGGTGGCTTCATGTGGGATATGCTGACGTTTCCATGCGGATAATGGATTCATGAACCTGAAAATAAACCCTCTTTAAAGCTCTAAAGCTGAATAGGGACCCTCATATCTGTCATTCAGTTAATGACGTCATGCTCATACCATACCCGTGCATGGCCAGTAAAAAAAGGCCCCATAGTGTCTATTTTGATTTAAAAGGCTCTAATATTGTCTTTTTTCTTATTTTAAACCACAATATTTATATACAATGCACTTTTTAAGAGTGTATGTGGGGTTTCCAAAACCCCCAGTGGAGGCGGTAAAATTTCGGGAAAACTGAATCTACTGATAGCCCTAGTTATGGTGCTATTTCTGGGCTCAAATGCAGCAGTTGCCATTGAGATATCAGATAACGGGACAAGCAGTGGGACAGAAATCAGCGATAACCAGACATTAACTGAAAGTGAAAACCAGACATCAGATGATGAAGGTGAACGGATATCCGCCAAGACAGAGGAAACATCTGAACCTCCCCACGGGGCCATCTGGGTTAAGGCCTACGATATGGGAAGGGTCAACCTCACAGAACTCAGAGAGAAGGGTATAACCGATATATTCCTTGAGCAGCTGGCCTTCAATGACGCAAGGTTCAGCAGGAACCTCACCTCGTTCCTTGGCAATGCATCAGAGCAGGGAATACGGGTGAGCGCCTGGGTGATCTGCCTCAAGGATTCCAGCGGAAAATGGGTTGACCCCACCGGTAGATACGCCTACAACGTTACAAAAACAAGTAAGGTGACTGTGAAGGAGCCATACAGGTACTACTACACCGTTACCGTGAAGAAGGCCTACACCAGGTACGTGAAACAGTGGTACAAGTCATGGTACAGGAAAAATGGAAAATTGAGGTACACCTGGAAGTACCGGTACGTCAAAAAGACCTACTACAAATACGTGAAGGAGACACGCTACACCATCAAGTACCGTACGGTGACAAAGACAGTTACAACCACAGAGACTGTTTATGGATACAACACCACCTACGCAGAAAGGTTCCTTGAGAATCTAACCCAGAGGATACTCTCCTACACGAACATATCGGGTGTGGGTGGGGTTCACCTGGACTACATCAGGTACCCTGGAAACGCATACCAGGTCCCCAATGCAACAAATACCATAACAGAAATCGTCAAAAGGATAAGTGAAGCCGTCAGGGCAGTTAATCCTGGACTACTTCTATCAGCAGCACTGATGCCAGAGAAGTCATCGAATGCCCACTACTACGGACAGAACTACACTCAGCTAGCCGAATACCTGGACGTCCTCATACCAATGGCCTACAAGGGCAACTACAGGGAAGACAGTGCATGGATACAGAATGTAACATCTTACATTAAGGCTAAGAGTCTCAACGCAGAGGTCTGGACAGGACTTCAGACATACCGATCAGACTCCAGTGTGACACCCATCCCTGAAGATGAACTGATTGGGGATATAAACGCCGCCCTCAGTGGAGGGGCAGATGGGTACGCACTCTTCAGGTACGGCTTGATTGACACTGACTTTATAGCTGGAATACCATCCGCAACAACAAAGCCATCTGCTGCCAATTCAATAACTGCAGAGCTCATAATGGACGCCGCCAGCAGGTTCAAGGCATTTGTGGAGTCAAACTACAGGCTCCCCTCCTATGTCACCGTGGGGGAAAGACAGGTTACACCTGCAGAATTCCTCTACCTGCTGGCAGAGTTGCTCACGGGAGGTGACCTGAAAACCGGGTCATTCAGTGAGGGATCAAACACAACACTATCAGCATCAGGGACAATCCAGAAGGACGAGTACCTGAGAATAGCATCCCAGGTTATAAGCTATATGTCAGTGAATGGCCGCCCACCAACCAGTGTACCGTCCAGTGCAGGGAGCCTGAGCTTCAACGTCCTGACCTATATCCTCTCAAAGATCGCTGCATTCAAAGAGGCTAACGGCAGACTTCCAAATTATGTTACAGTGGAGAGTTCAGTATTCTCAGGAGGTTACCTTTCATCAACAGCCAACTGCCAGGTCAGCGCCCCTGAAATACAGTCCCTCGCAGCAAGCATAACAAGGGGTCTCACATCAGCGCTATCAAAGGCAACAGCGATTTTCAACTGGGTGCGTGACAATGTGAACTACAGCTTCTACTACAACACCAGGTACGGGGCTCTGGGGACGCTTAAAAACAGGACAGGTAACTGTGTGGACATGACGCACCTCCTTGTTGCTCTCTCAAGGGCAGCCGGGATAAAGGCAAGGTATGTGCATGCCACCTGTACATTCATCTCAGGCAACGTCTATGGACATGTATGGGCCCAGTTCTACCTCAATGGTTCATGGGTAAATGCCGATGCATCAAGCAGCATGAACTCCCTTGGAGTCATAAAAAACTGGAAGAGTGCAACCATAAAGGGCTACTACGAAAGTTTACCATTCTAAATCCATTTTTTTATTTTTTTATTATGTGAAGGGCATCCTACAGTAAAAAGTGGGACATGCTTTGAGTAAGAGCAACCCTAACAATCCACCCACCAGCAGCAGAAACTGCCCCTGAATAAAACCAAGACCTAGAACCTGCTTTTATATTCAAGTTCCCTGAAATGCAGGGACACCACAGTACCATTATCAGAGATCAGCTCAAATTCTCCATCGAGCTGATCTGCCAGTGCACGCATTAGTGAGATGCCCACGGTACCGGAGGGTGGGTTTTCGATACCGACACCATCATCTGCAACTGTCAGGTGAAGATGGTCATTGGAGGTGATGCGAACATCAATCATGCCCTCTCCCTCAGGGAAGGCATGTCTTATGGAGTTTGTGAGGGCCTCGTTGATGAAGAGTGCCAGGGGTATGGCTGTTTCAAGGTTCAGGCGGACATCAGCATCCACCCTGAAGTGCACCCCGTGGGCTGAGTGCACCGTTATCAGTCTCTCCATTAGCCTGGTTATGAATGAATCCATCAGAACACCTGAAAAGTCCCCGCTGTCATAGAGGGTCTCGTGGATGATTGCCATTGCCCTCACCCTGCTCTGGGTATCCATCAGGATCCTGCGGGTATCATCATCTGCATTCATGGCCTGGATGTTAAGGAGGCTTATTATGATCTGGAGGTTATTCTTGACCCTGTGATGGACCTCAGCAAGAAGGGCGTCCCTCTCCATGAGTGTATCCTCAAGGGACCTCTTGGCCAGTATGAGGTCTGTTATGTCTGTTAGTGAGACTATGAACCCGGCATATTCATCACCCTGAAACCTCGGGACCATCCAGCCGGTGTAGTGCCTGCCCTTGAGGTCCGTCCTGTCAATTATCACCGGCCTCCTTTCGCCGCTGTACTCAGGAAAATCCACAACTCCCAGCCTCTTCATTGCTGTGTTCTGGTATAAGATGTTCCCCTCAGCGTCGAACACTGCAACGGCCTCTGCCAGGTTCTCAAGGACGTCCCTGAAGAATCGCTGGGTCCTCCTGAGGTCCCTCCTGTAGGTTTTCCTTTTAAGATCAATCCTGTTGAGTTCCGCCGCGACGATTATGACGGAGACTATTATGATGGATACTGTCATGCCCATGAGGAAGACCTCACCGAAACCCGGGAACATGTGATACCTCATCTTAAGCGTCAGAAGGCCCAGGAAGGTTATACTGGCTATCATCACTGGAAGTATGAGCCTGACTATGTGGCCACCAACAAATGATGCGTGGAGGGGCGCCATAACCCCCCTCTCGGGAAAGAGGGAGAGTATGGATACGGCTATGAGTATGTGGAGCACCGCAGTGTAGAGTGCCATGAGGAAGTACTCTCCATAGACACCGATACCCGCCACGTAGCCCACCAGGACGCAGTAGGAGATCACACCAGCCGGGAAGGTGATTATCTGGGCCACGCTGAACCTTGATGTTGAGAAGAGAAACAGGACAGCGGCGTATATCAGGAAGAGAACGGATGTTATGAGCCTCGAGTTATACCCGTATTCAGCACCCTGGATGTAAGTGGAAATTGTCAGGAGGTAGAATACCAGGAGAAATGTCCCTGTAAGTATCGCAGGACCCCTGAAAGCCCTTGCGAGGGCTATGAGGGAAGCTGCCAGGGGTATGAAGAGGATCGCGGTCACCGGCTGTGTGGGTGGGGATCCCAGGACACTGCCCATGAGATGCTGGTTACCGGCTGCCCAGCCTGCAAGTATAAGTGATGATATCACAATTACGGTTGCTGAGGCAGAAACTGAGATCCTCCTTGCAAAAAGAACAGAATCAGACCACTCCATCTTCAATCCCATGGAACGTTATATCCCTCATTATTAATAAAATCTTCGAAATGAGTTATTAACTGGGTTGAGTATCAGTGAAAAGGTTCTGGTTCGAAGTGAATTACTGATTGAGACGGGCATTTATTAACATTCACTGTTCTGCTTCTAAGTGAATTACTGATTGAGACGGGCATTTATTAACATTCACTGTTCTGCTTCTAAGTGAATTACTGATTGAGACGGGCATTTATTAACATTCACTCAGAAAGTTATATTCAATGAGTTTTCCAGCACTTTATGTGGTTGGGGGTTGATATATGAAACGTTTCCTCTGCCCTCTCTGCAGGGCCAATGTATCATCCGAACTTCATGGGAGCCACCGGGAACGGTTTTACTATCTTGTATGCCCATCATGCGGTGCAAGGGTGTGCCTGGACGGTGAAAGGATCCTCTGAGGTCTGATGAAGGGGACTGAAAAGTCAGATGCGGCTTGAGATCCGGTCCGTGAAAAACTGTCATGGACAGGAGAACCTGTGAAGGGAACCCATGCAGTTATTTAACCAATGAGTAACAGAAGGTCAACCGGTGAAAATCCATGAAAATATGGGCCGCTATCCTCCTCTCTATGATCCTGATGATCCCCTCAAGCACAGCCCTCAGCAGCGGGGTCACTGATGAACCGGGTTACGGGATGATAACCGAGAGCCACGGTGAGGGAAGCCAGAGGTACTGGATCTTCAAACCATCAGAACCAGGGAGTTACCCTGTCGTGGTATTCATCCATGGCTGGGCCGCCACAGAGCCCCTCTTCTACATGGCCTGGATAAGACACCTTGTGAGGGAGGGGAACATCGTAATCTACCCGCGCTACCAGAACCTTCTGGATACAGCATCAGATGCCTTCACCGATAATGCCGCGGATGCGGTTGGGGAGGCCCTCAGGAGAGTGGGGGGTGAATGGAACGGTGAACTCTTCCTTGCAGGCCACTCAGCCGGGGGCATAATAGCCCTCAACCTGGCATCCCGGAAGGATATACCGGACCCTGATGGTATCCTGGCGGTGCAGACAGGGGACTCTGAGGGGGGCAGGAAATTCGAGAACCTCAGCGGTGTCCCCCCAGACACACTGCTTGTGGTTATGGCCGGGGACAGGGATAATATAACAGGGACGGCGGACTCCTACAGGATAATGAGGTCCACACCCCAGATACCCGGGGACAGAAAGCTGTTCCTCCTTGTGCGCTCAGACCGCAACCTGGTGGCTGACCACATCTCACCACTTGCAGTTTCAGATGAATTCGGGTTACTGGTTGACAACCTGGACTACAGTGGCTACTGGAAGGTACTGGATATGATGATGGAACTTGCACGTGAAAATAAAACACTCGCGGACGCCGATACCGGGAGGCTCCTTGGCATGGGCAGCTGGGGTGATGGAAGAACCGTCAGGAGGATGGAGATTGTTAAATACTGATGACAGGATGGAGGTTTCCCATGGATAGGAGGATTCTGATAGTTGCAGGTGTTATAGCTGGACTCATAATCGTCACGGTACTTGCGGTTGAGGTCTTCGATGATGCAATATTCGCACAGATACCCTACAGTTACACATCATACACATCAATCCCGGCAAATAAGCCGGGTGAGGGTTCCCTGGGCGGCTACTACTCAATAAATGGTAGGGGGAGGGACTTCAGGTTCCAGATAGTGCTCCCCGGTGCAGAGAACCTTGACACCCATGAGGTCAACGGTACCAGGATATGCTACAATGAGAGCGGGTTGAGTGGAACGGGCCACATAGACCACATCGACGTCACCTGGGATACAGTTCTATCACTCCTGAGTGGTGACCTGAAGTCTGCAATGTTCAGCACACCCCTCCGGGGACACTACAGCATGACCTGTGCCGCCTGGACTGGAGGTGGGAGTTTCATGAATGATGGAAGAAACTTCACCGGTGACTTCAGGATAAACGGTGTTGAGACCTTCTTCGGCGGGAACTTCACCCTGAGAGAAGGGAATGGCCGCATAGTCCTCAGTGCAGATTACATTTACCACCCCCAGGGAAAGCCAGAAGAGGCCAGGCGGGTTAAGAAGGACTTCTACATGTGATTCCCACTGATGATGGTTTATCTGAATGTTGGTTAAGAAGGACTACATGTGCTGACTGGTGATGGTTTATCTGAATGTTAAGAACCCTGATGGCCGCGAATATGAGAGGGTCCTGGATGCTACCCTGCTCTCTGGGATCCTCCATCCGAAGAATGACCCTGTGGGGATGAACTTCAGCCTCGCCCATGCCCTGCTGAGAGAAGGTGAGGCATCACCGCCCCACCGCCAGAGGGGATCCGTGGAGGTCCACTACATCCTTGAGGGTGAGGCCATCATGCAGATTGATGATGAGGCAAGGGTGGTGAAGGTGGGTGATGCTGTATACACATCTGTGCAGTACATTGAGAACATAGGGAAATTGCTCTCATTCCTTGTGCATTATTTCTCCATGGTAGAGAGATGATGAGGAAGTCCTGAGTAACAAGCGTAAACCGGATCATCCAATGCACAGATCCCGAATAAACTTACCAACAGAAGCCAGTAATCTGCTTCATGTGAACCTGACATCAATAAATGAACATCACTTAAAAAAATATGTGGGGGTGGGATTCATTTTCTTCCAGGGCCAAAGAAGTATCCAAGCCCTAAAAGAGCCACTATCGCCACGATACCCACTATTGCATAGACCGGTATTCCAGTCCTTAAGTTCACTGAATCTGAGGCTCTGCTGACCTCATAGGCCTTAGCTGATGTTTCACCAGGTTTAGAGTATGTAGCTGCCTCCATTCCGGGTGTTAATGTTGAAACAGCTGAACTATGTGATCCACGCTGCTGCTGTGATCCCATATCATCAGAGGATGTGCCTGGGGACTGTGGATTTCCTGGATTTGAGGGTACTGTCGGTGTGGATCCAGCATCAGATGATGGTGTGAAGGCTGCGCTCTTTGTGGCAGCATACAGCTTCTCCTTGACCCTTGAGAGAAGATCAGGATTCACATACTGCATGGCCCACTGCATCATTGCAATGTTACCGCAGCTGCAGTCACAGCATGCGACACCGTTTTCTGCTGTTAGTGATGCCCATGTGGATGCCAGCAGCCTGAGTGTTCCCTCATCAGGCTTCCAGTAGCCTTCATGGGCGGCTGTGAGCATTGTACCTGTAATGGATATCATTGCATAGGAGTTCCTGCCTGAAAGCCAGTCTCTAATACCCAGTCCATTAACATCCCTGACGTAGGTGTCCATGAGTTCATCCCAGGTCCATGATGGAACACTTCCAGGGGCTGTGCTCTGCCACAACCAGAGGGACCTCACAGCAGATGATAATCTGTTGGCCCCTGCGTAGCCCTCAGAGATGAGTGACCTCACGTACTCAGGGTTGAGGTACCTTGTCCTCATATCAAGGGCCAGCGCCTCCTGCAGTGACATTAACTGGGGGTTTCCTCCTGCTGTTGTTATGATGTTGACTGATGGCGCAGTTCCTGTGAGTTTCTTTATGGCCAGTGATAATCCTCCAAGGTAGTCTGCCATGTCATCGTTCTCTGCCACACCAACAAGGTATGTGCTTCTTCCCTGGTAGACCGCTGATACACCTTTCAGGAGGTCCGCGAAGAGGTCGACGTTCTTGACACCCCATCCTGTCTCGGAATATGATGTGCCCATACGGCTCATGAAAAGATCTGCGAGTTCATCCGTGTTATTGTAGGTCCAGGACATCTCACCTGCCTCCTTGACCCCTGTACCATATGATCCCAGGGGTGGAGCGAATATCCTGTATATTGCAAGGTTACCTGCTGTGGATGCGTTCATACCGGCGTTCATGTATTTGAGGACAAGTTCAAGCCAGTGCCCTGCCACCCTATTCATCTGGATGGGGTCATTTCCCTCCTGGAAGAGTTTAACAGCTTTGAGGGGTTTGACGGCTGCCTCAAGGGCCTCTGAAACCTCGGGGTGCTCTGTGAGTACTGTGCGGTAGGATGCCGCAAGAGCCAGGCGGAAGGCCCTGTCCATTGTTATGGCTGCCTGTCCATAGACGTCCCTGAAGAGTCCGCTCACCGTGACCACGGCGTCTATTCTTGGTCTTCCGAGTTCACTCAGCGGTATCAGTGTCACACCCGTCACCTGTCCTGAGCTGCTCCATATCGGCTTCACACCCAGGAGGTTCAGGACGAATCCTACCATGGCTCCGTCGTCCCTTGCTGTGTCCACTCCCCAGATGACCACTGCAAGCTTCTCTGGAGGCTCGGTGTAGGTGGCGAGGACCTTCCTCACTATCTCTGCTCCCAGACTGTAGGCCGCTGATGTGGGCACTATGCTTGGATCTATTGTGTAGAAGTTCCTCCCTGTGGGCAGTGCTGATGGGTTCATCAGGGGCTCCTTACCGAGTCCCGGGTCCACATAGCCCCCTGCGAGTGCGTTGAGGAGGGATGACATCTCCATCCTGGTGCTGTTCCTGATGAGTTCAATGTACTCTGCTGCGCTCCGGAGCACTGCAATGATGTCCGGTGAGGACGTGATGTTCTCTGGTTTCGAGCCGTTTAAGAGGGCCTGGATCATTTCAAGTGTCCTGTTCTCCAGTATCATTCGCTGGTCAACTGTGATTTCCTCGTAGATCCATCCATAATCTGCTGCCAGTAATCGGTAGATGGATGTGTCAGCAGTTGAGATCATTGAGGCCACCATGTAGGTAATGGCTTCATGGCTCCATTCCCTTCCAAAGGTGTGTAAACCGTAGGGTATGAGGGTGCCCTCAATCTTCAGGAGGTATGATGATATTGCGGGTATGAGTGCATCGGCTGTCGCGTTTTCAATGTTGAGGCCCAGCTCATCCCCGAGCTTTGCTTTGAGTGCCGCTGTTCTTATCTCTGCAAGGTACTGGTTCCTGAGCGGATCATCCGCTGCATTCTTGTAGATTGTTATGAGGTTTTTGAGCTGGAGGAGTTCGCCGTACAGGGTCGTTGATTTCATTGCAGGTGTCAGGTGGTCTATTATAACTGCAAGGCCCCTCCTCTTTGCTGCAAGTCCATCGGCAGCGTTATCAACGCGGTATATGTATATGGATGGTGTTGTATCGACGACAATGTCCGGGAAGTCATATTCTGATAGCATCACCTCCTTCCCTGGCAACCACTCGTAGCTTCCCATTGTACCCATGTGTATCATTGCACTGGCATTGAAGACCCTGTTTATCCATGCATAGTATGCGAGGTACTGGTGGTGTGGAGGCAGTATGCCAACAGTGTACAGCATTTCGGGGTTGGCCTCCCATCCACGCTGGGGCTGGGGCCCTATGAAGACGTTTCCAAGGATGAATCCGGGTATGACGATGTACTTCCGGCCGTTCCTTGTAACCGTCATGACGTTGCCCGGGGCCTCACCCCACCCGCAGAGTCCGGGTATGGCAAGTAACATGAATGACTCCCTGGCCGCCCTGAATGTGCTCCACATGCTGGAGTTGCCATTTATTACTCCCCTGAGTGCGGTGTACATGACCTCAAGGAGCTGAAGTCCCTCCACCTGTTTCTCAGATGATTTTATGTTGTCCTTCATCTCAGCGTACCATGTGTCCACTGTCTTCATCAGTGTGCCTGCACTGGTACCCCTGCTGAGGGCCAGCTCCACCAGCTCCTCAATGTATGCCGTGGGTCCCTCTGTGACGTATCTCCTTGCGATGGGGTTGAGGGTCTGGAACCATGCCTGATATTCCTCTGCATCCCAGAGTATGACACCCGGGGTATCTGCCAGTCTCTCGAGTTCCCCTGGGGCCCAGTTTGCAATGTTTATCCCCCTCTCAACCATGAGGCCTATGAGTTCAGCTGCGCCTGAGATGTTACCTGCGCTGTAGCCGCTGGCCCTGAGGTTCAGAAGGATTTCATATATGCTCTCTGGTACGTTGAGGTAGCTTGCGCCGATCTCTGATTTTCCTGGAGGATAGTTGTAGTAGATTATGGCTATCTTCTTCTCTGATTCTGGTTTTATTCTCAGGTTGACCCAGTTTATGAGTCTCTGCGCCAGTTTCTCTATTCTGTCAGGTAATGGTGAGTAGGAGTATGTGTATGCCCCTGTGATGCTATCTGCCTGGAATTCTGCTGCGGCGATGATTATGGGTTCTATGAGGCCCTGGGTCTCCGGGAAGCCTGCCTGTCCCATTATGTCATCCCTGCTCCATGGTGTGACACCATCACTGGAGACGAGCCAGTCATCAACGGTCCTTGTGTTCACCACGACCCCCCTAAGTACCGGGACGTTCAGGAACTTGAGGAGGCTGTTAACCTTCTCTGATGATGTCCCCCCGAGGAGGTAGGTGCTGAATGATACAATGGCCTCCACACGTGATGTGTAGAGGGTCCTGTTTGCCTCGAATGCAGCAATATTTGGTGCCGTGGTGAAGAACCTCACCATTGCAGAGTAGGCGTTATCACCGTACCTTGCAACCACTGAGAGTATGTTGAAGGTGTCCTTCAGTCTGTCTATGAGCATATCTATGTGTGCTGCGCCACCTCCGAGCATGTTACTTTCTGCCTCTATCAGGCCGACCGTTGGTCTTGATGGATCGATGGGGTACTCCCTGAGGTAATCCGTGAGGTTATCGTAGAGTTTTCCGTCACGGTAGAGCAGTTCCCTTGAAACAGCCCTTGGAGGACCATAGGTCACGTTCAGTGTGATGTTCCTTGTACGCGCCCATGTATCGGCAGCCCACAGTATCTGGTTCCTGTAGCTCTCCACGTTCCTGTAGCAGTAGTATCCTTCGCCCTGGGCCCAGATGGCTATCTGGGGGTACTGGTTTACGTAACCTTCGAGGAATGGGAGTGGCTCGAGGACCCTCAGGGCCCTGCTCACCGCAGTCACCACGGTGTCAGGGACGCCACTGAAAACCTGCGTATCATTTATCCTGCTCATTCTCACAAGGTCTATTCCGCTTGCACCGTCAAAGAGTGCGAAAAATTTGCCATTCAGGATCTCTGGTTTATCTGTCAGGACCCTCAGTATCTTTGTATAGTCCTCTGTCCCCAAGTAGTTGCATATTATAACGTCAGATGAGTTGAAGAGGGCCTCTATCTCCTCCGGTGTGGAGTTAACTATCTGGGGTGAGCTTCTGACCCTCACTGTGATGTTCCTGTCAGGGTACTCCTCGAGGACCCGGTGGGCTGCATCATTAACGACCCTGGTACCCTCAATGGAGTGTATCACAAGAACATCCACTGTCCCGTTGTCTGTTGTGTTCTCTGCACTCACCGTTCCCGGCAGGACAAAGACCAGGAACACTGCCATAAGTATTACTCTGCTGCCTTCTATCCAATCACCTCCATGATTATATTGCAAAAATAGTATTACTTATTCCATGATAAAAAGCTTTTGATTATTTACTGTCCTAATAAATGTATTAAAAGGTGGTAGTTTTCAATCATCCTTGAAGTCCACGAAGATGCTCTCTGAGCCATTGGTGTGGTAGGATGTCACGTTGACGTCCCTGTCCGCATCAACCTGGATGTCCACGGTCATGGTCCTGCACTGCCCCTCCCTGGTGCTGTTGCGGACCTGGGGGTGGAGTGCATCATCGGGCGCACCCACCGAGACCAGGGACGTGACCACCGTGACGGCTATGAGGAATGATAGGAGGGCCCACTCACCGGCCGTCCCTGTCTTTATCCTCTTCTTCCTCTGGAGGCAGTGGTAGGGTGTGTCCTTGAGGGGGTAGAGCAGGGGGCATCCATGGACCGTGAAGAGGTCCAGAAGGATGTGGGATGTGATTCCAGCAAGGAGCGGGATCCCGTTCTCCGGACTCTTCAGTGAATAGAGTAGAAGGGGTGGTAAAATAAGGAGTGTGTGTCCGATGCCCCTGTGCCTCCCTGTGAGGTAATCCAGGAGGTCAGGGACTGTACCCGCAGCCCCGGCGAGGAGGGCCCCTCTGATGATTGACGTTACAGGGTACAGGAAGTTGATCAGGAGGAAGAGAACGACTGCAGCTGTTACATGAGTCCTTAACTTCACCTATTTCACCTTACAATGTAGTTGATTGTCCTGAAGACTATGAGGGCAAACCAGATTGCGCTCGTTGCAAGGAGACCGTACTCCAGACCCACCCTCAGGTAGCAGAGCGAGGCAAATACTGATATGAGGGCCATCACCGTGACAGAGACGTCGATGGAGTCCCCATCCAGGCACCTTGATGGGTTGAGCTTCCTGAAGGTTGAGTAGAAGGACTGGACCTCACCCCTGAAGGTCCCGGTGAGGCCCGCCATGTAATTCACCCTCCCGTTGGTGTGTAGCCAGAGGTACTTGCCCGCCGCCTTCCCTGTGAGGTCCTCGAAGTGGTCCATGAAGACCCAGGTCTCCCTCTCGATGGATGCTATGGCTGTCATTATCTCTGTGATGGTAAGCTTCTCCTGTGCACCGGGTTCATGGGCCCTCATTATCTCCAGGAGGCCTGCCTTGAGGGGCATGGGTGATACCAGGTAGACCATGGCGGCCTGGAGGTTGAGTTCCTCTGCCCTTTCACTGAGTTCATGGTAGGTGTCCCTGATGTTCCCGCCGCAGTGGATGATGTTGCCATCCTCAAGACAGGACACGATTTTTATTAAATCCATGGAATAAAGTAATAAATAATATTATTTAAAATTTTCGTATGATGATGTGGGGTGCGACAGATTTTTACTGCTGTAGGTTTAAGGGAGGAATAGGATAAGATGGTCTGGAAGGGATAAAATCAGCAGACTGTGGCTGGTATGAGCATGGATATCATGTGCAGTTGATTTAACCTTCATAAAGGAAGCCCTGACCAATGCTGGAGGTCCCTGATATATCCCCCATGGATCAGAGAAAGGATGATTGAATGAAGATACCATCACCATTATCAAACAGCGAGCATCGACGTGTCCTGGATAACATAATCTCACTCACAAGTATACAGCTTGTGCAGTACCTCCTCCCCCTCATCACATTCCCCTACCTCACCAGGGTCCTGGGTCCTGCCAACTTCGGTAAGGTCGCCTTCACGGTTGCCTTCATAACCTACTTCCAGATACTGACAGACTATGGCTTCAACTTCTCAGCCACCAGGGAGATCTCAATACACCGTGATGACACTGAAAGGGTGTCCCGGATCTACAGCTCGGTTATGGCAACAAAGACCATCCTCCTGGCAGTGACATTCATGGCCATGCTCGTCACGGTCTTCCTGATTGACAGATTCAGATCAGACTACCTCCTCTACATCTTCACCTACGGCCTCGTTGTGGGCAACCTCCTCTTCCCGGTCTGGTTCTTCCAGGGAGTTGAGAGGATGAGGTACATAAGCATCCTGAGGATAGTGAACTCCCTCATCTACACCGCACTCATATTCCTTGCTGTGCGGGGACCCGGGGATTACCTCTACGTACCCCTCATAAACTCGGCGGGATTCATAGCCGTCGGTTTATACAGTCAGAGGATAGTCATGAGGGAATTCGGTGTTAAATTCATGATTCCATCCCCTGCTGATATAAGGGAGCAGCTCCTTGAGGGGTGGCACCTCTTCATTTCAACCCTGGCCATAAGCCTCTACACCACATCCAACCGTTTCATACTGGGACTCCTTGTGAGCAGCGCAACCCTTGGATACTATGCCGTGGCAGAGGATATAACCAGGGCCCTCCAGGGGATCGTATCACCCATAAGTCAGGCCATCTACCCCTACTTCTCAAGGATCCAGAAGGATGACCATGAAAGGGCGAAGTATGAGCTCAGGAAGATGCTGATCTTCATTGGGGTCCTGACCTTCGGGCTGTCTCTTGGCCTCGTCTTCCTTGCACCCCTCATCGTGGGGATACTTGCGGGTCCCTCCTATGGTGAGAGCATCCCCCTCCTCCAGATACTGGTCTTCATAATCTTTGCAGTCGGTGTCAACAACATCCTGGGTGTCCAGGGACTGGTATCCTTCGGCTACAAGGAGAAGTTCATGAGGATCGTCATATTTGCAGGTGTGGTGCACATCGGTCTCCTTCTGGGACTCGTCATGCTCCTGGGCTCAGGGGGTGCCGCGGTTGCCGTTGTCACCACCGAAATCATTATCGGAATCATTGAGTATATCATACTCAGAAGGATGGGAGTGCTATGAAGAATACCGTGCTGAAGATCGCAAGGAGAACACCGTTCTTCCCCTATTTAAGGGCCTATCACACCCTATACCGGAAGCAGGGCCTGGATTGTATTAAAACCAGGATAATCAGCTCCGGCAAAAAGGACATCCTTGAAAGGAGGCTCCATCAGCTTGAGAAGGTCTGCAGGGACTCCCGCATACATTTCAATCCCGGTGACAGGTTCTTCTACAGCATAGACACCGGGATCCATGTCCTGGAGACAGAGGGTTACAGGCGCCTTGGAAACCTCACACCTGACTACGGACTCCTGGTTGAGAGGGGCCTTGAGGGTATTGATGAGATGATAGAAGATGAGCCGGGTGGTTACCCGGATATCCTCAGAAGGGCCCTGGGGGCTGTTAAGCTCTACCTTGAGAGGTGCGCTGAGCACTCACCTGAAATCGCAGATAAACTCAGAAGGGTGCCCCTGAAGCCGGCAGAAACCCTGGAGGAGGCACTGCAGTCAATACTGTTCATGAATTCCCTCATCTGGATGTACGGGCACCCCCTCATCGGCCTTGGGAGGCTTGACAGCATCCTTAAGGAGTACCATGAGGACCCTGAGGAGTCCCGTGAACTCATAAGGGACTTCATCCTGAGCGTCTCCTCCTGCTATGAGTTCAAGAGCAACGTCCTCCCCGGGGACACCGGACAGGTGATTGTCCTCGGAGGGGAATACAACGACCTCACACGGATATTCCTGGAGGTCATGCTGGAACTCAGAATACCCGACCCCAAGGTTGTGCTCAGGGTTAACAGCAGAACACCGGATGATGTATGGGAGCTCAGCTACCGGTGCCTCAGGGAGGGCCTCGGCTATCCCCTCTTCTCCAATGACGATGTCATCGTGGACGCCCTCAGTCAGTACTACAGCAGATCAGACGCCCTGGAGTACGCGACATCTGCCTGCTGGGAGCCACTCATCCCGGGTAGGTCCTCTGACCAGAACAACCTGGCAAATCTGAACCTCCTGGAGCCCCTGGAGGATGCCCTCCACGGGTTCAGGGGTGAATTCAATGAACTGCTTGAGAGGTACCGGCAGGAGCTGCACAGGTACATCGATGAAGTTATAGAGAATGTGGAGTCGGTCAGGAATGAACCATCACCCCTCCTTTCACTCCTCTTCCCTGACTGTATCAGGAACTCCCGGGATATCTGTGATGGTGCAGGCTACTCCATCAACGGGGTGCTGACCGTGGGGATGGGGAACCTGGTAAACTCCCTCCTCAACATCAGGAGGTTCTGCTATGATGAGAAGACGATGGATATCACCGAGGTTGAAGAGGTGATCATGGATGATTTCAGGTCCTCCGAGGCACTCAGGGTGGGCCTCGAGTTAATTTCTCCAGGGTATGGTATGGACGAGGATGAGGTGGTGGAACTGACAAACACCATCATCCAGATGCTGCAGGATAAACTCGGGGGGAGATACAAGTTCGGTTTAAGTTCCCCGGGCTACATAACACTGGGGGAATCCACCGGGGCATCCTTTGATGGGAGACACGCAGGTGAACCCCTCGGCGTCCACATCTCCCCCCTTAAATTCACTGACGGCATGTCCTACACCGAGGTCCTCAACTTTGCAGCAGCCCTGGACTACATGAAGGCCTTCAATGGGGGTGTTGTTGATATAATGGTCGACAGGCCATTCCTTGACCGTGCAGGGAATGAATTCATGGCACTCATAAGGACAGGTCTCCGTAGGGGTGTTATGCAGCTCCAGGTCAATGTCCTGGATCCTGAAGTACTCCTGAGGGCAAGGGACAACCCTGAACTCTACCCTGACCTCATAGTGAGGGTCTGGGGATTCAGCACCTACTTCAGGGACCTTCCAGAGGAGTACAGGGAGTTAATAGTCAGGAGGGTCCTTGAATACTCAAAGCATGGTGGTTACAGTGGATGAACTCCTGATAACCGGCATCCAGAGGTTCAGCGTCCATGATGGTCCGGGTATAAGGACCACCGTTTTCCTCAAGGGCTGCACCCTCCGGTGCCCCTGGTGCTGCAACCCCGAAAACATAAGGGGAGAACCCGAGGTCTACTTCAAAGAGGAGAAATGCATCGGCTGCCTTGAATGTGTGAAGAGATGCAGCTTCCTTGATAAGCCCCGGGACATATTCAGGTTCCCTGAACACCATGAGTGCGCCAGAAGCTGCCCCTCAGCTGCAATGGGTGTCTACGGTGAGTTCACAGGAGCAGATGACGTTGCAGAGGTCATACTCAGGGACCTTGACTACTACAGCTCCACCGGCGGCGGTGTCACCTTCTCAGGGGGTGAGCCCCTCCTCCAGGCCGATGGCATACTCAGTGTCACCCGCAGGATAGGTGAAGTCCCCGCAGCAGTTGAAACATCACTCTTCGCCCCCGGCGAAGCGGTTGAGAAGTTAAAGGGTGATGTGGACCTCTTCCTGGTTGATGTGAAGATACTGGATGATGCAGGGTGCCGGGAGGTCACCGGCGGCGACCCTGAGGTTTTCAGGAGGAACTTTGAAAGGATCTCTGAGGGCAACTTTACAGTAAGGTTCCCGGTGGTGAAGCCCTACACATTCAACAGGGAGAACATCCGGGCCCTCATCAGATTCCTCAGGGAGAAGATGGTGGATCACATTGAGGTCCTCGGGATACACAGGCTGGGACTTGAGAAGTACCGGAGTCTGAACCTCCAGATGCCTGATTTCTCAGCCCCTGATGATGCTGAGATAAAAAAATTGAAGTGGCTACTTGAGAAGGAATCAATAGGAATGAATTACCTGAAAATTTAGGTGCATTATCATGTTCAAGTACATCATTGTCGGCGCCGGTCTTGCAGGTTCCGTCATGGCAGAGAGGATAGCCAGCCGGCTCGGAGAGAGGGTGCTGGTTGTTGAGAGAAGAAGACATGTTGGTGGTAACTGCTACGATGAGATGGACGATAACGGGATACTGGTGCACCGGTACGGACCGCACATCCTCCACACCGACAGTGAGGAGGTCTTCCATTATCTTTCAGGGTTCACAGGCTGGAGGGAGTACCAGCACCGTGTCCTGGGATTCATAGACGGGGCAAAGGTCCCGCTACCATTCAACCTCAATTCGCTGAGGATGCTCCTCCCCCCGTCAGTGGCTGAGAGGCTCGAGGAGAAACTGGTCGGGAGGTACGGCTTCGGTGCCAGGGTCCCCATACTGGAACTCAGGGAGTCAGGGGACCTCGACATAGAGTTCCTTGCAGACTACGTCTACAGAAAGGTCTTCCTCAACTACACCATGAAGCAGTGGGGCTTGAAACCAGAGGAGATGGACCCCGAGGTCACAGGGAGGGTGCCAGTTGTCCTCTCACGGGATGACCGCTACTTCACTGACAGGTACCAGGTCGTGCCACGGGACGGCTACACAGCCATGGTTGAGAGGATGCTGGACCACCCCTGCATCAAGCTTATGCTCAACACCAGCCACCATGAGGTCCTTGAGCTGAGGGATGGGCGGATCCACTTCATGGGCTCCGAGTTCAGGGGGAAGGTCATATTCACGGGTAAGATCGATGAGCTCTTCGGCTACAGGTATGGTGAGCTCCCCTACAGGTCCCTGGACCTCCAGTTCGAATCCGCTGACACGGAGTGGTTCCAGGAGGTTGCCACCGTTAACTACCCCAACGACTATGACTTCACCAGGATCACCGAGTTCAAACACCTCCACCCCACAGATTCCAGGAGGACGACACTGCTGAGGGAGTACCCCTGCATACACATAGACGGGGAGAATGAGGCCTGCTATCCTGTATTCACAGATGAGACCCGGGCGAAGTATGAAAGATACCTTGAACTTGCCAGAGAATTTGAGAACCTTATACTGGTCGGGAGGCTTGCAGAGTACCGCTACTATGACATGGATGATATCGTCCTGCGGGCCCTCCAGGTCTTTGAGGAGATGATACTTTGAGTGGTCTGTCTTCACATGCAAAGGAGTTAAGTGTGAGGAGATGATGCCTTGAGGGTCTGTGCCGTTGTCGTCACATACAACCGTAAGGATTTACTCGTGGAGTGTCTTGAAGCCCTGAGGAGGCAGACAGGGCCCTTAGATGCAATCTACATCATAGACAACGCCTCAACAGATGGGACACTGGAACTCCTCAGGAGTAAGGGTTATAGGGACGGTGCAGTGATTGAGAACCCCATTGATGGGAGTGAAATCATTATCAGGTATGTCAGACTGCCCCTTAACACGGGTGGGGCTGGTGGATTCCATGAGGGCGTGAAGAGAGCCTTCCATGATGGATACGACTGGATATGGCTCATGGATGATGATGCTGAACCACTCCCTGACAGTCTTCAGGGCCTGCTCAGATATGCGGATGATGATACTGCGGCCCTTGCCAACCTCAAGGTCTCCCCGGATGGCAGTCCCCAGTACATACACAGGGGCTTTTTTGACTTCGACAGCTTCGCGAGGGTTGTGAGGCCTGTGACAGATGATGATTTAAGGGAGGAGACCCTTGAAATTGATCATGCATCCTTTGTGGGGATCCTGATAAACTCTGATTCGGTCCGGGAGATAGGATTTCCAAGGAAGGAATTCTTCCTGCATTACGATGATGTGGAGTACTGTCTGAGGTTGAGGAGTACCGGTAAGATCATCCTGGTACCCGGGAGTCTGATTCTGCACAAGGAAGCCGCGGAGAGGGATAACATCACGAAGGGTCTTTTCGGCAGGGAGATCCCTGTGGTACCCTACGATAAACTGTGGCTCCGGTATTACGGTGTCAGAAATTCCATATGGCTCCGCAGGAAGGAAATGGGCAGGGCACGTTTATTCATTTTCATTGTCAGAGCAATCCTCCTATCGATTGCAGCTCAGATAATTACAGGTATCCGTGAGAAACCCTTCAGGAGGATCAGATTTATATTGAGCGCTTATTCTGATGGCCTCAGGGGGAGATTTGACAATGAAAAACCCCGTAAGATCCTCTATGGTGATTGAATGGATAATGTCTTTGTGGTCACAGTGACCTATGGTAACAGGTTCCACCTCCTCAGGAGGGTTATTGAAGCTGCACTGCGTGAAGGTGTCAGCAGGGTAATCATTGCTGATATCAGAGTCCTTAAGTCTTTAACTGGACTAACCAAGGGCATTCACTATTTAAGGAATGTCATCATTGATCCGCATGCCTCACTGCGCCGGGATGTAACCATCCACACATCCTCCCCGTAGGAGATAGTTTTATAGGTAAACTTTACAGAGATAGTAAAGGTTTGTTATGTGAAGTGGATATGTGCCAGAACCACATCGTCATACAGTGTGTAGGCAGGACCATCCCATTATTAGTCAGAGTGATTGCATGAACCAGGTTCAGGGGATTGTTAAGAACATTGGAGTTACAGGGCTTGGCCAGGTCATAACCGCATTCATGGCTTTTATTCTCATGATATACCTTGCAAGGTTCCTCGGAGAGGCGGATTTCGGTAAATACAACTTTGCATTATCCCTCACAACCCTCCTTGCAACATTCACGGATCTGGGAGTCAACCAGCTCCTTGTAAGGGAGATTGCACGTGAAAGGGATCAGTCAGATAGATACGTGAATAACGCTGTCCTCCTGAAGGTACCTCTCTCATTCCTCACCATGGGCGTCATAGTGTCCATCTCATGGATCATGGGACTGGAGGGTGATATGAAGTTCATAGTATACTTATTCGGGGCTTACAATATCCTTCTCACCATCTCAGGGACATACCTCTCACTCTTTCAGGCATGGGAGCGTATGGAGTACGTCACCCTCTTCCAGACTGTGGAGCGACTGTTTATAGTTGGACTGGGCCTTGCTGTCCTCTTAATGGGTTACGGGGTTATTGAGGTGGCGCTGGTCTACCTTATTGCAGGTTTTATTGACATTACTTTCTCAGCCCTCCTGAGCTTCAGAAAATTCATAAGACCATCCTTCAGGATAGAACCTGGCTTTCAAAAGGACCTGCTTGTTATGGGACTGCCCTTTGGACTTAATTCACTCTTCGCTGTATTCTTCTTCAAGATAGACAGTGTGATCCTGGGGCTTATGAAGGGTGATGTGGCTGTTGGTATCTACAATGCAGCCTACAACCCCCTTCTTAGCCTCAGTTCAATAGCCGCGGGTATGGTATCAGCTGCCATTTATCCTGTTATGTCAAGGTACTTCAGGGGTAACCGGGAGTTCCTCCATGACTTCACGGTTGTCTCCTCGAGGTACCTTGTCATCATTGGCCTGCCCATTGCTGCAGGGTGTTTTGTCCTTGCAGATAGATTCATAGCCCTCTTCTATGGGGGTGGCTATGCTGCAGCTGCACTCCCCTTTCAGATCCTCGCCATCTTCATACCCATCAGGCTTGTGAGTACAATAACCGGTACCCTTTTAAGTTCAATCGACAGGCAGGGCTACAGGATGCTGGCTGTCGGTCTGAGCGCAGTCTTTAATATAATACTCAACATCATCCTGATACCCATCTACAGTTACATCGGAGCGAGTGTTGCCACTGTTGCATCGGAGTTTCTGCTCTATCTGCTCTTCCTCTTCTACATAGGCCGCCATTACAGGGAGCTTAAGATGCACGGCTCATTCATAAAGCCTGCGGCTGCAGCTGTAATAATGGCCCTTGTGGTCTACGCAATCAGGGCCATGAACCTTGCCATCATAATATGTGTGGCATCAGCCATATACACTGCCGTCCTAATACTATTAGGGACCTTCAATGAGGATGACAAGATGCTATTCAGGAAACTTGTGGGGATGGATTCATGAGGAATGCTTCTGAAGTTGGGAAACTATGCACAGGATGCGGGACCTGCATGGCCATCTGCCCGCCGGGAGTCATAAGAATGGAGATAAATCATGACAGGGGTGTTTATGAACCTGTCATCACAGGGGAGTGTGATGGGTGTGGATTATGCCTCCGGGCCTGCCCCGGCATCGAGGTGGACCTTGCTGACCTCAACATGAGGGTTTTCGGCAGGGAACCTGACGATCCTCTCCTCGGTAACTATGAGTCCTGCTATGTAGGCCATTCAAGGGATGATAAGATCAGGTATGATTCCTCATCTGGTGGTATGATAACCCAGATTCTCCTCTACCTGCTTGAGGAGGGCCTCATCAACGGCGCCCTAGTGACCCGTATGAACCCTGAGAGACCCCTTGAACCGGAGCCATTCATCGCAAGGACACCCGAGGAGATCATAGAGTCAAGGGGATCCAAGTACTGCCCGGTACCGGCGAATGTTGCCCTCAGGGAGATAATTGATATCCCAGGACGGTATGCTGTTGTGGGTCTGCCGTGCCATATCCACGGGATAAGAAAGGCCCAGAAGTTCAACAAAAAATTACGTGAGAGAATAGTTTATCATCTGGGGATTGTCTGCAACCACACACCCACCTTTAAGGCGACACGGTTCCTCCTCGAGAGGGTGGGTGTTAAACTGGAGGATGTGCAAGATATACGCTACAGGGGGAATGGCTGGCCTGGCAGTTTGAGGGTTGAGACAGTATCAGGCGATATACTACTACTACCTGAATACTGGGGTTCAGGTTTTGGGCAATTATTCATGCCAGGGCGTTGCAGGATGTGCTGTGATCATATGGCTGAGCTATCAGACATCTCATTCGCTGATCCATGGCTCAGTGAATTTGAAGATGAGAAGAGGGGAAGGACACTTGTAATACAGAGGAAAAATCCTGAAATCCTTCATAAGATCTTTGGAATATGCGAAATAGAACCCATAGAACCTCAAAAAGTGTTGTTGTCACAGATATATAACATTTACATGAAAAAGAAAGTTTATAAATTAAATAATAGCATATACTATGGTAACTTTCCAGAAGTAGATTCTGTTGATAGAATCATTTTTAGATTTGATCCCCATCGTCTCAAAATTCCATTTAGCCTGAAAAGAAGATACGAATTTCTTTATTCAGTAATTGTATCCTTAAAAGCTAGGAAAGATTTTTTAGGATATTCCGAGTGATTCACATAGTTTCTTAACAAGCTCCCCATTTTTCAGTGCTCTCCTTTTAACTTCAGGGATAACCTTGTTAAGGTGTTTCTTTATCTCCTCCCTATTCTCCCATGCCTTTAATGTCTTCTCGATTAGGATTTCAGAGCTGAGATCATCCAGATCTATAACATAATCTTCTAGACCGATCATTTCACCTATGATACCATGCATCTTGTGGCTGTATGCTATCCCAACTGTCGGTACAAACATGGATGTTGATGCAATTGTGGCATGCATCCTTGCCCCTATGAAAAGATCACAGCACCCTATTATGAATTTAAGTTCTTCTGGCCCGTATTCATCACTTATTAACAAAATCCTATCTGAATCAAAATGTCCATAAATTTTAGATAAAACCTTAAGATCAGAATCATCCCCATAAACGTGAGGTATAAGTAATATAGTGCCATCAAAATGTTTAAGGAAAAACTCAACTGATTTTATCGATATTTTCTCAATATCAAGATCTTTAGCAAAATTTGAGATTAATGGACTTACATTAAATCCTATCAATGGTTGGTTAAATTTCTCTTTTTGAAAGTTCTTTGGAGGACGTGAATCTAACAAAAATGCCGAATCTGCA
Organism: Methanothermobacter sp.; assembly: GCF_049720995.1. GTDB lineage: Archaea > Methanobacteriota > Methanobacteria > Methanobacteriales > Methanothermobacteraceae > Methanothermobacter. Next base: position 29,082 of record NZ_JBNASF010000010.1, read on the forward strand.
GTTAAATAATAATTTTTTGATTTTAAATTCTCATTAAGATATTCATAAGATTTGAACTCCCTTACTAATATCAATGAAGATCTTTCAAGTACGTAATTTAACATGTATTTTACCAGAGGGCTCTTATGATAACCTAAGCTTTCAGAGTATAAGACAACTGGTTTATCTAAAAAAAGGGCATATAAAATATTGATCAAAGTTATGATACTTGCTCTTCCGTATTCACCTGAGAGATGATCACCACCACTATTAATGATAATATCCATAGAATTAATATATTCTAAAAATTCGTTGTTAAATCTAGTTATATTGAAATTCTTAAACAAAATAATCTTTAAAATTGTAAACAAAGATTCAAAAACCTTTAAAGGTTTTTTTAAGGACATTGGAAAATATGGATTAGTTATAATAGGGTAATACACCCCCTCAACTTTAATTTTATCATCAGTTACACCCAACAGGAAAAATGTGGAATCTCCTACAAAATATTTTATAGTGCTCATAGTAGATTTCAATAAGGCCTCGTTTCCTTTATTCATTCGATTAGCACCTAAAATCAGAAATTTTACCATTTTTTCACCGATTTCTATAAATTGAACAGATGATCATGTGAAAAATATCTCTGACCCTCCGTTATCATAAACTAATGTCCTGTTCTCAAACATATTTTCATAATTAGATATAGGTTTTACATTGTCATTTATAATAATTCTATTTACCTTTTTTGGAGGTTTAAGGGGATAGTCAATAAATACTATGCCCTTATTTACGTTGACATATCTAAGGTAAATGTATCCCTCCCTAAACCTTCCATCCTTGAAGTCCTTGAAGTAATCTATGTTCAGTTTTGGCGTAGGATAGCATCCATCTAATATCCTTGAATAACCGAATGCATCGGTATTGATAGTAACATTCTTACCATGAACCGAAAGCCACTTTGCACCGGTAACCTCACTGATGTAGATAAATGACTCATAGCGCCTTTCACCTTCACTGTCATAGGCATAGGAGTATGGTATACCTCCAATATGATAGTTTAGGTACGTCACAGAGGAGAATAGAAGTATGAGAATAAACACAGTTATTGGAATCCTAAAACGGGCCTTTCCGGTTAATCCAAGCACGCCTTTTATGCCAATGACAAAAAATGGTGCGAGAATCACAAGTAACTGTGTGAAAAGCCTTATGCCACCATAGCCTTTGGATACAAATGGAAGAATTATGAATGATGAAAGCATTGACAGTGAGATAATTGCAGCGGCTAGGTATTCCCTACTCATCTCACCTCTTCTGAAAACTATGCTTAAAAAGCCCACGCCGATAATTAAGAAGACAGTGTCATGCACAGCTACACTTAAAAAGTTGGGAATGTTAGCTATACCGATTCCAACAACTGACTGCTCCGCATTGTTTCTCATGTCAGCAGAGAAGAAATCCGCCATGCTTGAAAATGTATCCCTAAAGAATCCAACCGCGTCATGGAATGGGGCCCCGGTTGACTGCGCATACCATGCAAAGATAACCGCGAAGAACAGGACTGCAACTGATAAACCAAAGAAGTAACTCCTCTCAGGCTTCCCAATGGAAAACCTCCCAATAACCCATACAATGGGTGGGATGAAGAAGGCAAGTATAGCAAAGACATAAGCTGTGGTGTAATGTGAGAAAATCGTTCCGATCATGAAAATTATAAACAGAATCTTCTTATCAATCTCCCTTAGACTGGATGTTAAAACCATGATGGCAAGGGAGAAGAAAACCAGGGCTATCAGCTGCCTGCACCATCCAAGAATGTAGATGAATGAAAACTGGAATATGAAAAGAAGTCCCGCATAGAAGGCCATTGTCCTATCCTTCAGTATTCTCTCACTTATAAGATAAACTGCAGGTGGCATCACAGCTCCAATGAATCCATAGTAAAATTTGAATATGTACACAGCAGGAACATTCAGTATTATTTTATAGATAGCGGGGAGTATTGTAACACTGAGACAGGCGTTGTATGCATTGTTAATCGAACCAGAGGGGCTCCAGTGCCCATTGAGCAGAACACTCCGGAAGAGGAAAAATTCTCTATGTATATCTCTTCCTATGAGGTAATTTGATGGCAATCCATTCATGATGAGGAGAGAGAGACCAAGATTGAATAGTACAATGGAATATGTGGAATGATGCAGTTTATCCCTCAGTATAGTCAGAATCACCATGTAAACAGGTATTGCAAGTAGAATCCCAAGAAGAACCTTGTTAATCGAATATGTATTCATGAGATAGGAACCGATCACCGTTAAAACGGGGAGTGTGAATGAGAAAAGTGCCGGTGAAATGAGAGTATCATCAAATTTTATATTGGGGGTTACTGGTAGAGTACCCTTCCTATAATAAGCTGCAAGGAGAATCCCAAGAAGTAAATTCAGAGCGACGATGAGTGACAAAAGCGATACAGGTCTTTTTATGAGGGGGTATGTCATATTAACCATCAGGCCCGTGAAGATCAGTAATGCGAGGCTCATGCCGACCGAGAGTAAAGACTCCTCAAGCAATCCAAGGTCAAGTTTCATGATCCTCAAAACAAGGTATCCTGGGATGATGGAAAAAAATATGAAGGGAAGGGACTGCCTCAGTATTGGGATATTAACCAGAACAGCCAGATCTGTTAATAAAAGCAGTAAGATAATATATGTGACGTCGCGCCTCATCTAAATCCCTTTACTTTTCCTTGTTAATGGCTTGAAGACCATTCCATATAAACTCTGTAGATGTCCAGGAGCTGATCAATTATCATGTCAATATCATATAATGAAGTGGATTCATATGCTCCGGTTTCAAGTTCACTGAGAATAGATGGATCATTCAGAATTTTCTTAATTAAAATGCAGAGCTCATGAGAATTCCCCGGTTCAAAAAGGAACCCGTTGTAACCATCCTTCACAAGTTCAGGAATGCCTCCAATTCTACTTGCAATTACAGGTGTTGAGTTAATGAAGCTTTCAAGAATTACCATGCCAAAAGCTTCATACCATATAGACGGTAAAATCGTCAGATTAGCCATCCTGTAAAGACTCTCCAGTTCATCACCTGTAAGAAAGCCGTGGAATATTATTCTATCATCACCTTTAGCAAGTTTTCTGATTTCATCCTCCATTGGCCCCTTCCCGGCGATGTGAAGTCTTAAATTGTCACCTTCAACTTTTCTGAAGCTTTTTATAAGGATGTCAGGTCCCTTATGTTTTGATAGGGAACCCACAAACAGGATATCGATGACATCATAAGTTTTTTCACATGGCTTCCGTTCTCCCTCTATGGGATTGGGAAGCACAATCTTCTCTGCATCCCTGAAGAGACCCTCAGATTCGAGTTTGTCCAGCACGAATTTTGAGGGTGCTGTTACAGCATCCGCCTTATCCGAGATTATGGTTTTCTGTATCTTATTATATGAACTGCAAGCTATGTTTCTACCATGGCATATTTCACTTTTTCCATTAAGAAGGTTGCTCCTCAAACAGATTGGTGAATAATCATGTGCCGTGAAAACCAGTGGTATTCCCGAGTCCTTCACCGCCTTGAATGATAGTGGAGAGAGACCCTTGAAGTTATGCATATGCACGATATCCGGGGACTCGGCTTCAAGTATCCTTCTTATTTTCCTATATGCTTCAACATTAAGGAGGTCTACTACCTGCCAGAGCAACCTTTTTGATATGTGCTGTGAAGTGAATTCCAGTAAGAAGTATAGATTTAGCTTTAGCCTGTAAATTTTTATATTCCCCAAATCCTCGATTTTTGTTTCCCTGCCAGTAGTTATGATAATAACCTCATGGCCTCTTTTTATCAGTTCAGTGGCAATATTTTTGACGACAATTTCAGCGCCACCCATTATTTCTGGAGGATAAAGGCTTGAAATGAAGACTATCTTCATCATTCATCCCCCAACTCTCTTGTAATAGCAGGATTGAGTCTATCCGCATCAAATACAATAGCCGGCCGGGAAATTGTGTTGAAATCCAAATTTCTGAATCTTACCTCTCTAAGAGGTGCATGGACAATAACGTCCTTCCTGAAAAATTTAATAAATCTCAGTGAGGTCACTGAAAAAGCTGATTTCATCATTGAAATAACTGATCCTGACCCCGCAAACAGGTTCAGAAGTTTCAGTATTATGACACTGATAAGGGATGAACCACTCACATGATGCACAGCTGATGGCCTGAGATCTCCCCGGAACTTGAGGGAAAGGATATCCCATGGATTAAGTTTCAGGACCTCATTTTCCCTGGAGAGATGTTCATATAAATAGAAAGCCGTTTTTCTCATCGCCTTATCAGGTTCAACGTCAAATTCACCGATTAAACCTATCCTCATGAGATTACCTCTTCAAAGACCCTCTCTGTCATCCTTGCTGATTTATCCCATGTGTAATTTTCCATGACCATTCTCCTGCCATTTGATCCCATCCTTGCAGCAAGCTCCTCATCCTCGAGGATGCGGGTTATTGCATCGGCCAGTGCCACTGGATCTCCAGGGGGTACAAGGATCCCTGTTTCACCATCCCTTATAACATATTTTATCCCACCAACCTTTGAACCTATAACGGGCGTGCCACAAGCATTTGCCTCAATTAGGACCATTCCAAAACCTTCAGCAATCGTCAGCGTGGGAAGTACAAGAATATCTGATGTTCTGTATAGATCTATGAGCTGATTCTCAGACACAAAACCCATGAATACTGCTTTATCAGCTATACTTAGAGATTCTGCAAGTTTTCTGTATTCAGGTATCATGTCTCCGCTTCCAGCAAGTACAAGGTAGTTATCTTCATCCTCGATCTTGCTAAATGCTCTGAGGAGGACGTCAACGCCTTTATGTCTATGGCCCCTGTTCATTGCACCCACGAAAAGCACAATTTTAGAATCTTCAGGTATCCCATATTTTTCTCTCAGGTTACTATTGCCAGGTTTATATGTTTCTGGATCAACAGCTGGCGGAATCAATTCTATCAAGTCATAATATCCTCTGAGAATAGTTGACTCCTTGTAAACATATGGCGAAGGGGTTATTATTCTTGCAGAAAGCTTGAGTGTCAATTTCATTAGAGAGTTGTTGTAAGCTCGGGAAGCCAGTTTCAGCAAACCTGAATCCTTTACCACGTCATTATGATATGTGAGGACAAATGGCGTATCATTTCTCTTAGCTGCAATGGCAGCCATATCTGCCAAAAAAGGCACAGGCATGTGTGCATTAACGAGATGAATTTTTTCATCCAAGATCTTATCTGAAACTTCCCTAAAAATTCTTAAATTTAGTGGTGTATTTGATATTGAAGCTCTATTTTTCAATCTAAAAACCCTTATGCCATGAAGGGACTCTTCATAATCCTCTTTGTCTGTTGTAATCACTGTAACTTTATGCCCCCTCTCAACAAGACCTTTTGAGATATTATATGTGTAGTGTTCGACTCCCCCACTCTTTGGAGGAAAATATGGTGTTATTATTAGAACCCTCATCTTCATCCCTCAATAACTGAATTATAAACGGATATCAATCTATCAACATTTTTTGACCAGCTGAACCTTTTTGAGTCTTCTCTAGCATTTAATGACATTTTCCTAAGTAAATCCTCGTTTTTACTAAGGATATCTATTTTTTCAATCATTTCATCAACATTTTCAACGACAAATCCCGTTACTCCATTTCTTATCATCCCAGCATGACCCCCACTGTTCTTTACTATTATGGGCAAACCTGAAGCCAGAGCCTCAAGCATCACTAAAGGTGACGATGCCTCACCCCCTCTTGATGGAAATATAAAAACATCAGAATCTTTATAATGATCTTTCAGAACGTTCTTGTCTGATATCGAGCCTTTCAGTATTATATTTTGGATATTCTCCTTGGCAATTAAATTTTTTATTTCATTGAACCTAGGTCCGTCCCCAATACAAATAAAAGTACATTTATTTAATTTCTTTGCTAAAGACACAATATAATCCACGCCCTTCTTATATGTAAATCTTCCTACAAATAGAACCTTAAAATTTCTGGCCTTTGAGTTACCCGAAGAAGGCGTGAAAAACGTTGTATCAACAGCATTCGAAAATGACAATGATTCTCTTTCAAACTTTTCAAGGATATATTCTCTTATTTCAGAGCCAAGTGATAGTATTTTAAGCGAATTTTTAACAACGTATGATGACAATTTTTCATTAAAATTAAATAAAATATTATATAAAGGACTTTCGTATTTTATACAACCTGTATGTACAGTTAAGATAATAGGCTTGTTAAATTTTTTTGCAACTTTAGTGGCTAAAATGGATGAAAGATAATATCTATCATGAACATGAACCAGATCAACATATTGACAAAGGTCCTTCAAAATGCTTCTTAATTCAAAGATGTTGAATATCGGCTGCGGAATATCAAAATTTTTATATAAAAAGCTGCTAGCAGACACTCTATAAACCATTATCCCATCAATTTTTTCTTTTTTCTTTAATTTTTCATTATTACCAATATCGCTTGTAACAACCCATACATCATGACCTCTTTCAACAAGACCTTTGGCTTGTTGAAAAGCCACTTCCTCCAGACCGCCGATGAAGGGATAAAAACAGTGGGAAACAATCAATACTCTCATAGAATCTCCATAGAACTTTTAATTTAAGACGATATTCTTACCTCAACCTTTCAACCACAAGTGTCCTGAAGATTTTGAAACCGTCACTCAGTGATGAAAGCTTGGGTTCATCAGACCTCCTCCTGTAGGAGATTGGGACCGCGACTATTTTCATGTTTGAACCTGAAATCCTTGAGAACATCTCGGCCTTCAGCTCAATTGGGTAACTCAAACCACTCAATGAGTTGATCAACAGCCTCCCTGTGAATACCCAGTGATCCGTGCAGAAATCCCTTACTGGATGATATAGAAGACATGCTATGAATCTCAGTATATGATTATGGATCCTGTTGAGTCTTGAGATCGCACCATCTTTAATCATTCAATAATCCCCATCTTCCTGCGGATCATGTACTCTATATGTCTCCAGCCATCCTTGAAGGAGTGGAGCTTGGCCTCACCACCCCTCTGCCTGTAGGGTATGGGGATCTGGCTGATCCTGAGACCCTTCTCAGAGGCCTCTATTACCATCTCAATTGCAAACTCCATTCCAGGTGCCTGAAGGTTGAGCCTCTCAAGGGCCTCCCTGGTGAAGGCTCTCATGCCACAGTGGGTGTCCCTGACATTGTTTCTGAAGAGTATGTTAAGCATCCTTGAGAGGGCGGGGTTCCCTATGTACCTGTGGAGGGCGGGCATGGCACCATCCTCCATCATACCATTCATACGGTCCCCGATGACGAAGTCATAACCCTTCTCTATCTCAGCGATGAAGTCAGGTATCATCTCAAAGGGGTATGTGAGGTCAGCGTCCCCCATAACCAGTATGTCTCCTCTGGCCTCCCTGAAACCACGAAGATATGCGTTGCCGTATCCCCGCTTTTCCTCCCTGACAACCCTTGCACCTGCAGATGCAGCTTCAAGTGCCGTGTTATCAGTGGAAGCGTTATCAACAACAAGCACCTCCACATCGTATCCTCTGCTTTCAATTTCATCCACAGGAACGGATTTCACTGTCCTGCCGACAACCCCCTCCTCATTGAGGGCCGGTATTACTACTGATATCAACATGACAACACCATAATTAAAAGTGTGAATAATTTTTTTATAATGTGGTAAGTTCCATTATAAAAGGTTTTTGGGGGCTTCAGTTATGTGTAATCCAATTGATTTATATTCAAAGACAATAAAACATCCTTTAAGGGTGATATTCATGAAAAGGTTTTTTCCAGTGATCCCTGGCTTGATTTTCATACTTGCATGCAGTCCGTCCCATGCAGTGGACAGCATCACAGACTGCAACGGGACACCTGACCACCTGAACCGGTCATACTACCTGGACAATTACCAAGAACTCCTGAAGGAGGCCGTTAAAAATAACACAAGGATAAGGAACCACCCCTATACACCTCAACAGGTGATAGAAGGTACTATCAGGCATACATAGACGCGGGTTACGCCGTTAAAATCTTCTCAGGAATCAAAGGTAAGCGGGCCCTGAGGAGTGATGAGAAGATCATCGAGATCAAGACCATAAAGGCCAATAACGCCTACTACTCCAGAAAACTTTCACCATCAGATACGACAGTGATTGTATTCAGCAGCATGGCCTGCCAGTTCAGGAACATGCCTGTCCCTGAGTTCAGAAGCAACCTGCCCTTTGTCTACTATAAGAACAGGGGATGGCACCCTTTGTCTACTATAAGAACAGGGAATGGCACATTTACCCTGTAACAACATCCAACCTTGCAGGTGGCTGCGGGAACACTTCTGACTTCCTTGAAGTGCTGGATGAGCAGAAACTCACGGTGAGCTTCATGACATACAGGGGTATGCGCTACGCAGTATTCCCCATGTACTTTGACTACCATGGCTCAGGTACTGGCTGGCTTGACAGCTTCGCCCAGGGAAACCTTGCAGGTCTCTACGCCAGGGCATACAACCTCACAGGTAAGCAGGAGTACCTTGACATCTCAAATTCCCTCATAAACAGTTTTCATGCCCCCACAGGCCTTGTGAAACCGACAAAATACCGTAACTTCTACCTCCACTACAACTTCCTCAGGGAACACTACATCCTCAACGCCCACCTCATATGCGCACTTGGACTCCACAATGCCTACAGGTACACCAGGAACCTGAGGGCGCTGAGCCTCTTCAGAACTGGCATTTCAACCTTCAGGAAGATGAACTGGAAGTTTGACAGTGGGCGATGGACATATTATGCCGTGAGCGGCAGGTACTACAGGCCCGCCTGGCTAGCAAGTGAAAGCTACCACAGACTCCAAGTACAGCTTGCAAACAGGGTCTGGAAGGCGACAGTGGATACCTACTACCGCAGCATTGCCCTGAGGTGGAACAGTTACCTCAAAAGGAAGGGACTCGGACCAGAGAGGATATAGGCCTGATCTGATCCAGAAGAAAAAACCACCTATAACCTCATGAGGAACTCCTTCAGCCTCCTCTGGAGTCCCAGAGGCAGGTATGGTGTGGAGAACCCCAGGGAGGTCCAAACCACCGGGACCCTGTGTTTTTTCATTATGGCCCCCATTGTGGTGTAGTATTCAGGGGACATTGAGTAACCCGGTGACCTGTGGTAGGCCTCCACAGGGACCGCTTAGATACTGTAACCCCTCTTCTTAAGGGCGAGGCACCTTTCAACCGCATAGAGGTGCCAGTGGCTGCAGGTCTCCTCATCAAAGGGATGTCTACTCCAGACCTCTGATGGTAGGGCGAAGAGGCACTCATCAACGGTCTGAACCCTCACCGGAGCCTCAATTCTCCTCCCAACATCCACCGGTGGGTCGCCCTGTTTCATGGTGGAGAACAACCTGAAGGGACCGGCCACTCCAGCAGCACCCACCACACCCGCGTCCTCCAGCGAAGATGAATATGAGGCCATCCGTCTGATGGCTTCCGGTTTTACGTGCACATCCTGGTGGGCGAATATGAGGGTGTCGCCTGTGGCCATCTCCGCACCATGGTTGAGGGCCCCTGCCGCGGAACTGAATCTATGGGTGGTGTTATCAAGGAGTATGAGTTCATAATCGTCCCCTTCGCGGAGGTCCCTGAGGAGGAACCTCCTGAGGGTTTCTCTATCATTGTAGACACATATTACTGATATCATCCGCTAGAAATATGGTTTCCCAAAAATAAATGTCTTTTCAGGCCGGGACCCTGTCCCGTGTTGCATTGGCTATCCTCACAAGTGTGAGCATAACCGGGACCTCCACCAGGACTCCAACCACGGTGGCGAGGGCCGCCCCTGACTGTAAACCGAAGAGTGATATTGCCACCGCAACTGCAAGTTCAAAGAAGTTGCTTGCACCTATGAGGGCCGCCGGTGCAGCCATGCATGCCTCAGCCTCCAGATGCGGGCCCATAGGTAGGCCACCGTGAAGATCAGTGTATTATGAGGGGCACCGCAATCAGGCCGATGTGGAGGGGGTTCTCGATTAGGACCCCCCTAATGAGAATATTATGATGAGGGTGAGGAGGAGTCCTATGATGGTTATGTTCTCGAATTTCCCCAGGAACCTCTGGAAGTGCTCTGGCCCCCTTGAGGTGATGAGCCTCCTCCTTGTGAGGTAGCCTGCAAGGAGTGGTACCACCACGAAGAGGACCACCGAGAGTATGAGGGTGTCGTAGGGTGCCTGGATGTTACCTATACCCGGGAGGAAGGCCAGTGTGGGGGCGTAGGCGAAGAGGAGTATTATGTCGTTCACCGCCACCTGCACCAGTGTGTAGGCAGGTTCACCCCTTGTGAGGCTGCTCCAGACGAATACAATGGCTGTGCATGGTGCTGCCCCGAGGAGTACCGTCCCTGCAAGGTACTCCCTCCCGAGTTCAGGTGGTATAAGATTTGAGAAAACCCTAGAGGAAGAATGATGCCACGATGTACATGGTGAATGGCTTTATGAGCCAGTTGGTCCCGCAGGTAACAGTGAGTCCCCTGATTTCCCTGGTGGCGCGTATTATGCTAGAAGTCTATCCTGAGCATCATGGGGTATATCATGAGCCATATCAGCACCGCCACCGGGGGGATACCTGGGCGTACTGTAACCTGTTGAGGAGGGCCGGGAAGGCTGGTATGAACTGTCCGATCCTAACCCCTGTGATTATGCAGAGGATCACCCAGACTGTGAGGTACCTTTCGAATATTCCCATCTCTTCACTTTCCATGATATCATCGGTTACATATCAGTAAATTCAGATATGTTGATTTATTATTAGTAGTTTTCCCTTAACCGGAAAGGTTTTTATGAATTAAAAACATGAATGTAATTATGAAGTATTTATGGTGGTAAATTTGAGACTCAATGTGAATACAAATGGTGAACCACTATTGAAGTGGCTGAACAGTAAGCTGAATGTTTTAAGCTCGGTATTCGGTATACTTGTGGGTGCAATTGCAGGGACACTCACCGCGGTAATCCTTGGCGGTGTCCTCATGGGTGGGTCCATGGACCCCATATTCTTCGTATTCATTGTGGCATTTGTCTTCCTCTTTGTGGAATCCTTCGTTGCGGGTCTGGGGGCTGAAACCTACAGTGAATCCCTGGTGAACTCAGGGTTCCTGGTACTCATCTACCTGACCATCGGTATGGTGGGGCTCATGGCAACAACCACAGGTGGCATGATGGCCCTCTCAGCCATCTCACAGGTGTTCCCTGACACCGGCGGGGACATGACAGGTACAGCCAAGCCCATGGGACTGGCATCTGAACCCACATACGCGCCAGCCGACTACCTGCAGCTCATATCAGTGATACTCATGCTCATCTCACTGGTGCTAGCAGCATTCGTGGGGGGCCTCCTGGCGGTTTACATAAGAAGAAGGTTAAATAGGGGGCGCAGCATAGACTGAATCTGGAAGTATGCACATCAATTAATCAATAAACTTTTTTTCTTCCATCTCCTTGAGGGAGAACATTCAGCACCCCAATTCAGGAAAAAATCAGTCCCCGTACCTCCTGAGTCTCCCTATGAAGAGTCTCGCCCAGATGTAGGCTATGAGGCTTCCCCCGATGTCACCTGCAACCACACCCCACCAGACACCAACCTCACCGAATCCCAGGATCACACCAAGGAGGTAGGCGAATACCGCCACAAGGAGGACCTGCCTTATAGCCGAGAGTGTGAGGGATGTGAGTCCCCTCCCGGCACCCTGGAAGATGGACCCTGACATTATACCCGGTGGGAGGAAGAGGTAGAAGAGGCAGATGACCCTCAGGAACTCCGTTATCCTGGGTGCCAGGTCCGCGGATGCCTGGGAGTATGAGAAGACCCATGAGATCCAGGGGGCGAGTATGAAGGTCAGGATGGCGGTTGCAGCCGCTATCATGAGCCCCAATCTTATGGAGTAACCGTGGACCACCTCAAGGTTTCTGAAGTTCCTTGAACCATATGCAACCCCGGATACACTCACAAGGGCGGTTGCCACGGATATCACCGGCACTATGGCCAGCATGACTATCCTCCACCCGGCAGAGTACACTGCAACTGCACTGGTACCGCCGACTGCTGTGAGTATCCCGTTGAGTACCGCGGTTACCAGGGACATGACAAAGAACTCTGCACTTGCAGGTATGGTAACTGAGAGTATTGAGAGGGCAACAGTCCTGTCGGGTCTGAAGTGTTTCATCCCGAGGGAGGTGTAGGTCCCGCCCCCAAGGAACCAGTACAGTACAACGAGTGAAACCGCAAGCTGTGATATCACGGTGGCCCAGGCCGCCCCGGCTATACCCCATCCTGCAGTGTATATGAGGAGGGGGTCAAGTACCATGTTGAGGACCGCTGAGAGGCCCATGGCATACATTGGCCTTTTAGCGTCACCCTCGGATCGGAGTATCCCGTAGGCTGCCCCTGTGAATAGGGTGAAGATTGTACCTGCAAAGACCACGCTACCGTACTGGAATGCCGGCTTCAGGGCCTCCCCTGCCCCCAGGGAGACGAGTATGTCGCCGAGGAGCAGTTCAAGGACCAGTGTGATGATAACTGAAACCGCAGCTGTTATTATGACCGTGTGGGTTGCGCTGTTGTTCACGCCCTCCGTGTCACCGGCCCCCAGGTACCTTGAGACCGATGATGCGGCCCCGGCCCCGAGGCCATTGGATAGCCCCACCAGTATCATGTAGAGGGGTGTTACGAATCCTATGGCTGCGAGGGCCTCACCGCCCAGGCCAGCCACCCATATGGCATCCACCAGGTTGTAGATGGATGTGAGCAGCATCGCGATTATCATTGGCCCTGAGAGTTTCAGGAGGGCCCTCCTGGGGTCCCCCCTCATTATCTTAACACCCTCAGTCATCCTCAACACCCCTTATTTTCATTGCACCCTCTGCGAGTCTCCTGCACATCCTCATAAGTTCATCCTGCTCTTCCTGGGTGAGGTTCTCAAATAGGAGGTCTGTCCACCTATCCTCAACCTCCCCTATGAGGGGTATCAGTTCCTCGCCCTGATCCGTGAGGTTCAACCTGTATCTTCTCCTGTTTTGGGGGTCCTGTTTTTTTATGATGAGTCCGCGCTCCTCCAGGCGCCTTATGATCCTGGCTATGGTGCCCTTGTCCACCTGGAAGAACCATGAGAGTTCATCCTGTGTAATCCCTGGTTGCCTGTGGATCCTGAAGAGGCAGGCGACCTGGGCGTCTGTGAGTTTAAGGTGGGATAACTCCCTTGCCACGAATACACGGTGGCTCCTGAGTATGATTGAGAGGAGCCCCTTGAATGGTATGTCACTGTCGATCATCACTTCATCCTCAATGTTCTGATGCTGAAGTTATCTGGATGACACCATATAAATGTTGTCATTGCAACTGTTGCATCTGCAACATAAAGACCATTGATTCATATCAGAAAATGGCTATCTGTGAACTGAAGGTGAGACCGGATGACCTCAGTTAAAGTTGAGCTCCCAGTAAAGATTGAAAAAGAAGGAAACCTGTTCGTGGCGATATGTGAGCCCTTCAACATAGTCAGTCAGGGCATCAGCAAAGAAGTTGCGCTTGAAAACATCAGGGAGGCTCCTGAACTCTTCCTTAGCGACGAGGATGTTCTTGAAATGTATCAGGACCTTATAAGCAGTACACTGTACCTGAAAAAGAGGAACATATGATCATAGGAAGCTAATCACACATCATTAGACTCTGATTCACATGAATGTCTATTTCTCAGAACCATGAAAAACACGAAGACTGAAGTCCTCCACCTCAACAGGTCTGCTGGCCTCAAGTAGATTCAGGAAGCTTCCCTCAACCACATCATCAGAATCAGATACCGTGGCGCTACTTACGGCCACCAGTCTCAGCCCCGAGAATTCCCTGAAACCTGATGCCCCATCACATGCTGCAGTTGCGAGCGAATCATCCTCACCATCATGGCTGAACCAGTACTCACTGGCGTCAGGGAGTTCCTCCAGTCTTGACCTGAGGTAGCCCCTTATCTCACCTCTCCTCAGTGCTGCTTCTTCATAGAGGGATCCAGGCAAATTGAACACCATCAGTATCTTAAAACCTTACCATTATTATCACTTACTGTGATCAAAAAAACCCTGAGAACCAAGGAGATACTTACTGTGCAGTTAGAGAAACTTATATGGAAGAGTCTATAAGGTACCAGATTGAAGGGTTCCTCAGTGTGATCAGGGGCTTGGAGGATGCCAGGAGGGTCAGTTCATGATAATAAATGGCTCAGCCTCATGAGAGGGGGGTCTGATATGGACCCCCCAGTGTACTATGATGGAACCCCCTGCTGGGGCAGCGGATTTCAGCTGAGGGGCCCCTGTGAGCGGATGAAATATTCCATGTCCAGATATTTCAGCAGCCCCCACCCTATGTGAGTGCCCGGGTGCTCAGGGACGGGATTGTATACCGCCACAGTGGGTCACTACGTGACATGGCATTGGAGACTGTTAAGGAGTTCGATGACTTCAAACCCGGCGATATACCCGTGAGGCGAATATCATGATCAGAAAGGCAATCATACTCACAGAGATGAATAACTGAGGAAAAACCTGAACCCTGATGATAACCTCCTGAAACCTTCGAGGAGTCCTCGGGACTTGGCCTGCAAGGGATGTATAAGAGACCTGAATTTTCTGCTGAGATGTACTCCATATTTAACCTGAAACCAGGTGCCCCCTGCTTAGATGGTGACCTGCTTGAGAACCTTCCTGGAGCCAGATGACTGTGAAACCTTCAGGGAAATAAAGCCAATTGGTGGATTCAAGAATACAGTGGTCCAAAAGAATGTTAACCCCAGATATTCTCACGAATTCGCTGAAAAGATCAGGAAAAAAACTCTTGATATCCCTGAGAATAAATGAAGAGATTATCCTTGAAGAAAGAAAAAAATAAAAAGTTTTAAATTGTTATATACACAGGAAGCCTGCCTTTTGCACCGTAGAATGCCAGTATCCTGCTGTAGATGTATACAAGGCGCGTAAAGCTCACCCTGCCACGTGCTGTTGACGCATACCTGGGGGCCCTTCCATACCTGTTTATGAAGTCCCTGATACTGACAGCCACTGACACGTAGGCTGACCTTGAGAGTTTACCTGACCTCCATGTGCCGGTGCTTCCAGCATAACCCACGGCCCGTGGTTTTAATGGATTCTGATTTCCTGAGCTGATCTGGATCGTGGCGCGTGCAAGTAAATCTAGGAACTGGGCCATGGAGTACCTCTTTGATGCAATTGTAACAGATGATGGCAGTTTACGGTAGCGCAGGTAGTGGTTCCTGACGTTCACGGCTGCAGCGACAAGCTGGTTGATGGTTATACCCTCTGCCGGTGGGGCGGGCCTAACCGTTACCGTGGTGTTAACAATCTGGTTATCCAGAGCAGCGGACACAGCTGCAACCCCCGGTGCATTGAGGTTCCTGAGAGTTGAGGATGCAAACCCACCACTCATCACAGCATCACTGATTGTACCATAGGTTGTTGCAAAGTCTACAAGCCCCCTGTATGGTACAGGGGTTGCATGCAGTGTACCTTCACTGTCATGGAGTAGATCTGCCCTTATGAGGGATGTGCCCCCCACCATAACGGTTGCTGGATTCGCAGTTAAAGTGAGGACAATCCATGGGTTTGCTGTAACATCACCTGATGTGAGTTCACTGAAGTCCGGTGTGTTAGACCCCCACCAGTTGAATCTGGCATCAACTCCCGGGCCGTCCTCACAGAACACGTCGGCTCCAGGGTTATCCAGGATACGGCAGAAGCTTATCACTGTGAGGGTGAAGTAGCTTAGGACCGCTGATCCTCTATTCCAGGTCTCTGCAAGGTTACCTGTGAATGTGGATTCTGTGATATTCGCAAGGGCTGCCAAGAAATTGCTTATACCTCCCCCTGCGTTCCCCGCCCTGTTACCTGTGAATGTAGTGTTCCTGACTGTCAGATTCCCATAATTGTTCCTGATCCCACCACCATGTTCTGATGCCACGTTCTCCTCAAGGGTGCACCCGGATACTGTGGTGTTAAGAGTAGCTGCATGGATACCGGCACCGTAATTCGCACTGTTTGACCTGAAAAGGGAGTCTGATACCTCAAGATTCACGAATGAATCGTCAGAGTTTCTTAATCCTGAGATGCCCCCACCATAGCCTGCGATGTTGTAGATGAAAACGGATCTGGTCACGGTAACCATGACTTCCGTGCCGTCTGCTGCCCACACACATAAACCGCCACCATGGATGTTCGCGGTGTTCAATGCAATGGTAGAATTGCATATGAACGTATCTCCACCGGTGTAAATCCCGCCACCATTTTCTGCATGGCCAAGGGCAAATGATGAGTCCCTGATGTTAAGGGATGAATTTCGGGCGCTGTATATGGATCCCCCGCACCCTGAAGCCTCATTCTCATCAAAGGTTGATTCTTTAACCTCAAGCACTCCCCCACTGTATACTGCACCACCATCCTCTGCGTTATTCTCGAGGAGGTAGCTTTCAATCAGTTTCACCGTACCTTCACTGTAGATGGCGCCGCCCCTGGTGGCGGTGCTGTGCATGAGGAGGCAGTTTTCCACCTGGAGATCGCCGTGGTTCAGCACTACCCCACCCTCAGGTGCACTGCCATTCTTCAGTGTGAGGTTCCTGAGGACCAGAACCGCTCCAGAGGACACATTGAATGCCCTCCCTATGGCCTCGCAGTCTATCACCGTACCGGTGGTTGACTGGCCAGTGATGGTGAGGTTCCTGTCTATCAGGATGTTCCTGTTACCCTCACCACGGTATTCACCATCCGCAAGCCAGATCCGGTCCCCCGAGGCCGAGGACAGGGTCGCGTTTCCAACTGTGGCCTTGGCAGCCTCCCATGAGAGCCCATCATTATCATCAGACCCGCCTGTGGCGTTGACATAGATGTCAGCTGCAGAGGCGGTTCCTGATAAAATGAGGAGCGCTGCAATGGCAGCTATTATATACAGATATTTTACCATTTGCCTATCTCCTGTTATCTGCACATTAAATGTGCATGTATAGATCTGGTTTAATGTATTTAAAAGTTTTTCAAAAACGGCTGATAGTTTTAAATTATGGAAATACGTAACATAATATGATTAAATAATTTAAAGAGCAGGTTAACTGATCCCCCAGCTTCTATCAAGGTGCCCTGACATGATACGTCCCCCGAACCCCATCCTCTTCTCATCACTGTCCTTCAGGACTATTACTCCATGACTGTGCTGTAATTCATAGAAATTGGTGCCTGATTCATTATAAAAAGATCCATCCCGTCTGTTCGGAGTCCGGATAGAAGGTCATCCATGAGTTCCAGGTGAAAGCTGAGTTCATCGTACCTCTTCAGGTGTTCCCTGAGTATAACGCCTATTTCAGAACCCCGGGGGGTTCCCCTACCCCCTTGCAGTGGAAGGAGGTATGCGGTGCTGATCTCATCCCCTTTACCTTGAAGTTTCAGGGGTTTTTCCCATTTTTCTGGTTTTCAGTGTCCATCAGGTTTCAGCTGATAAATTCTGAATAACCCCAGATATGAGGTACCGGCCGGCCAGGAGATTGACTTCGTAATATGCATCTATAACGAATATAAGGATCTCTAAAAGTTTTTACCATCAAGTTGATACATTAAGATAGAATGTGTTAAGTGATCGGGATGCCTGGAAGAGAACCCCGACCCCATATCAAACAGGAAAAACTGGATAATATCAGAGGGGATATGAAAATCATATGTAGAAACTGTGGGGCAGAGAACCCAAAGGACAGTAACTTCTGTTCAGGGTGCGGAAGACGCCTCAACAGGGAAATCTGCGTCCGATGCGGTACCGAAAATGCTGATAATGCCATCTACTGCAGAAGATGTGGCATGAAACTTGAGGGTGACGTCCCGGAAGGTTACGGCACCATTCCCTACAGGAACATGGAGGGACTCACAGCACTTGAATTCATACTTATACTTCTATTCTCACCCCTTGCAGGTTTAATAGGATTTCCTTGTATGGTACGGTGAAAAACCAAAGAAGGCACGGCAGTCCCTTATCATAGCCCTTTTGATGTTCTCTTTGTAATGATCA
This sequence comes from Methanothermobacter sp., assembly GCF_049720995.1. Taxonomy (GTDB): domain Archaea; phylum Methanobacteriota; class Methanobacteria; order Methanobacteriales; family Methanothermobacteraceae; genus Methanothermobacter. Next base: position 47,221 of record NZ_JBNASF010000010.1, read on the forward strand.
TATTCCTTTTCCAGGGCACTTCAAATGATTTTACTATTAAACTGGGCACCCTCCATTTCAAGGAGCCTCCTCTTAAGATCAGTACCCCCCTGGTAACCCCCTGGGCTCCCATCGCTTCTTATAACCCGATGGCATGGGATGATAAGTGGAAATGGATTACCTGCCAGTGCCCTGGCCGCACTCCTTGCACCACCACCCGCAGCCTCCGCAACCTCAGCATATGAGAGCGTGGATCCCCTGGGGATATCAGATACAATCAGTAGAACCCTCCTCTGGTATTCTGTGCATACCCTCCAGTCAAGTACCTGGAGATCAAAGCGCACCTCTTCACCATCGAGGAATCTCCATAGGGAACCTGTGAGTTCCCCAATGAATTCACACTCCGGGCCACCGGCGGTACCCTGAAGATTATCCCCATCAGAGGCAAAGAAGATCCTCTGAACCCCTCCATCTCCACATAAAATAGAAACACATGCCAGTGGATGCCTCAGAATATACATACACTTAAATGTTCTGCTGTTATTAATGTATATTAATAGTGGGGGTGTTCCATGGACAGAAACCTCAGGATATTCATCATAGCCATGATCATTCTTTCGGTTATATCACAGTTTTCAGCCTTCAAAAATGACATGGTATCCCTTATAACTGTAATAACAAACCTTGCAGCATTTCTGGCTCTCTTATACGCCAGCATATACTCAAGAAAGGTCTACCCCCACCTCTACCTCACCCTGATACTTTTATCCGCTGGCCAGTTCTTTTCATTCCTTGGTGACCTTACATGGTTCATACTTCAAAGCATACTCTCACTGAATCCCTACCCCTCAGTGGCAGATATATTCTACCTCCTCTACTATCCACTATTTGCAGCAGGCATATTCACAATCCCCGCCAGAAGATACTCTGATCTAAAGTCAGTCCTCGACCTGCTAATAATTCTCGTGACATTTACATCTGCAGTCTGGGTTTTTATTCTGAAGCCAACAGTACTTGCTGGTGGAAATCTAACAGAAGTAACTGTATCGGTACTTTACGTACTGGGGGACCTCCTTATAATCTTCATGATAATGGACCTGATAATAAACAAGCTGGGACGCTTCAGGTCAAGAACCCTCTACATCTTCCTTGCAAGCATAGCCCTGCTAATCGCAGCGGACATTTCATTCACCTATCAGACCATAACAGGAACCTATGCTGAGGGTACCTTTCAGGACCTCCTGTGGCCATTCAGTTACATCATTCTCATCATTGCAGTGAATGAATTCTTCAGTGAGAACTGGTCCATTCCCATATACCTCACAAGAAGGATTTCAGTTGTTACATATATACCATATGAATTCATGATCCTCTCCTACATTTTAACAGCCTACAGCCTTATTGAGACCGGTGTTAAAAATTCACTTGAACTTCTATTATCCCTTGGGGTCACAATAATTCTATTTACATTGAGGCAGCATCTCTCCATGAAGGAAAACCTCACCCTTCTAAATGAGGTTGAAGAGGAGAGGAGACGAACTGAGAATTACCTTGAGGTGGCAGGCTCCCTCATAATGGTACTGGATACCAGGAACCGTGTGAAACTGATAAACAGAAGGGGCCTTGAAATCCTTGAATGTGAACGTGGAGAAGTTGAGGGTAAAAACTGGTTCATATGCTTTGTACCCCCTGAGGACCGTAAGTGGCGCGAGGAACTCTACAATAACAAGATCAGATCCGGTGCGGATGGATACCATCTAAGAGGAAATATAATAACCTGTGATGGTAATCAGAAGACCGTAGCATGGCATGTCAGGTTCCTCAGGGAAAATGGTGAGTTCACAGGGAGCATAATCTCAGGTGAGGATGTTACAGAGATGCAGAAAACCAGGAAAGCCCTTAAGCTGAGTGAGAAGAGATACAGGGAGATATTCGAACTGGCACCAAGCCCAATAATCTCACTGGAAGAGGACCTCACCATAAGGGACTGCAACAACCGGGCAGAATCCGTTCTTGGCTACCCTAAGGAGGATCTTGAGGGGAGAAACCTCAGCGAATTCATACATCCCGATGATTCAGAGAAGGAGGTTGAGGGAACCCGGCGCCTCCTCAAATCCGATGGTGAGATCATATATGCAAACCTCAAGCTTACACGTGTTGGGGATGAAGTCATCCTCATAGTGGAGGACCAGACAGATATAATCAGGTCCCTCAGGGAGAAGGAGCTGCTGCTCCGGGAGATACACCACAGGGTCAAGAACAACCTCCAGATAATATCAAGCCTCCTCAGCATACAGGAGCGCAAAATTGAATCAGATGAACTCTCAAAGGTCCTCAGGGAGAGCCGTGACCGTATAAGGTCCATTGCCCTTGTCCACGAGCACCTGTACCGCTCAACAGACCTCACAACCATAAGGATAAGGGACTACCTCATTAACCTTATCTCAAAGATAAGCCAGGGGCAGGTGGAGAAGGATACCACCAGGATCAGGACAGATATAGAGGACCTTGAATTCAACCTGGAGACAAGTCTCTCTATTGGACTCATAGTCAATGAACTCGTCACCAATTCACTGGAACACTCCGGTGCAGAGAACATAGAGGTCAGGTTAAGGGGCCTCGATGGAAGATTTGAACTTGTGGTATCAGATGATGGAAGGGGCGTTGAGTCACCGGACGTGCTTGAGGGATCAGGTAACATGGGATGGTACCTTGTAAGTGCCCTTGCAGATCAGCTTGATGCCCACATTAACATTGAAACAGAAGAGGGTTTAACCGTCACCCTCAGGTTCAGGGAGCTCGGATACAGAGACAGATACTGAGTGCATCTTCAGGAAACTGCCAGCCCAGAAAGAAACATGCAGGGAACACCCTGAAATCCGACCCAGACAGATAAAAATGCTGATTGGTATCATGAAATTTCGAATAACAGATAGAATCCCGGCAGCCACCCAGGATATGCGCACTGAGGATGTCCTCAGAAATATAAGGGAAGATGTTGCGGAATATGACAGCATAGACTACATCTACGTCCTTGAGGATAGTAAACTCCTGGGTGTAGTTTCCATAAGGGAACTCCTCTCCACCAATGGAAAGGTCGGTGACATCATGCAGAGGAATATTGTATCCATAACCCCCGAAGATGACCCGTTTGATATACCCTACATGGCACTTTCACATGGAATTAAGGCCATACCCGTGGTTGACCAGGAGGGCAGATTCATGGGCGCGGTGACCCACGATGAGATCATAAGGATACTGAAGATTGAGGCCGACCGGGACATACTACACTTCGGGGGAGTATTCCACAGGGTCATCGACCAGGACCCGGGGGCACTGGACATGGTGAGGTCAAGGGTACCCTGGCTCGTGGTGGGGGTCATTGGTGGTACCATCACAGCAGCCCTCATAGGGAGCTTTGAGGACCTCCTATCAGAGTTCATAGCACTGGCATCCTTCATACCAGTAATGGTATACATGAGTGACGCCGTCGGAACCCAGTCAGAGGCCCTTATAATACGTAAGATTGCAGTGGACCCATCAATGAAGCCCCTCCTCTATATTAGAAGGGAATTCATGGTGGCAGCCGGGATAGGGGCCCTTTCATCTGCCTTCGCTGGTTTGATGGCGGGTCTTGCAAGGATGAACACGTCGCTGGGATTGATCGTCTTCATATCAATGTTTTTCAGTGTCCTTGCAGCTGTCCTCATATCCACCGCATCCCCCCTGATATTCCGCAGGCTCGGATTCGACCCGGCGGTTGCAACCGGACCCCTGGCCACCATCCTCAGTGACTTCACAACAACACTGATATACCTCAGTGTTGCATCATCACTCCTGTAATAGGAGGACTTTCATGGATCATGACGAGAGAATTGAAGAACTGGAGTTTGAGATAAAGGAGAAGGATAAAAGAATAAGGGAACTTGAACTGAAGCTCGCCGAGTGCAGGGGGCGCGTTGATGAGCTGAGGTCCGAGAAGTCAGAGCTGCAGGAGGAGGTTAACAGGCTCCATGTCATGAAGCTTGACCTTAAGCTCAGGAACCTTCAGGAACTTGAGGATGAGAACAACCGCCTCAAGCACAGGATAGAGATAACCAAGGGACTTCTTGACGATGCCCGGGAAAGGCTTGAGGTTCTTGAGGGCGTTGTGGATGAGTTTCTAGATCAGGGATTAACCGGGAGGTTGATGGGTAGGGAACCTGAAGGTCTCATCTACTACAGGAAGAGGTTCGGGGACTGAAAAACCAGCCACAGGATTTGGAAATCATCCACCACTACCCGGCATCTACATCAATCTCCCATAAACCTCAATGGATTGGAAATCATCCACCACTACCATGTATTTTCATCAATTTTTTCATAATTTCAATGAAAAGTTGTATATCCACCATGCAACATAATAGTATACACCAGATGTTAGGAGTGATTCATATGGAACCATATGGTGGTGGAGATGGCCGCATAAGGTGGGTGACACCCGGGTGGCTCATGGAGAACCTGGAGGATGTTGCAGTAATCGACTGCCAGCCCAACATCCACGACTACATACTTGAGCACATAGCAGGGGCAGTGTACCTCAACGAGGGCCTATTCAGGGAGCCCAGGGGTATTGCACCTGCAATGTACATCCCGGGAGACGCTGCAGAATCCATATTCAGGCAGGCCGGTGTTGAAAACAGAGAAACCGTTGTATACACAGGCACCGGCGGATTCAAGGGATGGGGTGACGGACTTGAGCAGACCATGGTTGCCTACAGCCTTGCAAGGTTCGGACATGAAGATGTCCTTGTACTGAACGGGGGACTTGCAGAATGGAAGAACGCCGGGGGAGAGGTGACAAAGGTATTCCCGGAGGTCGAGGAATCAGATTTCGCTGTTAAAGAGCAGGAGGACTTCTACATAGAGTACCCTGAGTTAAGGAGTATGAAGGATGATGATGACGTCCTGGTACTTGATGCAAGACCACCTGAGGTCTATGAGGGTCAGGGCCCCTGGATAAAACCCGGTCACATCCCGGGGGCGGTTAACCTTCCATGGGCGAGCCTTATGGACGATGATAACAAGACACTTTTGAAGCCAGAGGAGGAGATAAGGGAACTCGTGGAGTCTGTGGGGGCAACACCAGACAAGAAAATCATCTGCAGCTGTGGAACAGGAAGGGAGGCCACCAACGAGTTCCTGCTGTTCAGGTGGTACCTCGGATACCCTGATGTGAGAATATATGAGGGCTCATTCACCGAGTGGACCCAGATAGAGGACAACCCAACGGTAACAGGTCCTAACCCATACTGAACCCTCAAATTCCTTTTTTTCTGATTTTAACTGAATTCTGTTTTAAGCTCTGACCCTGCGAAGAGGAGCACCGCCAGTGCTGCAGCCACATTGAGTATCATGAGGAACACCCCCCCTGCGATCGTTGACTGGACAGGGAAGAGGAAGTAGGAGAGGTTACCTGTCGTGTGGATTACCATGGCAGCCAGTATGCTCCCTGTTGAGTTGTAAACCCAGGTGTATATCACTGAGGCAGATATTATAAGGATCAGGAAGCTCCAGAACGGTACCTGTGACTGTATACTGCCCTGTATAAAGAACAGGGGTATGTGCCAGAGACCCCAGATGATCCCAATTATTATGGCTGCGTAGATGGGTGAGTACCTCTCCTGGAGTCGTGGAAGGGCATACCCCCTCCAGCCGAATTCCTCCTGCAGGGGACCTCCAAGGAAGAATATGTAGAGGAACACCAGGGGAACAAGCAGGGGATTGGATGTCCAGTAGAGGAAGGGCTGTGGATCACCCCAGAGGACACCCAGGTAAAGCGAAAGAGCCGTGATGACCGGGAACAGGAGGAGGATTATAGCCCACCAGATCCTCGGGAAATCACGTTTAATTCCCCTCCTCAGGAATGCGACAAGCTCATCCCTTCCCCCGTACCTGTAGGTCAGTATAATAGCAGCAAGGGTTGGTCCGAAGGCTGCAGGATTGTAGGGGCTTCTCAGAAAAGACTGAATGGGTTCAGGGAATGTGAAACCATTTGAGATCATTGCAACCGGTATCCAGAGTATCCATGAAAACAGAAAAGCCAGCATTAAAAAGTCTGATATGCGCTCACTCTTCACTGCAATCTCCTCCCGAACTTAAAAGGTCATCCATCAACACAAGAGGGTATCTCAGATCATCCTCCATAACAATACACATTATAGGTTCCGCTGATACGGCATTTATAGTTTTTCCGGTTACAGCGAAGGTTAACCTGAAAACAGGCACTATAGACCTTCCATCCACATTCAATGCATCAGCCGAATATGTGCAATCAACAATCTTCATGAACTCCACCACCTCATGAAAATTCCCGGAAACACACGAAGCAATCCCCATGCCATCATCATAATTCCCTGAATCCCATAACAAGGTCCCTGAAGGGCTTCCTCAGAAGAAGCATGGTAAACACCAGAACAGGCTTCAGGGGCCTGATGGTCATTTCAAGTTCGATTTTTCCATTTATATCTCCACCGATGAAATCCGGGACTGCATTTATTTCAATGTTCCTTAAGGGGGAGGTAAGTGCTGAAAGGGTCCAGAGGTAACCTGTAATGATTGCGGTGTCAGAGGCATCACCGGTGCCAGCTGAAACTCTTACACCGAGCCTCCTTATGGTTATGGATGATATTATGGTCCTTAAAAGGTCCATTATGTGTCCCCTTGCCATCCATGCCCTTCTGAAAATCCTTTTTATGGCTGCAGACCCCACTGCACCCCCATCTCCCTTCTTCATTCCTCCTTTAAAGCTTCTGGTTAAAATTCTAACCCTCCAGAGAGTGACCCCTATTCTGAAGTCAGTTATCCCCCCATCCCTGACAACCCTCAGGATAACAGTATACTCTGATATAAGGGCCAGCAGAATGGCTGCAAGTGAAAATGAGATAATTATTAGGAGAATCTTCATGGGCTATCTCATTCCTTACTCTCACTTTCAGGTTCCCCTAATGAGGAGAATCTTCATGGGCTATCTCATTCCTTACTCTCACTTT
>NZ_JBNASF010000011.1:0-52011 GCF_049720995.1 Methanothermobacter sp.
AGTCCAGCGTTCTCTGCAAGTGTCTTTGGAACGATCTCAAGGGCATCTGCAAATGCTGAGACTGCAAGCTGCTCCCTGCCACTTATGCTATCAGCGTATTCCCTGAGTTTCCTTGCTATTTCCACCTCAGGTGCTCCTCCGCCTGCAACAACCTCGCCGTCCTCAATGGTTGAGGCCACGACACCTATTGCGTCCTCAAGTGCACGTTCCATCTCCTCTGCAACATGCTTTGTGCTTCCCCTGAGAATTATTGAGATGGCCTTTGGGTCCTTACAGTTCTCGACGAATGTCAGCACATCATCGAAGATCTTCTTCTCGTATACAACCCCTGCCTCTCCAAGGTCGTCCTCTGTGAGGTCATCAATGTTTGTAACAAGCCTTGCACCTGTGGCCTTCTCGATGCGTTTTATGTCAGATTTCTTGACCCTCTTGAGTGCAAGTATACCCTCACGTGAGAGGTAGTGCAGTGCAAGGTCGTCGATGCCCTTCTGGCAGAAGACAACGTTGGCACCTGAGCTCTTTATCTTATCAACCATGTCCCTGATCATCTGCTCTTCCTGCTCGATGAAGGCCTGCATCTGTGATGGGTCTGTCAGCCTTATCTTGGCGTCGGTTTCAAGGTCCTTGACCTCTATCGGGTACTTTAGGAGGGCTATTCTGGCATTTTCAACCCTCTTTGGCATTGAGGTGTCTGCCCTTGCCTTGTCTATCACTATACCATTCACTATTCTTGACTCGTTAACTGATGCTCCCTGTATCCTCTGTATGTTGATGTTGTCCCTGTCGATTTCACCATCCTCTTCCACCTGCATGACCGCATCCACAACCAGTTCAGCCAGTTTCTCCTTGGCCCTTTCTGAACCCTTACCTGTCATTGCGGTCACCGCAACCTTCATGAGTGTGTCCCTGTCACTTGCCTTGATGGATATGTCTTCGAGTATCTCCTGGGCCCTGAGGGCTGCCTGCCTGTAACCCACGGCTATTATTGTTGGGTGAACACCCATTTCAATGAGTTTTTCTGCTTCCTTAAGGAGTTCCCCTGCTATGATGACAGCTGTTGTTGTACCGTCACCCACCTCGTCTTCCTGGGTCTTTGCGACCTCAACAAGCATCTTTGCGGCAGGGTGGGATATGTCCATCTCCCTGAGGATTGTAACACCGTCATTGGTAATTACAATGTCTCCAAGTGAATCAACCAGCATCTTGTCCATGCCCTTGGGACCGAGAGTTGTCCTCACGGTCTCTGCGAGAACCTTACCTGCAAGTATGTTGATTCTCTGGGCTTCCTTTCCAACGTAACGGCTCGTGTCCTGTGGTAATATTAATATGGGCTGCTGTCCCTGTGCCATTAAATCACCTCTTAAATAAATAATGCAATTATCGATGGGTTTAAGGTTCTATAAATAATTTGTGCAGATGGAAGGTTACAGTCTAACATTTCAGGGTGCTGTGAAATGAAAGAATAAATGAATTCCAGTTTCATGCTACTGGTTGGGGAAGATTCTTGGAAGGAAGGTCTGGCAGAAGTCAGGTGTCAGCTTTGAGGTCTCATGTTGGATCTTTTCAACAATCTCATCCTCAAGTTCAGGAGTCTTTGATGCCTCAACAGCAAAGCCCTCGGAGTCAATCCAGACCCTCAGTGACTCCTCACCCATTGTCATCTCAAATTCAACCGTTTCACCCTTTTCAATATCACCGAGTATATCATCCATGACCTCATCTGAGAGCTTGAGGAGCTTCCTGCCCTCGGGTTCATAGGTGTTCTTCGATGTTCTGATCCTTTTGATCCTTACAGGGGCGCAGCCCTCCTCCCTTATCGTCTTTCTCACCGTCCAGAAGAGGCTGACAACAATTTTTTTCTCAGGGTCGTGGCTTCCCTGAAATTTAACGGACTTCATCAGTTACATCTCCTTTATCCTTTTGCCGATTGATTTTCCGATGCTGTAACAGCGCTCCAGGTCATCCTCATCAGGGACGTAGTTGACCTCAAGGGTCTCTGCAACCTCAAACCCCGCGGCACTGATTTCGTCTTTGAGTGTCCTCACTGCACCTCCACCCCATCCCTTTGATCCAAATACAACTGCCAGCCTCTTGAATCCGGTTCTATCGAATGTGAGCCCCTTGAGGTAGTACATTATGTCCCCAAGACTCGGGAATGGTCCGTTGAACATTGTGGGGCTTCCAATGAATAACGCCTTACTTTCAAGGATGTTCTTTACGATTTCACTTCTTTCATCCTCGTGGAGGAAGTGCATTGAAACATCCACGTCCTCGGCCATGAGTCCCTCTGCAAGTGCATGTGCAAGCATCCTGGTGGAGTAGTGCATGGTATCATAGATTATCGTGGCCCTGTCACTGCACTCCCCTGTTGCCCATGCTGTGTATGCCTCTATGATCTTCATGGGCTCTGTCCAGATCTGTCCGTGGGATGGCGCGATCATCCGGATCTTCTCGAGAAGCCCGAGGTCCTTCACCTCACTGAACTTCCTTAGCACAAGGGGTGATAGTGGTGTTAACAGATTGGCATAGAACTTCATTGCGGCGTCCATCAGCACGGTTTCAGGCACGTCGGTGTCGAACCTTCTGCTGATGCAGAGGTGCTGTCCGAAGGCGTCGTTTGAGAAGAGTATACCATCCTCCATGAGGAGGGTGAACATGCTGTCTGGCCAGTGGAGCATGGGGGCCTCAAGGAATGTGAGTGTCTTTCCCCCGAGGTCAATGGAGTCCCCTGTTTTCACGGTTTTAAACACGGCCTCATCAGGAAGCGGGTAGTGTTCCCTGAGTCCTTCAGAGGCCTTTTCTGTGCAGATTATTTCTGGCCTGTGGCGCTTCCAGACCTCCATGATTGAACCGCTGTGGTCCCTCTCTATGTGGTTCTGGATTACGATGTCTATTCTTTCATCCCTTTTCTCCCTTTCAAAGGCGTCACTTATCCTTCCAAACATCTGTGGGGATGTTCCGGGGTATGTGTTGTCAATAAGGGCGACCTTATCGTCTCCAAAGACGAGGTACACGTTGTATGTTGTGCCTCCAAGGGTGTAGCCATGGTAGTTCCTTATGTCCCAGTCCATGACACCAACCCAGTAGACACCATCTGCAATCTTCACTGCATCAGCCTTCATCTTATACACCATGTATCAGTTATGTCCGCCATTATTATTAAAATATAGCATTTTTTTATTGCCAGCACCTCATTTAGTATAAAAGATTATTTATGACCATGACACTCAACGCATACGATAAAAAACTAAAAAAGAGAATAGTAGAAGAAGCCCAGAATGTAGTAAACCTTGACAGAATCGCAGAAAAATACAGATTAGATACAAGCACCATCAGAACATGGATGAGAAAAGCGGGAGTAAAGCCATTAATCCCGGCTAACAGGGTCGATAAACAAATCCTTGAACTCTACCTCGAATGCGGTTACTCACCAGAAGAAATCGCCGAGAAAGTCAATAAACCCAAGAAGGCAGTCTCATACATCCTCAACCAGTACCCTGTCACCAGACCATCATCCAACCACCCATTCAACCTCCTAAAAAGGAGTATCTCCAGACTAATAACAGAATTAACCTCCTCTGGAAAAGAAGAAATAACCTATAAAGACTACAGATTCACAATGAAAGGCGGGGCAGTTTATGTCCAGCACCCAGAATACGCTCCTACACCGGAAAAACTATCATCAGTCAGACTGTACACCCATGACGGCCTAAAAATACACTGTTTCATCCACTACTATGAGGAGGATATACTCAACAAAATCAGAGACTAACTTATTTTATATACCTTTTGATGGGTATAGTTCTTTTTGATGAAGCCTACAATAAAATTCAACAATCCAGTATTCCATGAGGCCATCAACACAACAATCAGGAAATATTAAAATTAGATTTTTTTATTAGCAGCACATTTGTGGTGCTGTTTTTCGCTGGATCCAAAAATAGATACACTGAAATAAGCCAGACCTTTCCTGGCCTACCTCTGAGTTTTCGCTGCTCTTGTAAATGCCGACCTTATATTTTCATAGTCCTTACTGTAGAATGGGCAGCTCTCTATGCAGTGGGCGCATCCGTCACTGCAGCCGGTGCATCTATCATCAAGCAGCAGAACCGTGGATCCGCAGCATGTCTCAACCTCCACCAGGGCGTCCCTTGGGCAGGCCTTTATGCACCTGCCACATCTCCTGCAGTAGAAGGGTATCCATTCATGGGCACTGGAACCATAGGGAAGGTCTGATATTCCTGTGAGGACCGCGGATATCTTCTGTGCCGGGCCTTTCCCGGGGCTTATGAGAAGACCGTTCCTGCCCTTAAAACCGATACCTGCATTCTGTCCGAGGAGGGGGAGATCGATGAGGCCGCTCATGGGGTGAATGGCCACAGCACCATATCCGTTAATCCTGAGGTAATCAGCCAGCCTGAAGGTTAAATCTGCCAGTTTCTCGTATAGTCTGTCATTCAGCTCCCTCGCCTCTCTGCCTGGGGGAGTCAGCACGGCATCGTCATCCATGTCCACGGTGATGACCACGGCATTCCTGTAGGGGGGTTCACCTGCAAGGATAACATCAGGTGTTAGCCGGGCGTAGCCAATGTTCGTAATGCCTAGTGAATGTGCATATTCTTCGAGTCGGGCTATAAATTCATCATCTGCCTTTTCTGATGGATCTTCCGGCTCCGGCACCCTGCATTCATCAGGGTACTCCAGAAATCCGCAGCTGCAGATGCATTCACATTTTTCTTCATTAACTGCGGCTGTATCTTCACAGCAGCCACTGGTTTCTTTCTTCACTGTTAATCACCATCCATAACCACATTCTTATATTTACATATATGAATATGCTGGTTTGTGGAATCAGGGTAATCCATCTGAGATTTCAATCATCTTCTATTTCATATTTGAATTCCCAGAATGGGGTTCCCCGGGACTCCCTTCCCTCAAGGTGCTCCATCTCATGTGAAACACCATAGGCCCCCGAACCTGTGAATTTAAGGGGCTTCCTGAGCCTTTTAAGTTTAATCTTAAAATCAAGCGGATCAAGCACCGCCCTGAGGATGTAGTCACCATCCACGACGACCCGGTAGGGCCTCTTCACAAGTTCCCTCTCATTTTTTGAGCCACACTTCTCGAGCCGGTAAACGGTGCCCTCCTCCCTCACCACCCTGGGGTTCAGAAAGAGGTAAACTATCTCAAGGGTCCTCCCTGTCATTTCATCCTCATCAAAGCGGGTGACCTTCTCCTTCACCGCCATGAAACGCCCGGAGTTCTTCCTGAGGCTCCAGTCACCACCATACCTTATGGAAAAAAGGAGGGGTATGAATGCGTCGGGGGGTATCTGAAGCTCATCTATAACCCTCTTTTCACTGAGGGTGAACCTCAGAAGTTTCCTGATGTCGGAGTCATCCAATATACCACCTGCTCCCTATGGGGTCCTTCTGAGATTGAAGTCATCTATGGCGCTTTCCACAACCCTGATTATGGCGTCATCAAGTTCATCCTGCGAACCGTCCCTCACAATGGGTATGTTGTCGCAGTAGATGACCTCGAGCCCCGCCTCAAGGGCGTCCCTTGTTGCAACATCAACCGCAGCAGCCTTGAGCTCCGTCAGCATCACATCCGCGTCATCTATGTACCTCTCAATGTCCCGCTGGAGGAGCGGCCTGTTTGAAAGGTGTGGGGTTGTACCGACGACCCGGCAGCGATACTCAGACTCAAGGTATTCAACCAGTATATCCTTCACAGAGTCAGGGGCAGTGGTTGCAAAAAGAACATTCTTACCGCTGATATCCCCCAGTGGCTTGGGCCTGAAGACTGTGGTCACAACCTCTGCCCCGGGGTTCACGGATTCTATGAACTCAACTATCTCCTTAACCTTCCCATCATCTGCCATGGGCTCCTCGCACATAGTGACTATCACAAGATCTGCCAGCCTTATCCTGAAGGGTCCGAAGAAATTCTTTATATTTATGATGGGCTGATTTGCACCAACAAGGACTATGTGCCTGTTTGACTTCACCGGAGGTATTGCAGCCCCGCTTCCCTCGAGTATTATGAAGTCAGCGTCCAGGCTGTTGGCTGTCTCAGCACCCCTCTTCATGTTGGTTATGAACACATCCCCCACCATACCGCCACCGCAGCGCCTGCAACCAACCGTGAGTATCCGGCTCATGAGGGCGTCCTCCCAGTGGTCAGAGGCTGCATGAACACCCCTATCTGACTGCTCCATAAGGAACTCGGGGGTTATTTCTATCCTGTCACCCCTGACGATCTCCGGCTCCTCAGGACCGCCTCGACCCATCGCCACAACACAGGGGTTGTACTCACGTTCATGGATCAGGCGGGCCGCATAGGAAGATACAGCTGTTTTACCTATCCTCTTACCTGTCCCGAGAATCTTGAGGGATGGTTTTTTGAGTATATCATATTCTGTGAGGGGCTGGAACTCAAAGTCAGGACCCCTGTAGACCGCACCCTCCTCAAGGACAACAGATGCTATCCTGAACCTCTTTGAGTAGTCCAGGACGGGTTCATCACTGAGGTCCATAACCGTGTCTGCACCGTACTTTCTGATGAGTCTGGCTATCAGGTCATAGGGTATCCTGTGGGGATCATCACCGAAGTAAACGGGTCTTCCCATCATTTCGGTGTACTCCTCAGGTGATGATGTCCTGAGTTTTTCGGTTCCCCCTATGAAGATGAGTGCCTTGACGTCAATGTGTTCCATTGAGTCAAGGGTCTCAACAGCCGCCCTTGTCACGGGGAGGTAGTGCTCTCCATCAACAAGACAGATCATGCTTTCTGTGGCCTTCATAAAAACACCGTTTATGATATAAGTTGAGGAATATTAAAATAGTTGTTTCTTGTATGGAAGAGAATTGTTAAGGTTTGTTCCTGGCTGGCACCACATCTATTAGAAAAACTTAGGTTTTGGAGAATGGATGGGTTTCTATTTTGACTCCAGTCTGGCTTCCATCTTCACAACTTCCTTCCTTGACCGCTTTGCAAGTTCTGAGAGACCATTTACAACATTTGGCGGGAGGTTGTGTCCTTCCTTCTTTGCCAGGATCTCGGAGATGGCGCTTGAGAGTACAAAAATAGCGTATTTATGCTCGGCCTTTGTGCGGTGGATGTGGTGGGGGCTGATGTTGAGGGAGAAGTACTCTTCGCATTCATCCTTTATATCGTATCCATTCTCGAGGTACTTCAGAACATATACCAGAAATTGGTGCAGTTGTATCATTTCGTCCTTATACATGGTTACCAGCCTCAGTCTCCTTATAAGTGTGTATTAAATTTATTATTTAAAAATTTTGGTGGAGGGACAGTCCCATTATCAAAATTAAAGATATAATATGAATTAATGTAAAAATTACAGCAGATAGCCGGATATATCTGAATATCTTCCCTCATCTCACCATAGTTAAGTTAAAACTGATAAATAAAGCTTTATATTACTGAAACTTTTTAAATTATTAATTATGTGGGGGTGGGGTGTATCGTCTGCAAATTCTTAAAAGTGATGGATCCATAAAACTAACCATTCACCTTAACTTTTCCATGGAGGATCATCCTCATGAGGATAATAGAATTTGATCATGAAAGAGTCGATGAACTTGTTGAAAGAGCGAGGATTGATGTTGATGATGTCCTGGGACCGGTGGCGGATATCATCTCGATGGTGAGGACCGGCGGTGATGGTGCCCTCAGGGAACTCACAGAGAAATTTGATGGCGTCTCACCTGAGACCCTCACTGTTAGCCAGGAGGAAATAGATGCGGCCCATGAAAACCTGGACCCTCAGGTGAAGGAAGCGCTCACTGAAGCTGCAGGGAACATCGAGGAGTTCCACAGACTCCAGCTACCCTCTGAGTGGATGGCTGAGATCCGGCCAGGGGTCAGCGCAGGGCAGATAGTGCGACCCCTTGACAGTGTGGGCTGCTACATACCCGGCGGAAGGGCTGTTTACCCCTCAACAATACTCATGACCGTTATACCGGCAAGGATAGCAGGGGTGGAAAGAATAGTATGCTGCACACCACCGGCATCCGATGGCTCGGTTCCTGACGCTGTTCTTGTGGCTGCTGACATTGCAGGTGCACATGAGATATACCGTGTGGGGGGCGCCCAGGCGGTGGCTGCAATGGCCTACGGTACCGAGACCATTGGGGCGGTGGATAAGATAGTGGGTCCCGGCAACATATTTGTGACCGCAGCAAAGAAACTGGTATACGGTGACGTGGATATAGACTTTCCGGCAGGCCCATCGGAGGTGCTCATAATTGCAGATGAATCTGCAAATCCAGATTACATTGCCCTCGAGATACTGGCACAGGCAGAGCATGACCCCCAGGCTGCGAGTGTCCTTGTGACAGACTCAGAGGAGCTTGCAGCCAGTGTGGATGGGTTGGTACGTGAAAATATTAAATACATGGAAAGGGCCAATATCATAGAGGAGTCCCTTGAAGGATATGGAATGATAGTTTTAACGGAGGATATTGATGGGGCCGTGGACTTCAGCAACGCCTACGCCCCGGAGCACCTTGTTATAATGACGGATTCTCCTGAAAAAACACTCAAGGGTATCCGTAACGCAGGATCCATATTTCTGGGTGAACTCTCACCTGTGGCGGCAGGTGATTATGGTTCAGGGACCAACCACGTGCTTCCAACGTCTGGCTGCGCCAGGATGTATTCGGGGCTATCAACGGAGTCATTCCTCAAGAAACCAACGGTTCAGAGGATAAACCGGGAGGGTCTCAGGAACATCCAGGAAACCGTCCTCCGGCTTGCTGAATACGAGGGTCTATATGCCCATGCCGAGTCATTCCGGAGGAGACTTGATTAAACTTGAATCTGAAATAATTCACTTAGCTACAAGAGGTGATCTGATTGTTACTTGGAGATCTTAGAAGGACTCACTACTCAAAGGACATAAAACCTGAAATGGATGGAGAGGAAGTTACTGTCATGGGATGGGTCCATGAGATAAGGGACCTTGGAGGGATAATATTCGTGCTCCTAAGGGACCGTGATGGACTCATACAGATAACAGCACCCAGCAAGAAGATTGAGAAGGACCTCTTCAAATCCATGAGAAAGCTCAAAAAGGAATCTGTTGTGGCATTTGGGGGAAATGTGCAGGAGTCAGATAAGGCCCCAGGCGGCTTTGAAATAATACCATCCTTCATGAGGGTTCTGAACCCCTCAAAACAGCCACTGCCACTTGACCCCACAGAGAAGGTGAAGGCCGAGATAGACACAAGGCTTGACGCCAGGTTCCTTGACCTCAGAAAACCATCAGTGAGTGCAATATTTAAAATAAAGAGTCGAATGCTGCATTCAGTCAGGGTATTCCTTGAAGAGAATGGTTTTCTTGAAATCAACACCCCCAAGCTTGTTGCATCTGCAACAGAGGGTGGCACTGAACTTTTCCCCATAACCTACTTTGAAAGGGAGGCCTTCCTGGGCCAGAGCCCACAGCTCTACAAGCAGATGATGATGTCAACGGGCCTTGACCGTGTCTATGAGATAGCCCCCATATTCCGTGCAGAGGAGCACGACACCCTCAGGCACCTCAACGAGGTCATATCAATTGACATAGAGGCCTCCTTCGTTGACCATGAGGATGTCATGAATATACTTGAAAGGCTGATTGTGAGGGTCATTGAGGATGTTAACGAGCACTGCACCGACGCCCTTGAAACCCTTGGCAGGACCCTTGAGGTGCCTGAAACCCCCTTTGAGAGGCTTGAATATGATGAGGCAGTTGAACTGGTAAACTCCAGGGGGGTCCCAATGAAACAGGGCGAAGACCTTCCAAGGGCGGCTGAAAAGGCCCTTGGTGAGGTCATGGACGGCTACTACTTCATAACGTCATGGCCAACCGCAATAAAGCCATTCTATGTGATGCCAGATGAAGAAGATCCTGAAAGGAGCCATGCATTTGACCTCATGTACAGGGACCTTGAGATATCCTCGGGTGCAATGAGGGTCCACCAGCATGACCTCCTGGTTGAGAAGATAAGGAGGCAGGGATTAAACCCCGACTCCTTTGAGAGCTACCTTGCAGCCTTTGAGTACGGCATGCCACCCCATGCAGGCTGGGGTCTCGGAGCTGAACGGTTCAACATGACCCTCACTGGTGTCAATAATATAAGGGAGACAGTACTCTTCCCGAGGGACAGGAGGAGACTCACACCGTAGGTGATGGGATTGATGGGTGCATCCACAGGTCAGGGCTATGAGATAGCCAGAAAGAGCAGAGAAATAGTCAGGAAACTGATATCTGATGAGCTAGCCTCTCTCAGGGATGAGGAGGCAGCCATAGTTGAGCGCATCGTCCATTCAACCGCTGATCCGGAGTATGCCAGAATAACAGAGTTCAGCCAGGACTTTGTGGATGCAGCCCTGGATTCAATCAGGAGTTCAGGTGAGATACTCACCGACATTGAAATGGTCCGTGCAGGAATATCCAGACCTGCCAGCTGCCACATCAGGGACCCTGAGGTCAGGGAGATTGCAGAAAGAAGAGACATCACCAGGGCAGCCGCCTCAATGGAGTACGCTGCAGAGAGGGGCTTCAGGGGTGTTGTGGTTATAGGCAATGCCCCAACAGCCCTCATGAAGGTGATTGAACTTACAGTTGAAGGCATAATGGATGCAGAGGCTGTTATAGGAGTCCCGGTTGGATTTGTAGGGGCTGCAGAATCAAAGGAGGCTCTCAGGGAAACCGATATACCCAGCATGATAACCAGGGGCCCCAAGGGAGGCACACCGGTGGCAGTGGCAGCTTCAAATGCTCTTATAGCACTATCAGGGGGAGGGGAAGTTTAGAGGTTCTCCTGAGGAGACTATCATAAGTTTGAAGGGTTCTTAGCATCATCGAGGTTTAGAAATGTTTAGAGGTTCCATCATGAAGTCGAAAGAACTGTTTGAAAGGGCACAGAGGGTTCTGCCGGGTGGTGTTAGCTCACCTGTGAGGAGGTTCGAGCCACACCCCTTCTTTGCGGCTGGGGGTAAAGGGTGCATACTGGAGAGTGTTGATGGTGAGAGCTACATCGACTACTGCCTGGCGTACGGACCCCTGATACTGGGACATGCACACCCCCGGGTGGTTGAGGCGGTTGAAAGGCAGATAGAGAGGGGCACAACCTATGGTGTGCCATCTGAGGGGGAACTAGAACTTGCAGAGACAATAATAGATAGGGTCCCCTGTGCTGAGATGGTCAGGTTCATGAACTCAGGCACAGAGGCCACCATGGCCGCTGTGAGGCTTGCAAGGGCATACACAGGGAAAGAAAAGATTGTCAAATTTGAGGGATCCTACCATGGGGCCCACGATTACGTCCTTGTAAAGCCAGGTTCAGGCGCCGCCGCCGCACCCGATTCACCGGGTATACCTGAGGATACTGTAAAAAACACTCTCACCACAGTCTTCAATGATGAGGAGGCTATGGTTGAGCTCATTGATGGTATGGGGGATGATATAGCATGCATCCTGGTTGAACCTGTGATGGGTAACATCGGGTGCATAGAACCTGAAAACGGCTACCTGAATTTCCTCAGAGATGTAACGAGGGAGAACGACATTCTCCTAATCTTTGATGAGGTCATAACAGGCTTCAGGCTGGCAGCAGGGGGTGCCCAGGAGTACTACCGTGTTAAGCCGGACCTTGTGACACTGGGAAAGATAGTTGGGGGCGGCTTTCCGATGGGGGCCCTGGCAGGCCCACGACAGATAATGGAGAACATTGCGCCGGCTGGTAGCGTATATCAGGCAGGTACATTCAATGGAAACCCTGTATCGGTAACTGCAGGTCTTGAAACCCTTAAAATACTTGATGATAAAATGTATTCAGGTCTTGAGAGGATGGGTTCCCATCTCAGGGCAGGTTTAAGGGATTTCCTATCTGATATGGACCTTGAATACCATGTTGCAGGCCCGGCTTCAATGTTCCAGATATACTTCACTGAGAATGAGGTCAGAAACTACGCTGATGCCAGAAAATCAGACACCGAACTCTTCATGAAGTACTTCCATGGACTGCTGGAGGGGGGTGTCTTCATACCACCATCACAGTTTGAGTGCTGTTTCATATCCACTGCACATGAGATGGATCATATAAACAGTACCCTTGAGACTGCAGAGGATGTGCTAACCCATTTAAAGAATTAATAATCTCTTTATTTTTCATTGGCCTCCGGCTCACATGAACAGTTGGCCCTACTTTACCTGGTTTTTATGTGAATTTCATGGCTATGAAGAAGTAGAGGAAGCATAAATTAATTTTTTATGTGAATTTCATGGCTATGAAGAAGTAGAGGAAGCATATAACCACAAATATGAGAAGAACCGTGACGGCGGTCCTTAAAAATTTGCTGTTAAGTGTCTTTCCCTCACGTTCAGCAAGGAACTCCCTCTGTTCACGCACCTGTGATATGAAACTCTCTGCCTCTCCTCTGCCGCCTGTTACCAGATTGCTGTCTATTATCTCCTCATCAAGGAGTTCATCCACAATCTTTTTCTGCTCCTTAACATCGTCGATTATTCTCTTCTCTGCCACGAATTCCATGAGGGACCATTTGCCGCCTTTTATCTCCTGCAGTGTTCTCTCCTCATTGTCTATACTTCTGGAGAGGTTTTCAAGGAGGACTCTTTTCCGGTCACTTTCGCCGGGAATTTCAGGTTCAGGTTCCTCTGGTTCTTCATAGAAATCTTCGAGTGTGCTGTAGTATCCCAGTGAGCCTCCACATTCACAGGAATCAAAATCAGATGGGTCCTCACCATCTTTCAGCTGGTAGTAGCCCCCGCATTGTGTACATATAAGGTAGCCCATGGTTTTTTCCATGTTTTCATCGGACAAGGAGATCCCCCACACATAATATTTACATTATAGTAGTTAAGTTTTTTTGTTTAATCAGGCATTTTTTATGCACCGGGGTATCCTGTGATGTTTTTCAAAAAAAAATAAATGGTTTTTTTATCAGCTGGTCACCCTTTCAAGTCCTGTGGATATGAGGAACTGTATGAAGGCACCTTCGGGTACAACGACGATATTTCCCTGCTGATACTGCTGTATGCCCGCGTTCACCATGGCCATGTACTTTGAACGGTCCTTTGTGGCATTGAATATTGCCCTCATGAGTGACTGAACTGCAACGCCCCTTGCGGATCCCTGCTGCTGTTCCTCCCTGAGGAATGTTATGCTGTTTCCTGAAACATAACCCTGACCCTCAACATAAACGGGGCCTATTGCCTGTAGGATACCGTCCACTGCCTGGGGTGTCACTATCACGACGATGTCTGTTTTCACACCGGTGTTGTATTCCACGATCTCCTGTGCAAGTCTGGCACCCTTCTCTGTATCGTTTTCCCAGAGGGCGTCATGCAGGAGCCACCTGTTTACTCCCTGCGCCCTCAGTGACGCCGGAGGGGCTGCTGTTGGATGGGCCATGTTGTGAGGGTAGACAGCCGTTACATTGGTTATGTTACCCTCGTTCATGGTTATTATGAAGGCCATGTCAACGGCCCCTATACCTGGCCTTGGTTCACTGGGGTCTGCGCATAGAAGCAGCACGTGCTTTTCTCCCACAAAAACGTTCTGTGAATTTGTGATGTAATTTTCATATGTTACAACTGAAAGACCGAGTATAACTATGAAGAGGCCCAGTATTATCCTGTTTTTTGTGTCCATTATATCTTACCTTCCTTTAAGATGGATCTATTATTAGATCATGTGAGGAGTTGAAATTGAAAACCCTGCTTCAACAGATTTACGTTAACCTAAATTTTCTTAATTTCCATATAAATATTTGGCGCTGATGTATCATGTAAAACTGAATCTTTAATACATAAAACCTATATATTAATGTTGCTGTAGGTCCAGAGACATTCATAAGCTGGGGGACTTGATTCATGAGGATAGTGGCAGGGGTCGGTGAGAACAGGAACATCGAAAGTGCTGCATCATCTGTGGAATTTGATGTTGAACTGGTTTATTCCGAGGATGAATTCATCGAAAGGTTAAGAAGTGGAAAAGATGTATATGTGAGGGGATCTCTCCCATCAGCAGGAATAATGGCGGAACTCAGAAGTAATGGACCCTTAATGAGGGCTTCATGGATAGAGACGGGGAATGGGAGTTTTTTCCTGGCACCAGTGGGAATAGATGAGGGTGAAACGGTCACTGAAAGGCTCAGCATCGCAACTGCAGCAGGGGACTTTCTCAGGAAAACAGGAACCGAGCCGTTCATAGGTATAATATCAGGGGGACGGCCAGGTGATCTTGGAAGGTCCCCTGCAGTGGACAGTTCAATCCGTGATGGTGAACTTCTGGCTTCAATGGTAAAGGATAAATATGAAGTGAGGCACTACCATATACTGATAGAGGAAGCCGTGAGGGATGGGTGCAACGTCATCATGGCACCCGATGGGATAACAGGTAACCTCATATTCAGATCACTGGTTCTCGTTGGCACGGCCAGAAGCCACGGAGCTGTGGCCCTTGGATTTAATGGGATTTTTGTTGACACATCCAGGTCACAGACCACTGCGGGTTACCTCAGGGCACTGAGATTCGCCCACTGGCTTGCCACCAGTTGGAGAGATTAGATCAGCATTTTATAGATTATTAAAAACTCCAGTCAGGTAGATGGGAAATGTCACCTTTAAAACCTCTTTACAAACTTTATGAGTGGTACATATCGCGCAACCTCAAAAAGGACAGGATGCCAAGACACGTTGCCATTATAATGGATGGTAACAGGAGATACTCACGACTCCAGGGCAGCGTCGACCCTATAGAGGGTCACAGGAAGGGTATTGAGACACTGGAGAAGGTCCTGGACTGGTGCGTTGACCTTGGCATAGAGATAGTAACCGCCTATGCATTCTCAACTGAAAACTTTAAAAGGCCGGAAAACGAGGTTAAAGGCCTAATGAAGCTCTTCAAAGAGAACTTCGAGGCAATAGCAAGCAATGAGAAGATACATAAAAACCGTGTAAGGGTCAAGGCAGTCGGAAAACTTGAACTGCTCCCTGAAGATGTTAGAAAGGCAATAGAGGTCGCTGAGAGGTCAACGGAGGGATACTCTGATCGCCTTGTGAACATCGCAATAGGATATGATGGTAGGCAGGAGATAGTGGATGCTGCAAGGAAAATCGCCGAGGACGTCAGGGCTGGCCTCATTGACCCTGAGGACATAGATGAGGATATGATAAACAGGAACCTCTACACCGCTGGGCTGGAGGACCCCCACCTCATTATAAGGACCAGCGGTGAGGAGCGCCTCAGCGGTTTCCTTCTATGGCAGTCATCCTATTCAGAGCTGTACTTCTGCGACAGCCTGTGGCCGGAACTTCGAAAGGTTGACTTCTTAAGGGCCATAAGGTCATACCAGCAGAGGGAGAGGAGATTCGGTACCTAGTTACGCATCAGGTGATTTTAAGGGCTATAATGTCCTAACATGAACATGACCGGATCCTGATATCCATCAAGCGACTAATGGAGGGATCAGTATAATAGATGTGCACTGTCATCTGGACTTCAAGGACTTCAACAGGAACCGTGAAGAGGTTATTGAGAGGGCAAAAGGAAAACTCAGGGCTGTTATAGATTCAGGTGTTGGACTTGGGGGTAACAGAAGGGCCCTTTCCCTTGCCTCCGCTTATCCTGGATTCATATACCCGACCATGGGTTTTCATCCAGCCGACGCATCAAAGGCGAGGCCTGAACTCATAGAGGAGGTTGTGGGGCAGATAGAGTCACACATTGACAGGATAGTGGCCATAGGCGAGACAGGCATGGACTTCCACCACACCCGTGATGCAGGGGGTAGGAGAAGACAGGAGGAAGCATTCAGGATCTTCGCAGGGCTTGCAGAGGAACATGAGATGCCCCTGGTTGTCCATGCAAGGGACGCTGAGGAGAGGGCACTTGAGATAGTCCTCGAGCACAGCATACCCGAGGTGGTATTTCACTGCTACAGTGGCAGCCTATCCACTGCAGAGAGGATAATGGACGCTGGATACCACATATCAATATCGACACTGGTGACCTTCTCGGATCACCACATGAAACTTGTTGAGGAACTTCCACTGGAGTGCATGCTTACAGAGACTGACAGCCCATATCTCTCCCCTTTCAGGGGAAAACGCAACGAACCCGCATTTGTGGCTGAAGCGGTTAAGAAAATAGCGCTAATAAAGGATACTGATGTTGAGGATGTTGACAGGATGACAACGTCCACTGCAGAAAGGGTGTTTGGCCTATAAGGCCATCTGAATTTATTTCTCCATCTCCCTGAAAACCTCAGCTGCCGCGGTAACACCATTTATGGCTGCAGGAAACCCTGCATAGACCGCCATCTGGATGAGGACCTCAATTATCTCCTCCCTGCTGCACCCTGCATTGAGTGCACCCTTCACATGACTTTTCAACTGTTTTTCAGCCCCAAGAACCGTGAGTGCAGCCACAGTCACAAGTTCCCTTGTTTTAAGATCCAGAGAACCCCTGGAGTAGATGTCACCGCATGCAAATTCAACCACGTACCTTGAAAGATCAGGGGCAACGTCCTCAAGTTCATCACGCAGCTTCCTGTAGGACTCCCTGTGTATCCTTTCAAGTATCTCCATTCCAGCATTGTATCTGTCCATATTTCAACCTCCCGATCTGGAAACCACATGGTTTCCACAGTAATTTAATAGTATGGTGGCTATAAACCTATAGACTGGAGGAGAAGTTCATGAGGCCATACGTTATACTCAACGCAGCCATGACACTCGATGGTAAGATTGCAACAAAAACAGGGAGCTCTGAGATATCCGGTGAGGAGGACCTCAGGAGGGTCCATGAGCTTCGAAGGGAATGTGACGCCATAATGGTGGGTATAAACACTGTACTCGCAGATGACCCCCGCCTCACCGTCCACAGGGTTGATGCAGAGGAGGGGGATAACCCTGTGAGGGTGGTGGTTGACAGCAGGGCAAGGACACCCCCGGATTTCAGGGTTCTCAACGATGAGGCCCCAACGGTGATAGGTGTCTCTGAAAGTGCCCCTGCATCAAGGGTTAATGAACTCAGGAGGAGGGCTGAGGTTGTGGTTGCAGGAAAGGACAGGGTGGACCTGCACCTGCTCCTTGAAAGGCTCCATGAAATGGGTGTCAGGAGGCTGATGCTTGAGGGGGGTTCAACCCTCAACTACTCCATGTTAACAGGGGGCCTTGTTGATGAGGTCCGGGTGTGCATAGCCCCTATGATCGCAGGCGGTGAGGATGCAAGGACACTAGTTGATGGTGAGGGTATAGAAGATATGTCTGAGGCCATAAAACTTGAACTTGAGAGGTTCTACACCCTGGGGGAGGACCTCATAGTTGAGTACACCGTAAAGAGGTAGATGTGGTTTTCATGTTAGAGAGGATCTATGAGAGGATACTGAGGATAAGGGAAGATGGATGCAGGGACTGCCTGAAGGTTGTCTGCCGTATGGATGACTTTCAGTTCAACCAGCTCATGTCGAGGCTCCAGCTGCAGATTGAGATAACCTCTTGGTATGATCCGCCTGTGAGGCCCGCCCTGGATCCCATGATATCCACGGAACTTGGTGTTTACAGGGGTGATGATGAGAACATAGGGAGACTCCTTGGCTATCCTGAGTGCTGCATACAGAGCTTCTCTGAGAACACCAGGTATGCGATTGATGAGGATCACCTTTCAGAGGTGGATGAACTTGAGGTTCCCCCGGGTAAATGCGCCCTTGTGCTCCCATCGGGTTTCATACCCTGCAGCCTCAGATGCAGAGAGGCATGGGAGAGGAATCTCATAGCCTTTGCAGACAGGGAGGAGTTTAAGAGGATACTTGAACTTGAGGATGAACTCCGCATTAAGCTCCCACATTTTCACCTGGCATATGATGAGTATTTTGAGAAGATAATCCTTGAGTGAATCTTTTTATTTTTTTGGGTGATTTCTGAGTATTTTTGGAAGATAATCCTTGAGTGAATCTTTTTGGCGTGCCAGACAGGACATCGGCTTTTATTTAAATCAGGTATTACTTTTAACCGGTATATCATTTAAATTATTCATACTTTGAATTTTTTAATTAAGATTTAAATATAGTTAGATCAAATCTATTTAGGATATTTAATCAGAAAATTATTAAAAATTGTAAAGGAGGTGAAAAAATGAAGAAGTTTCTACTGATGGCACTTATTCTGCTCCTAGTTTCAGTTCAATCAGTATCAGCAGCAGACAACGATACCAACACAACGGATTCAAAGATGCTGAAGGACACAAACATGGTTGTGCTCCTCACAGGCTGCGTGGTGGGGACCGTTGACCCCATAATGAATGATGCATACCGCAACGACCTCCTTCCTGCCGGATACAACTTCACTCTGAAGATATACACAATGGACACCTTCAACCTCAACTCAACGGCATCCAGCCAGTTCAGAAATGACCTCAGGAACGCAGATGTATTCTTCCTCTTCACAAGACCCGGTTACCCGGTTACCGGGATGAGCTATGGGACAGAATTCGATGCAGCAGTCGACTTCCAGGCCCTTGCAGCCAGTATGAAACCAGGGGCGCGAATATTCGTCCTGGGCCCTGTAAAACCCAACGTCACAGGTGTTAATGTGACCAACCTTCCAGCCTATGGTCCAGTGGCAGCACCTGCACTTTCACAGGAAAACATAAAGAGGACGCTCCTGGAGGTCCTTAGGCTCAGCGGGGCCGTGAACCTCACGGCCAACGACACAAAACTGGTACCTGGAATGGTGGACTTCCTCTACCATCCACTGGCACCACGTGTTTACACGGACAGGGCATCCTACATGGACTGGTACATGAACACCACCCTCTACAGGCCAGGAGCCCCATGGGTGGGGGTTGCCATACTGAACCGTTACTACCTCTCGGGTAACATGGACGTCTATGAGACCCTCATACAGAAGCTCGAGGCGAAGGGACTCAATGTGATACCCTACTTCTACTGTTCAGACCCCATAGGGGCCTCAAGGCGCTTCTTCATGGTAAACAACAGTTCAGTGATTGACGCCCTTGTTGCCTGTGTACAGTTCGGTTACTGGCCAGACAACAATACCATAACCTTCTTCACTGACCTCAACGTGCCTGTGCAGGGACCCCTACCGGTTTTCCTGCAGACCTCCCTTGATGACTACATAAACAGCAGCAGACAGCAGGGCCTCAGGGGTCTGGAGTACTACTGGCTTGCAATGTTTGAGATGCAGGGACGAATAGAGCCCATCCTGATAGGTGGTAACAGGGTATCGGACCCTGACCCGCTAACCGGGGTCACACTCAAGGAATACGTGGCCTATGAGCCAGGGATAAACCAGCTGGTGGAGCGCACACTCGCCTGGGTTAAACTCCGGAAGAAGATGAACAGTGATAAGAGCATAGCCCTCATCTACTTCGACAGCACCCATGATGAGGGAATGCCAGCAACAAATGGCCTCAACCTATACGGCAGTCTGAGCAACATACTCCTCGCAATGAGGGCAGCGGGTTACACAACAGGAAGTGGAAACCTGACTCCAGAGTACATCTATGAACTCATAAACAGGGCTGGAAGGAACCCCAGGAACATGACACAGTCAGAACTCAGGAAACTAGTTGAAGCTGGATGCATCACAGTACCGGTTTCAGAGTACCTCAGGTGGTATTCAAAGCTCCCTGAAACCCTCAGACGCCAGGTTGAGGCAATTTGGGGTCAGGCTCCAGGAAACATCATGGTCTACAACGGTAGCCTTGTGATCCCTGGCTTCATGCTCGGCAACATTTTTATAGGTCCGCAGCCGGTCTGGAAGTGGAATGGCACACTCAACAACGGCACGCTACCACCGACACACCAGTTCATAGCATTCTACCTCTGGCTTCAGAATGGATTCAGGGCAGACGCAGTGGTACACATAGGACAGCACGGCACACTGGAGCTGCTCCCGGGCCATGTTAATGCCATGACAGAGGATGACTGGCCAAACACCCTCATAGGATCCATCCCCAACATACACCTCCTCAAGATGGAGGACCCACTTGAGGCTGTTATAAACCCTGCCAAGAGGAGGGCATACGCCGTTACCATCTCATACCTCATACCACCGGTAATGAGGACAGAACTCTATGGCGTATACCAGGAACTTTCAGACCTACTGGGTTCATACAGCACTGCAGAGGCATCAGGGGATAGGGATAGGATGAATGTCCTTGAATCCCTTATAAGGGATGGTGTGAAGAGGGCGGACCTTGACGTGAGGCTCAATGTGAGTAATTCAACCGCCTTCAGTGTTCTCAGGGTGAGGCTTGAGGAGTACCTCCATGAGCTCACAGAGATCCTCATGCCCTATGGACTCCACACATTCGGGGAGCTTCCTGACAGTGAAACCCTTGAGAGGTTCCTGGATGCAATCATATCCTTTGACCCTGCAAACAGGACAGCAAGGAGGGATGAGATAAGGGACCTCCTCATCATGAGCGCCAACAGTGAGATGGCATCACTCCTGAGGGCCCTTAACGGGGAATTCATACAGCCAGCTCCAGCAAGAAGCCCCATAATCAACCTTGCAGCGCTTCCAACCGGCCGGAACATGTACACCTTTGACCCATCATCCATACCTGACCCTGCAGCGTTTGTGATTGGCTCAAGGGCTGCAGAGGAGATGCTTAAACGCCACAGGGAGGCAAACGGCGGAAGGTTCCCTGAAACCGTTGCCGTTGATATAGGTGACGTCATATCAACTGGCGGCCAGAGCATCGCGGCAATATTCTACTTCCTGGGTGTTAAACCAGTCTATGAGAGCGGAGCACTCATCGGGACAGAGATCATCCCACTCAGTGAACTTGGAAGGCCAAGGATCGACGTTGTGATAAGCGACTTCCACAACTTCCGCGGGGCAATTCCAGGGGCAATGGACGTCATAGACAGCACGATTAAGAGGATAGCGAACCTCAACGAGTCAGCTGAGATGAACTACGTGAGGAAGCATTACCTTGCCCTCAGATCAGGCATCTACAGTGAACTGGTGGCCTCAGGAATGAACAGTTCAGCGGCTGATGAAATGGCTGACAGGCTTGCAAGGACCAGGATCTTTGGGCTGCCACCAGGTGCAGACCCCCATGGTGCGGGTGTCGACAGGATACTCTGGTCACGGGATGACTGGACAGCCGAGGAGCTTGCAGAGACCTACCTCAGCTACTACTCATATGCCTATGGAAGGGACATCAACGGCCTCCAGAGCCCGAAACTCCTGGAGTCCCTCCTTCGTACAGTTGACGCAAGCATGGTGATAATGCCCTACAGGGCACCCGGCGAGGGAACCTGCCTCTACAGGGTCTCGGTCACCGTGAACTTCATGGTGAACCACCTCACAGGGAGGAACATAAACAGCTACATTGCAAAAACAGCCTATGGAACACCCATCATAAGGACCCTCCAGGAGTCAGCCTACGATGACCTTGCAGTGACACTCCTCAACCCCACATGGATCCAGGGCAAGCTGCGTGAGGGACCATCTGGCAGCGCATCAATAGCACTGCAGGTGAGGGACCTCTTCACCAGCGATGCCCTCGTTGACGTGGCATCAGCCGATGTCTGGAGGAGGATTGCCGACACATTACTCTTTGACAGCTCTGTGAGGTCACAGCTTGATGCATCAGCCCTCCAGATGATAGCACGCTATGTGAGACAGGCCCATACGAGGGGGCTTGTGTCCCTCTCAGGGGCTGAACTTGCAGCAATATCAGGGATGCTGGGTGAGGGGACATCCACAGACACTGAGCAGGGAAACAATCAGGGTTCAGATGATGGAACCACCACAGGATCCCATGGATCAACTGGAAGAGGGGGAGGAAGATCTCCCGGCACACATGCAGGGGTTTTGGCACAGTCCCCTCCTTCAGAGTCAGGTTCATCATCCCCTGGGGTTGCAGGAGCATCAGAACAGAAACCTGGAAGTGCCTATGAGATCTCAACTCCAGAGGTAGAGGAGAAATCAGGCAGCGCACAGCTCTACGCTGTTGCTGGCATACTTGGAATCTTCTGCCTTCTGGGGGTTGGCTACTACTTCGGACCTCTCAGAAAATAATTTCATCCCCCTTTATTTTTTTAATTTTTGACGATAATTGATTTTTCCTCCTATCTAACGCTTAATAGCTGGTTTTTCATTATAAACATCATGAACCGCCAATTGTGATTTCCGCATATTTCTCATGGGCTGAATACCTTTTACTGAATTCATGGTTCTAAGATAAGCTTTAACATGAATCCCTAGGAAGTTACTGGCCATCTTCATTTTGTTTTTCCTGTAATGTTGAGGAGAATCAGGGGACTGCGATGAGTATGTAATCAAGTGCATGGAGAGGTCTCAGGGAGAGTCCAGCCAGGATAAGGAGGATAATCACAGCATTCAAGGATGAGGAACCATGGTATGGAACCGGCGAATGTGTGGATAATGCGGTCCATCCTGGCTATACCTGCGGGGAGGGATATGGGGGTTCTGATAAACGTCAGCACCCCCTGAGATAAGAATGGTATCATGCCCGTAACCCTCAAACCATTCATCGGCTGAGTTTGCCATCTGTTATCATGATGCAGTGGCCATACCTCGCAGGGAAGGGACAACCGCCCTTAAAACCTGCAATATAGGCGAGAGGGGAACCCAGAGGTTACCCGTTGTAACTGTAATTACAGCGCCAGTGAGGGCCAGATTACGCTGCCATGCCATGTATCCGCTGAATGGCTAACTCACCTGGAACTGGTAATAAATGCACTTTCAGGGTCCTGAGAATAAACTATACAGGAATACAACCTCAACAACAAGGACTAAGAGGAGGACGATGATGGGTTCATGAGAAAAACTATACAGGAATACCCGGTTTCCTCCACATCACAGAATCTTTAGAGGTCAGGTTAAGCATGAGACCCTTTATCCCATGTGAATTTTTCATTGGGACATGTTTTCTATGAAAATCTATGGAATAAGTGTGGCCTGAAACCCAGTCCCAGCAGGATTTTCTTGTCATCATCCTTTAATTTGTGCTCTGAAGTTGGGGGAACAGGTTTCCCACCCCTTGCAAGTATCACACCACCCCTCCTCTGGGCCCCAATGAATTTACCGGCACTTCCATTCACTATGAGGTAACCGTCCCTCATGTCTATGCCTGAGAAGTCATCACAGTCACCATCTATGATAACCGTTCCCCCACTCAGGAGTGCCCCTGTATTTTTACCGGCGTTACCATTCACCCGGACTGTCCCATGCCTCATGAGTATACCTGTTGATAGATCCACGTCCCCGTTGTGGATCACCTCGGCGTCAACATCAAGCCTGGCACAGAGCGTGTCCCTGACATGACCATCATCTATGACCATCCTGCCGGGGGTGAATGTAAAATTAACCGGTTTTTCACCCCCAAGATCCGATTTGAGGATGTCAGTTACTGATCGGAACTTCTTATAGCCCCTTCTATCAGATTTAACCTCAACCACGTTTCCCACAGGGTCCTTAACCTTCCCCTTAACATAGATCGTGCCTGAGACCATGCTGATACCCATACGGGTGTCCACGTCCCCCTCAACGGTCAGGACCCCCGTATCCAGGGCGCCGCCAGTCCCCCCGAAGTATGCAAGGTCCGCCCCCATGCTCGATGCGAGCCTGTGGCCGGCATCCCCCCTCACAACCACCTCACCTCCACCCTTGAGGTGTTCAACAACATCCCTGAAGGTTAAGGATGTGCCTGGAATCCTGTCCTCAGGATCAAGCTTCTCACCCCTGTGCTGCCAGTGGAAGTTGTAGGTGAAATCTGCGATGCAGTCCACCGGACCGTCGGGTTCAAATTCAATAACTTCCCTTTCATCCCTCCTCCTTCCAAGAAATCCAAACATGAGAGCACCCCACATATTTATTACTCCTACCACAGATTTATGTATCCCATACAATTAAGTTCCTTTCTGTTCTATCAATCAAGAGGATGGTAACTTGCCCGCTAAAATGGAGATACTCAGAGCCCTATCTGAACTGGGAGTGGATACAAGGTTTGTAAGTGTGACAGACAGTGAGGTCCTCATAAACAACCTGCGGTTCTCAAGGTTCTCAAGGAGGAGGGAGGAGGAGTTCAATTCAAGGTACCCTGAGATCAGGGTTGTGAGGTCAGGGATCTTCCAGAGGATATGTTCAAGGGCATCCAGGGTCCTTGCATCAACCCTGAGGCCCCGGGTGGGTGTGAGGATCAGGGCTGAGGGTGAGATGGCCCATGCGCTCCATGTGATCCTTGAACCCTACACAAGAAAGTACGGCATAAAGATCGGTGAGGGGGAGGTCACGGCGCTTCCCGCCACACTGGATCACTCCATTGCAGCTGCACTTGAGGATATGGTGAGGGGTGAGCGTATAAGGTACCATCACAGGTCAACATCCACCGTCATATACCCCCTCTCAACTGTGCCTTCAGGGTGGATTGAATCATGGCTTGGTACTGAAATCACCATCACAGGGAACCCCATCGTGGCGGAATTCATGGAGTTCTTCAATGAGAATGTGCCCCAGTTCAGGGATAAGATGAGAAAGTCCCTTGAGTTCATAGGGGAGGATGTTTTTTCACAGAGAAAAAATAGGGGGTGAATGAACTCACAGATCACCCTGAGAACTGGAAGAGCGAAGTCTGCTTCTCACGAGGCTTTTTATTATCTGAATCTGATCCAGAGGATTTATCATTGGATTCACCTGTTTTACCTTCAGTTGACTTACTGCCTCTCTCCACCCCCCCGGACTTCTTCCTTTGGGTGTAAAGTGGTCCGGTCTTATCAGACTTTTTACGTGTCTTCTTGGCTTTGGGAGCCTTTATCTTCCTTTTTCTGAACAGTTTAACCTCTTCGTCTGTGAGTTCAAGGAATTCCTTCATCTCATAGGCCATTTCATCGTTCTCGAATATTATCTCCATGTAGGGGAACATTGAAATTGCAACCTTTGGTGATATGTGCATCTTCTCAGCCATCTTACCTGCAACACTGTCACGGAGGTTCCTCTGCTTTCGTGTTCTTCCAAGTAACCTGAAGGAGGATGAACCTGTGTACCTGACGAATTTCCTGTAGGTCTTCTCCTTTGAGAGGGCGACACCGGGACCCATGAGATCCGAGGCGTAGCGCCAGTAGGTGTAGTTCCTGCTTCTCACAGCACGGCCAAAGAATATATCTGCATGGGATAGCATGTCATAGGCCCTGCTGATCTCCTCTGGCTTCTCATATTCCCTTGGAACATTCTCCGCAATGAATTCAAGTACAAGTGTCGGGTCATCATCCACCCTCATGGCATCCCGGATCTTTGAGACGTTGCGGCTCTTCAGCACGGCCCTCACAGCATCAAAGAGGCTGGATGTGGAATCCTTCTCACCCATGCTGAGGAGTTCCTCACCAACGCGCTCCTCACCACCGGCCACCGCCTCAAGGTCATTGATTGCTGAACGGAGATCTCCATGGGACCTCTTTGCAAGTTCCTTGAGGACATCATCGGGGCAGTCAATACCCTCTGCAAGGCATATCCTTTTCAGGGCCGCGGCTATGGATGATGTGTGGACCTTCCTGATGTTTATGACCTTACACTTTGGTTTGATGCTCTGAAGCCTCTTGCTGTAGGGGTCATTGGCGGTTAACACAATGGGGTGGCGGCTCTCCCTGAGTATCCTGTTTATGGCCTGGACACCGCCCCGGTCCTCGTTGCCGTGTATACCATCCACCTCGTCGAGGATGATCAGTTTGAGGTCATGGTTGAAGAGGGAGCGCGTGGCTGACGCCTCACCGGCCGTCCTCATTATGGCATCCTGTGAGCGCTTGTCACTGGCATTGAGTTCAAGGGTGTCTGAGAATTCCCTCCCTATTATGTGTGCTATGGTTGTCTTTCCGGTACCTGGCGGGCCCACCAGGAGGAGGGGTGGCTGGGGCTCACCGGCCTTCCAGCCATTGATCCACTCCTTTATCTCGGCTATGGCCTTCTGGTTCCCGGCCACCTCATTGAAGGTCATGGGCCGGTACTTCTCTGTCCATGGCATTGAGATACCCTCTTAATGTTCAAGGAACCTTGCAAGGAGGGCTTCGAGCTGTATCCTCGGATTGGCACCCTCCCTTATCCTGAAGTCGTACTCTCCAACAGCCTCGATGAGCTTTATGTACCTCTCACCCTCAATGGATCCCTCCATGGCGAGCCTTGAGAGTTCCTGGTAGATCTGGGTGACCATGTCCTCACCGCTTATACCCTGGAGGACCATGATCTCCCTTAGCATGTCCCTTGCCTCCATGAACTTCCCGTCGAGGATGGTCATTATCATCTTCCGCACATCCTTTGGCCTGGCCCTTGAGACCACCTCGTAGATGCTGGATTCTGTTATCCTCTCACCCAGGGAGGCCGCTGACTGGAGGATGTTTATGGCCTTCCTGAGGTCACCCTCTGCAAAGTATACCACGGTATCAAGGGCCTGGGGCTCATATTCCAGCCCCTCCTGCTCTGCGATGTACTCCAGGCGGCTGATTATGTGGCGGCCCTTAAGCGGGAGGAACCTGAAGATGGCGCACCTTGACTGTATGGGGTCTATGATCTTTGAGGAGTAATTACAGGAGAGTATGAATGAGGATGTCTTGGTGTACATCTCCATCTCCCTCCTGAGGGCATGCTGGGCGTCCTTTGTCATGTTGTCAACCTCGTCAAGGAATATTATCCTGAAGGGCGCCCCCACAGGTTTCAGGCGGCAGAAGTTCTTTATGCTGGTCCTCACGGTATCTATGCCCCTGGCATCTGAGGCGTTAAGCTCCAGGAAGTTCTGCCTCCAGTACTCCCCGAGGATCTCCCTTGCAAGGGCAAGGGCCGTTGTGGTTTTACCAACACCTGCCGGCCCTGTGAACATGAGGTTGGGCATGCTCTTCTCTTCAACGTAGCGTTTGAGGCGTGGTATTATGTGCTCCTGGCCAACGATATCATCAAGTTTCTGTGGTCTGTACTTCTCTACCCAAGGTCCATTCATAAGATCACCGGTAATGGTTAAGAATTATCTTTCAGCAGGATCAGGATTGGGGTTAACATTTCTGGATAATGTGATATATCCTTCTTTCTGAAGGGGTTAATGGTCACCCACTCTGTGGCTGACATTCATTGGGGTTACACCCCATTAAGGGCGTCAAGAAGGGCATGTTCCATGACATCCAGGGGAGGCTCCCTCCCGGTCCATATCCTGAAGGCCTCAGCACCCTGATAGAGGAGCATCCTGATACCTGAAACCGGAACCGCGCCTGCTGCCATGGCCTCCCTCAGGAGGACTGTCTCCGGGGGATTGTAGACAAGGTCATATACAACGAGGCCCTCATGCATGCTTTCAGCTCTTACAAGGGGTTCATCATCCATGTGCGGGTACATCCCGACCGGTGTTGTGTCTATGAGGATATCTGCCCCCTCCACACAGCGGGGTATGAGTTCGTAGCCACCATGTTTTACCTCAATATCGAGGGCCCCCTTCATATCCTCTGCAAGGGCCCTGGCCCTTTCAGGGGTCCTGTTGAGTACTGTCACCATGGCCCCCTCCACTGCGAGCTTGAATGCGCAGGCCCTTGCAGCCCCACCAGCGCCAAGTATGATGACAGAGGACCCATCAACGGATGTAACCTCCTCAAGGGCCATCAGGCAGCCAGAGGCATCTGTATTGTATCCCTTTATGGTTTCACCCTCAAACTTCAGGGTGTTCACTGCCCCGATGAGGGAGGCTGTTTCATCAATCTCACTGATGTATTCAGTGACAGACTCCTTGTGGGGTATTGTGACATTCACACCCCTGACATTGAGGGCTCCAAGGCCCCGAACAGCTTCTTCAAGCCCTGATGGTTTCACAGGGAAGGGTACATAGGCCCAGTCCATTCCAAGGGATTTGAATGCCGCGTTGTGCATCTGTGGTGAGAGGCTGTGGGTGAGGGGGTAACCTATTATTCCCGTGAGCTGTGTATTGCCGGTTATCAGTTTATCACAACCATCATCCAGTTCCTGGCCTGTTCCTGGCTTCATTTCAGAATTATTCTCATCTCTCAGTTTATCACCTTTTCCTCTGCAATATTTATTTATCATCAGCGATAAATATTGTTTCCATCAGTTACCCATCTTGAGTGGGAGTGTGTGACATGCTTGCCAAGCAGAGATTTGTCCTTGATACAACGGCCTTTACAGATAACCAGCTCCGGGAGATGCTGGGTGACGGTGACCTCAACAGGTCGGTGGATGTCATGCTTGATATCATTGCAAGGAGCAGGATAAAGCTCAACATAAGCTGTCACATGCCCCCCATAACCTACAAGGAATTCACCGACTACATGACACGGTATGAATGCCCCGAGGAGACCCTGGTGAAGGCCGAGACATGGATAGTCAAGAAGACACCAAACCGCTACGACACCCAGATACCCTCCCAGATATTCTACGAATACGTCCATGATATAAGGGAGAGGATGAACAAGGGGCTCCGGATTTCAGAGACCCTCCTCTGGGAGGCGGGGATACAGTCCATAATCATGGCATCCCGTGGAGTCAATAAGATTGAGATTGAGGGTGAGGTGCTCGGGAAGGCCATAAAGGACCTCAGGAAGAAGTACCGTTCAGCCCTCAGGAAGGGGACTCTTGACAGTGCCCCGGACCTTGACGTCCTCCTTCTTGCCAAGGAGCTCGGTGCCGGTGTTGTGGCTGCTGATGATGGTATAAGGGTCTGGGCAGAGCGTCTGGGGCTGAGGTTCCTGAATGCAACATCCTTCCCCAAGATGCTCAAGGAATACCTTAAATATTATGAATGATGAATCTCCTATCATCCTCTTTATCATTTTTACTGGAGGAATTACTGCCATGGATATATCAAGACCGCGAGGAACCAGAGATTTTCTTTTCGCTGAGATGAGAAACAGGAAAGAGGTTGAAAACGTACTGAGAAGGACATTTGAGACCTACGGCTACCATGAGATCAAAACACCCATCTTTGAGGACCTCAAACTCTTCACAGTAAAATCCGGTGAGGAGGTGGTGAACCAGATCTACCACTTCACAGATAAGGGTGGCCGGGAACTTGCACTGAGACCGGAACTCACAGCACCGGTCGCCAGGCTCTACATGAATGAGATGCAGCGTGATCCCAAACCTATAAAGATGTACTACTTCGGCAGCTGCTTCAGATATGAGAGGCCACAGGCGGGCCGATTCAGGCAGTTCTGGCAGTTCGGCTGTGAACTGATAGGGGGAAGGTCACCGCTTGCAGAGGCAGAGATCATAACCCTTGCAGCGGAGTCCCTCCGGAGACTTGGACTTGAGGGCTTCGAGGTCCACGTTGGGCACCTTGGAATCCTCAGGGGCATCCTTGGCAGGGAGAACATAGAGGATGAACTCCAGGACAGGATAATGGGTATAATAGATAAGGGCGACGTGGATGAACTCGAATCCTGCCTTGAAGGGGTTGAAATATCCTCTGAGAGTAGGGATATCCTCATAAGCCTCATAGGCACACAGGGGGGTTCTGAGGTACTTGATGATGTCAGG
Source organism: Methanothermobacter sp. (assembly GCF_049720995.1). Classification (GTDB taxonomy): domain Archaea; phylum Methanobacteriota; class Methanobacteria; order Methanobacteriales; family Methanothermobacteraceae; genus Methanothermobacter. Next base: position 29,564 of record NZ_JBNASF010000011.1, read on the forward strand.
GAGCTCCTTGAGGGTTACTCAGAGTCCCTCAGGGCCCTCGAGGAGTTCTCTGAACTTGTGGATACCCTTGGGCATTTTGGTCTTGAGGAGTACCATGTGAACCTTGGAATCGCAAGGGGACTTGACTACTACACCGGTGCAGTATTTGAGATTTATGTTCCCAGACTCGGCGCCCAGCGACAGATCTGTGGCGGCGGCACATACAACCTTGTTGAAACCTTTGGAGGCGAAAGGGTTGAATCAACGGGCTTTGCATTTGGCTTCGATCGCCTCATGAATGCCCTTGAAATGGATGAGGGGAACATGAGGATGGTTGACGTCTTCGTGATACCCATACATGAATCAACACTCCCTGAGGCGGTCAGGATCACACAGGAACTCAGAACTGAGGGTGTATCGGCTGACATGGATCTGGCAGGGAGAAAACTCCGCAAGGCACTTTCCTATGCTGATAACCTCGGGGCAAGGTTCGTGGTCCTCACAGGTGAAAGGGACCTCCAGGAGGGTAAGGTCACATTGAGGGACATGGAGGACGCTTCACAGGAGGCTGTGGATAGAACTGAGGTTGTGGATAGGTTGAGGAAGCTCTGCTGTGAATGAAGGTTTTGAATGTCGTTTCAGGTTGTGGACTGGGTTTGAAGATGGTTAAAGATGAAAAGTAGAATAAATCAAGGGAGATGTTAACATTTTAAATTTCAGACATAGTATCAATGGCGAGGACCTCATAATTGCAGTGGCACAGGACCACAGGACAGGTGAGGTCCTCATGGTGGCCTACATGAACCGTGAGGCCCTCGAAAGGACACTGGAGACAGGACTGGCCCACTACTGGAGCACTTCCCGTGGGAAACTCTGGCTCAAGGGTGAGAGTTCGGGACACCTCCAGAGGGTCATGGATGTCCTTGTGGACTGTGACGCCGACGCAGTTGTGCTGAAGGTGGAACAGGAGGGGGGTGCCTGCCACACAGGTTACCGGTCCTGCTTCTACCGCAGCATTGATGGAGATGAACTCAGGGTCAGGGAGGACGCCGTAAGGGTCTTTGATCCTGATGAGATATATGGAGATGGTTAGATGAAAATCGTTCCAGATACAAGTGTTATAGTTGATGGGCGGATCACCGGCATAGTTCAGGAGGAGGAGTTCAGGGGCAGCGAGGTGATAGTGCCCGAGGCAGTTGTATCTGAACTTGAATACCAGGCCAACCGTGGAAGGGAAACCGGGTTCAATGGCCTTGAGGAGCTGAAGAACCTCCAGAGGCTCCACAAGGAGAACATAATATCAATGATCTTTGTGGGGCGCCGCCCAACAGTGGATGAGATCTCACTCTCAAGGGGCGGTGAGATAGACGCCATGATAAGGGCAACCGCAAGGGAGTACGATGCGCTCCTCATAACCAGCGACAGGGTGCAGGCAGAGGTCGGAAAGGCCCAGGGACTTGACGTGTTCTACATTAAACCCGAGGTCCTGGAGTATGAGGAACTTGAGATAAGCAGGTACTTCGATGATTACACCATGTCGGTGCACCTGAAGGAGAACGTTGTACCCATGGCCAAGAAGGGGCGGCCAGGGGAAATAAGACTGGTTAAAATAGGCAACAAGCCACTTAAACATGCAGATATAAGCAGGATGGCCCGTGAGATAGTTGAAAGAGCCAAGAGCGACTTCAAAAGCTTCATTGAGATAGAGATGGAGGGCGCCACTGTGGTCCAGTTCAGGGAGTACAGGATATCAATAGCAAGGCCGCCCTTCTCAGAGGCCTTTGAGATAACCGCCGTGAGGCCTGTTGCCAGGGTATCCCTGGAGGACTACAGGCTCTCAGAGAGGCTGATTGATAGGCTGAGGGACACTGCCAAGGGGGTCCTGATAGCAGGTGCACCCGGGGCAGGTAAGAGTACATTTGCCCAGGCAGTGGCAGAGTTCTACAGCAGGGAGATGAGGGCGGTTGTGAAGACCATGGAGTCCCCCAGGGACCTCCAGGTGGGTGACGAGATAACCCAGTACGCGCCCATTGAACGGGATATGCAGAAGACAGCTGACATACTGCTCCTTGTAAGGCCAGACTACACGATCTATGATGAACTCAGGAAGACCCGCGACTTCAGGATCTTTGCGGATATGAGACTTGCAGGTGTGGGCATGGTGGGGGTTGTCCATGCCACAAGACCCATAGATGCCATACAGAGGATCCTGGGCAGGGTGGAGCTTGGTGTGATACCCTCAGTGGTTGACACAACCATATTCATTGAGGACGGGGAGGTTAAGGCGGTCTATGATGTATCCCTAACCGTCAAGGTCCCCACAGGTATGCAGGAGGCCGACCTTGCAAGGCCGGTCATAGAGATAAGGGACCTTGAGTCAGGTGAGCTCATGCATGAGATATACACCTACGGTGAGCAGACGATAGTGATGGATGTCTCAAAGGCGGCTCCAGGAGGTCGGAAACCATCGGCCCACAGGATAGCTGAGAGGGAAATCGAGAGGGAGTTCCGCAAGAGACTACCAGGTGCAAGGGTCAGGGTTGAACTGGAATCCGATGAGAGGGCAAGGGTATGGATAGAGGAGAAGTACATCCCCCAGGTCATAGGCAAGAAGGGAAAGACCATCGAGGAGATCGAAAAGAACATCGGTATAAGTATCGGTGTTGAGCCACTTGAGGAGCGGGAACTTGAGGAGACTGTTGAGGTTCCGGTGGAACTTGCAGGAAACTATGTGGTCCTCAACTTTGGCAGGGATGCCGTGGGTGTTTCATTCGACATACTGGTTGAGGACGAGTACCTCTTCACAGCAACGGTGGGTAAGAAGGGCACCATAAAACTCAGGAGGGACATAGAACTTGCAGATATAATCATGGAGGCGGTGAAGAGGGATGTACCTGTAAGGGCAAGGGTGCGACCAGAGGCCTAGGTGATCTGATGAGGATAGGTGTCTCAACACTTGCACTCTCCCCATTTTCACTGGAGGAGATGCTCACCTGGATTGAGGATGCAGGGGCAGATTGCTGTGAGATAATCTATGAGTACCCCCTGGATAACGTGGAGGTGGCTGATTCCTTCAGCCTGGATTTCACGGTGCATGCACCAATCTCGGACATAAACATAGCATCACTCAACAGGGGGATCAGGGAGGCTTCCATAGCTGAGGTTAAATCTGCGGTTGACCTTGCAGCTGAACTCGACTCTGAGGTGGTTGTCGTGCACCCGGGCAGTGTCCCCTTCCTTGGAAGACCCCACAGGGACCTCATAGTTCAGCGAAACCTTGAATCACTTTCAGTGATATCTGAATATGCAGAGGATAGGGGTGCCGGAATCTACCCTGAGAACATGCCCTGCCTTGAGGGTCCTCTTCTCAGGGAACTTGAGGAGCTCTGGTGGCTTGCAGATGAACTTGAAATCCAGGTGACACTTGACGCTGCCCACGCAGCAACCATGGGGTACAGTGAAGAGGAGATGGTGTCCTCGAGGGTGGGGCACGTCCACCTATCCGACAACAACGGTGAGGTTGACAGCCATGATGCCCTTGGCGATGGTTCACTGGATTTCAGGACCATTATTGATGGTTTAAGTGGAATCGGTTACAGAGGTATTCTCACGGTTGAGGTTAAAACACCCGCGGAGGTTGAGAGGAGTATTGAATTCCTTAAGGGGATCACTGAGCGGTAATCATATCATATCTAGGAGTATTGATTTCATGGGAATGAGGTAATAATGGTGATATTATGAAGATCGCAGTTCTTGGTGGAACAGGTGACCAGGGCCTTGGAATCGCCCTGAGACTTGCATTAGCAGGAGAAGAAATAATCATAGGTTCAAGGGATGCTGAAAAGGCTGTCAGTGCAGCTCAAAGGGTCCTTGAAATCGCTGGAAGAGATGACCTGAAGGTCAGAGGTGCCACAAATGATGAGGCCGCTGAGGAGGCTGATGTGGCAATCCTTACAGTGCCGCTGCAGGCACAGATGGCCACACTGGGCTCAGTTAAGGATGCAATTAAGGGTAAGGTGCTCATAGATGCCACGGTCCCCATTGACAGCTGCCTTGGGGGCTCAGCGGTGAGGTACATTGACCTCTGGGACGGCTCAGCAGCTGAGAGGGCTGCAAGGTTCCTTGAGGATCAGGGCACAAGGGTTGCGGCGGCATTCAATAATATAAGTGCATCAGCCCTCCTTGACATAACAGGACCCGTGGACTGTGACTGTCTCATCGCCTCTGACCACAGGGATGCCCTTGATATCGCATCTGAACTTGCAGAGAAGATAGATGGTGTGAGGGCCATTGACTGCGGCGGCCTTGAAAATGCACGGGTCATTGAGAAGATAACACCGCTGCTTATAAACCTCAACATCAAAAACAGGATAAGGAATGCAGGTATAAGGATTACGAACCTGCCTGAATGATAGGAAATAATATAAAGTTGATTGCAATGGAGATACTGAAAAACACTGTCCATAAGATAACTGAACATGCCATAAACGCCATTGAAAAGGTTGACGAGTCTGAACTTGAGCAGATGATAACCAGGATAATGGATGCCAGGGCTGTCTTCATCGTCGGCACAGGGAGGTCGGAGCTTGTTGGAAAGGCCTTTGCAATGAGGCTCATGCACCTTGGATTCACAGTTTACGTTGTTGGGGATGTTACAACACCTGCAATAAGTGATGAGGACTGTCTCATTGCGATTTCAGGGTCAGGTGAAACAAAGACTGTCACCCTGGCAGCCACCACATCAAAGTCTGTTGGGGCAACGGTCATCGCGGTAACCGCAACTCCCCAGTCAACACTGACAGGTTACAGCGACGTTGTAATATGCATACCAAGCAAAACAAAGGAGGCCTGGAAGTACTACACCTCCGGTGTTTTAAGGGGCGACTATGATGACCTCACACCGATGGGCACACTCTTTGAGGACAGCACCCACCTCTTCCTGGATGGGCTCATAGCAGAGTTCATGGCAATCCTTGGAAAGAAGGAGAGGGATCTTAAGGAGAGGCATGCTATTATTGAGTAGGTTCTTCTCTGGAGAGAGGGATCTTAAGGGGCATGCCCCTATTCTGATACATTTTTTTCCAGGCATGCGTTATCTCCAAAACAGAATGATCTGTGTGCATATAAAATTCCATAAATTAGAGGGGTTTATAGATGGAGGGACAGCTGGGAGACGAGGTTGTAACCATAAAACCGGACCCGGATGCAAGGAGGCTGCACGGCAAGAGCCACTACGGTAAACTCTATGAGGACAGACTGCAGATTTCACTGATTGAGGCAGCGCACCTCATGGAGAGGGGTAAACTCACACTTAGGAGGGACGACGATGAGGTCTCAATGGAGGAATTCATATCACTCCTGGCTGAGAGGGGCCTCTACGGCAAGTACCTGGTCTACAGGGACCTCAGAAACAGGGGTTACATCGTAAAAACAGGTTTCAAGTACGGTGCAGAGTTTAGACTGTATGAGAGGGGAGGGGCTCCAGGCAGGACACACTCGGCATACCTTGTGAGGGTTATATCTGAGAATGACACGATCCATGCCCTGGACTTTTCAAGCTACGTTAGGGTGGCCCATGGTGTGAACAAGAAGCTCCTCCTGGCCTTCCTGGATGATGAAGAGGATGTAACCTACTACCTTGTTGACTGGATAAGACCATAAGTGCAGGTGATATGATTGATAGACCCGTGGGGATCAGCAAACCTTGAATACATGGATCTTATTGAAAAATTCGGTGTAAGGCCATTCAGTGAAGTCCTGGAGGATGTACCTGAACCCAGCTGGCTCATGAGGAGGGGTATTGTCTTCGGGCACAGGGACTATGACAGGATAATTGAGGCCATAATGAGTGGCAGTGACTTTGCAGTTGTAACAGGGATGATGCCAAGTGGTAGAATGCACATAGGCCACAAGATGATCGTGGACCAGCTCAGGTGGTACGATAAACTGGGTGCCGAGATATTCATACCGATAGCCGACCTGGAGGCCTACTCGGCCAGGGGCATTGACTTTGAGACCTCAAGGAGGATAGCCATCGAGGAGTACATTGCAGGCTACATTGCACTGGGACTTGACCTCACAAAGGATAACATACACGTCTACCTCCAGTCAGAGAACATCATGGTGGAGGATCTTGCATATGTCCTTGCAGGGAAGGTCAACTTCAATGAACTGAGGGCAATATATGGCTTCACAGGATCAACAAGCATGGCCCACATGTACGCACCCATAATACAGGTTGCAGATATACTCCACCCCCAGCTTGAGGAGCTTGGGGGGCCGAAACCCACCGTTGTCCCTGTTGGCCCTGACCAGGACCCCCACATAAGGCTCACAAGGGACATAGCAGGGAGGTTCAGGGAGAAGTACGGCTTCATTTTACCATCATCAACCTATCACAGATTCATGGGGGGCCTCACCGGCGGCAAGATGTCAAGCAGCAGGCCAAAATCTGCTATCTTCCTGAGTGACACTCCAGAGGAGGCTGAGGAGAAGATAAGGAATGCCAGGACAGGTGGAAGGGAGACCCTTAAGGAGCAGAGGGAACTTGGGGGTGTCCCTGAGGATTGCATAATCTATGAGACCCTCCTCTATCACATGTCGGGATCTGATCCTGAACTTGAGGAGATCTATGAATCCTGCAGAAACGGTACACTTATGTGTGGGGAGTGCAAAAATAATACTGCAGAGTTTATCAGGAAGTTCTTTGAGGAGCTTTCCAGAAAAAGAAAGAAGGCCCTTTCCACTGCGGGGAGGGTGCTTGAGGGGTAAAATGAAGAAGGAGAAGTATGAGGGGACACTGGCTTACCTTATGAGGAGCAATGAGACCTTCATCCTGGCCTCAACCTTCCTGTTCCTCATATCCCTTTTTGCAGGATACGCTTTCTCAGGGGCCATCGAGCCGTTACTGAAGCCAATGATGGATGAGTTCAGAAGGAGCATAGCGGAGGGTGAACTGAAACTCTCAACGGTTTCGATATTCTTTCACAATCTCCAGGCCGCCCTGCTGATCTATGGAGGAGGTCTGCTTCTGGGGGTTTTCACGGCACTGTTCCTTATAATAAATGGTCTTTTCATAGGGTTCTTTGCGTCACAGGCCCCACTGGGGGACTTCATAATTCTGACGGCCCCCCATGGAATATTTGAGATTCCAGGACTGATAATTGCAGGGGCGGCTGGTTTCAGGCTTGCAAGTTTCACCTACCACTTCTTCAGCGACCTCTTCACCGAGACATGGTACGGTTCCTTTATGGAAAGGCTGGTCCATTTCTTCGAGAGGAATCAGGATGAGCTTCAGGAATCCATCATGCTCCTTGGTATAGGGGTTCTGTTCCTTGTGGTGGCGGCATTCGTTGAGGCAAACCTGACACTTGGAATCTACAACTACATAAAGGCATCAATATAGGCAGGGGATCCTCAGGAGGGACCCCCTTGATTTATTCTGATAATACATTCAATGGATGGTGACTATGTGATAAGGTGCATATCATGTGGTAAGGAGTATGAGCTAAACGAGATCATATACACCTGCAGTGAATGCGGGTCAGTACTGGAGGTTGAATGTGAAGTCCAGGTTTCAAGGGACACATTCAGCTGCAGAAGGCAGAACATGTGGAAGTACAGGGAGTTCATGCCTGTGGACCCCTCAAGGATAGTGAGCCTTGATGAGGGGGGAACACCATTTGTCAGGTGCGATAACATTGGGGGAGAACTTGGCATTGAACTCCACGTGAAGGTGGAGGGCTCCAACCCGACAGGTAGCTTCAAGGACAGGGGTATGAGTGTCGGTATCACAAAGGCAGTTGAACTGGGCGTTGATACGGTGGGGTGCGCATCAACCGGCAATACATCTGCTTCCCTCGCAGCCTACGCGGCAAGGGCGGGTCTCGGTTGTGTGGTACTTCTCCCTTCAGGTAAGGTTGCTCTTGGCAAACTTGCACAGGCTATGTTCCATGGTGCCCAGGTTTTATCTGTCAGGGGGAACTTCGATGAGGCCCTTGAGGCGGTAACGGAACTTGCCCTCATGGGGGAACTCTACCTCCTCAACTCGGTTAACCCCTTCAGGCTTGAGGGGCAGAAGACCATAGGCTTTGAGATAGTGGATGACCTTGGCTGGGAGTCCCCGGACCGCATCATCCTCCCTGTTGGTAACGCAGGGAACATATCGGCCATATGGAAGGGTATCTCAGAGTTCCACAGGGCGGGCTTCATTGATGAAAGGCCAATGATGACAGGTATACAGGCAGAGGGTGCCGCACCGGTAGTTGAGGCTTTCCGGAAGGGTAAGATGGAGATTGACCCTGTTAAGAATCCTGAGACTGTTGCAACCGCCATAAGGATTGGGGCGCCTGTGAGTTACCTCAAGGCCCTGAGGGCCATCTATGAGTCAGATGGATATGCTGAGACAGTCACCGATGAGGAGATCCTATCTGCCCAGAAACTCCTTGCAAGGAGGGAGGGTATAGGTGTTGAACCGGCTTCTGCAGCATCCATAGCAGGCTTGCTGAAACTGGTGGAGGAGGGTGTCATTGACAGGGGCGAGCGGGTGGTCTGCGTTGTAACAGGTCATGTACTTAAGGATCCTGACACCGCCATAAGGGCTTCAACAGAACCTGTTGAGGTTGAACCCGATATAAACCAGCTCAGGTCCGTTATAAAGAAAAAGGGGGCAGTATAGAAACTTAAATTTTTTATGAATATTTTTTCTGTTTAAGTTTTTCTATTTTTCATTAAACCACTTGGAGGTTAATCTCTCACCCTCCAGCCACTTGTGAATATACTGATTCTGTTTAGGTGCCCCATGGACCAATAAATGGGCCAGAGAGACCTTCAGATTAGCGATATATTTATATAGGATAATATGAATAGATTATATTACATAAAATGAGGTGGTTAATTATGGAATTGCCAATAGCTCCAATTGGAAGAATAATAAAGAATGCCGGTGCAGAGAGGGTAAGTGATGATGCAAGGGAAGCCCTTGCAAAAGTGCTTGAAGCCAAAGGTGAAGAGATAGCTCTTAACGCAGTTAAACTTGCAAAACATGCTGGAAGAAAAACTGTTAAGGCTTCTGACATTGAACTGGCAGCTAAGAGGATGTAATTCTCACATACATCCATCATTCATTCCCTTTTTGCCCGCGGCAAAACTTTATATGTGATGAACCCACAATTTTATTTAATCCTTGTTTTCCTGGGTGTCTCAGGGGATTATCCGGGATTAATCTAAGTACGATTTCTGATGAAAATCTGTATCCAGCAAGTTTTATATAAGGAGAACATATAAAGGGTACTACCCACCTCATGTTAATCCATAATTTGGATTAGTTGTCCAGATTGGTGTAATTACCGATGGATGGTAGAAAAACCAGATGAAAAAGGAGGTAAATAACATGGCAAAGGCAATCTATGTGAAATTTGATGTACCGAAGGAACTGGCTGACAAGGCCGCAGAGGCACTTGAAATAGCCAGGGAAACAGGTAAGATATCAAAGGGTACAAACGAGGTTACCAAGGCGGTTGAAAGAGGAGTCGCACAGCTTGTACTTGTGGCTGAGGATGTTGAACCAGCCGAAATCGTGGCTCACCTCCCGCTCCTTGCAGAGGAAAAGGAAATACCATACATATACCTTCCAACCAAGGATGAACTGGGTGCAGCTGCAGGTCTCAACGTCGGCACAGCATCAGCAGCCATAGTTGAAGCCGGCGATGCCGAAGACCTCATAAACGAAATAATAGAGAAGGTTGAAGAACTTAAAAAATAGATGAAAGGCAGAAAAAGCCTTTCACTTTCAATTTAATAAAGGTGGTTTAATGGAGGAAGCAACTCCAGCAGAGGTTATTGAGGTTCTGAAGAGAACCGGGATGACTGGAGAGGTAATGCAGGTCAAGTGCAGAATCCTTGATGGAAGAGATAAGGGAAGGATACTCACAAGGAACGTCATGGGTCCAATAAGGGAAGGCGATATCCTTATGCTCCTTGACACAATCAGAGAGGCAAAGGAAATCAGGACCCCCTGATCAGGCAGGTGTTTGTAAATGAGAGTCTGTTCATTCTGCCATGAAGAAATAGAGCCAGGTACAGGAAAGATGTACGTTAAGAAGGACGGCACAATCTATTTCTTCTGCAGCAGCAAATGCGAGAAAAACATGATCAAACTGGGAAGGGTTCCAAGAAAAGTTAAATGGGTTAAAAAATGATGGAAAAAAGCTTTGTAATGTTGAAACCTGACGCAGTAAAGAGGCGCCTCGCAGGAAGGATAATATCCAGGTTCGAGGATAAGGGACTCAAGATAGTCGCTGCCAGGATGCTCCAGATCCCTGAGGACCTTGCAATGGAACACTACCAGGAACACAGGGAGAAACCATTCTTCAGGGACCTTGTGGACTACATCACATCAGCACCCGTACTTGCAATGGTCATAGAGGGTAAGGACTGCATCTCCATCATAAGAAAGATGGTGGGAGCAACAAACCCTGCAGAGGCAGAACTCGGAACAATCAGGGGAGACTTCGCCCTTGAAACAGGTAGAAATATAATCCATGCCTCAGATTCTCCAGAATCAGCTGAAAGGGAGATTAAACTTTTCTTTAAGGAATCAGAAATTTGCAGCTACGAGATGCCTGATAGGGAAATGGTATACGAGGAATGAACGCGGAGATTTCAATGAAAATCAGATCACCCATAGTTTCAGTACTCGGACATGTGGATCACGGGAAAACCACCCTCCTTGACCATATAAGGGGCAGTGCAGTTGCCGCAAGGGAGGCGGGCGGTATAACCCAGCACATAGGGGCCACAGAGATACCCATGGATGTCATTGAAAACATATGCGGAGATTTCCTTAAAAAATTCTCAATCAGGGAGACGCTGCCAGGACTCTTCTTCATAGACACCCCTGGACATGAAGCGTTCACAACCCTCCGTAAACGTGGGGGGGCCCTTGCAGACCTTGCAATACTCATCGTTGACATAAATGAGGGATTCAAGCCCCAGACCCAGGAGGCTCTCAACATCCTCAAGATGTACAGGACACCCTTTGTGGTGGCTGCAAACAAGATAGACAGGATCCACGGCTGGAGGGCCACTGAAGGCTTGCCCTTCATGGAGACATTCAGCAAACAGGACATTCAGGTCCAGCAGAAACTGGACACAAAGGTCTATGAACTTGTGGGCAGGCTCCACGAGGAGGGCTTCGAATCAGAGAGGTTCGACAGGGTAACCAACTTCGCCTCACAGGTCAGCATAATACCCATAAGTGCGGTGACCGGAGAGGGAATACCCGAACTCCTAACAATGCTCATGGGACTTGCACAGCAGTACCTCAGGGAACAGCTGAAAATTGAGGAGGATTCCCCTGCGAAGGGGACCATCCTTGAGGTTAAGGAGGAGACAGGTCTCGGGATGACAATAGATGCGGTCATCTATGACGGCATACTCCGTAAGGACGATACCATCGCAATGATGACATCAACGGATGTCATATTCACAAGGATAAGGTCCCTCCTGAAACCCAGACCCCTCGAGGAGATGAGGGAGTCCAGGAAGAAGTTCCAGAAGGTGGACGAGGTGGTGGCTGCTGCGGGTATAAAGATCGTGGCACCCGACATCGATGATGTAATGGCGGGTTCACCCCTCCGTGTCGTCACGGATCCAGAGAAGGTCAGAGAAGAGATACTCAGTGAAATAGAGGACATCAAGATAGACACCGACGAGGCAGGTGTGGTTGTAAAGGCCGATACCCTGGGGTCCCTTGAAGCGGTGGTGAAGATACTGAGGGACATGGATGTCCCCATCAAGGTGGCTGACATAGGGGACGTTTCAAGGAGGGACGTTGTGAATGCAGGAATATCCCTCCAGGAGGACAGGGTCTACGGGGCTATAATAGCCTTCAACGTGAAGGTGATCCCATCAGCGGCCCAGGAACTCAAAAACTCAGATATCAAACTCTTCCAGGGAAACGTCATCTACAGGCTCATGGAAGAATATGAGGAATGGGTCAGGGCCATTGAGGAAGAGAAGAAGAGAAGGTGGATGGATGCAATTATAAAACCTGCAAGCATAAGGCTGATCCCTAAACTTGTCTTCAGGCAGAGCAAACCTGCAATCGGTGGCGTTGAGGTCCTTGCAGGTGTCATAAAGCAGGATTACCCCCTCATGAACGAGGAAGGAGAAACTGTGGGTACAGTTGAGAGCATGCAGGATAAGGGTAAAAACCTCAAATCAGCATCACGCGGCCAGAAGGTTGCAATGGCAATCAAGGACGCCGCTTACGGGAAGACGATCAATGAGGGCGACACGCTCTACGTTGACGTACCCGAGAACCACTACAGAATACTCGTGGATGAACTTTCAGGGGATCTGACAGAGGAAGAACTTGGTCTTCTGGAGAAGATAGCGGAGATCAAGAGGAAGAAGAATCCTGACTGGGGAATGAAGGCACCATTTTAATTGAAGAAAGGAGGAGATATATTGGCATTTAAGGTTGTGATTTCAGATAAGGAGAAGAGTGTCCAGATGGAGGTAGAACCATCAGAATCAAGGGCCCTCATTGGCCTCACAATAGGGGATGAATTCGATGGTTCAGTAATAGGCCTCAAAGGATACAGACTGAAAATCACAGGTGGAAGCGATAAGAACGGTTTCCCAATGAAGAAGACTGTGCCCGGTGCAAGGAGAGTTAGAAGCCTTGTATCAGGTGGCGTGGGGTACAAACCTGCACGTAAGGGTGAGAGGAGAAGGAAAACATTCAGGGGAAACACTGTATCAGAGGACATAGTACAGATAAACACCGTGGTTATCGAAAAGGGTGAAAAGCCACTTGAAGAGCTTCTTGGCGCCGATGAGGAATAATAAAAGATTTTATAGGTGTAATCCGTGAAAAATCAATCTGAAATAAACATTGGTCTTGTGGGGCACGTGGACCATGGTAAAACAACCCTTACAAAGGCCCTTTCAGGTGTCTGGACAGACACCCACAGTGAGGAAACCAAGAGGGGCATATCCATCCGTCTGGGCTATGCTGACATAACATTCAGAAAGTGCCCCCAGTGTGAAGCCCCGATGTGCTACACAACTGCAGTGATCTGTGAGAGGTGCGGCACCGAGACAGAGCTTCTGAGAAAGGTGTCCTTTGTGGATGCACCCGGCCATGAAACACTCATGGCAACCATGCTTTCCGGAGCCGCCCTCATGGACGGAGCCATACTTGTAATAGCCGCCAATGAGCCATGTCCCCAGCCCCAGACAAAGGAGCACCTCATGGCTCTTGACGTGATAGGGGTTAAGGATGTTATCGTTGTCCAGAACAAGATAGACATAGTCTCCAGGGAAAGGGCCCTTGAGAGTTACAGGGAGATCAAGGAATTTGTGAAGGGTACATGTGCTGAGGATGCACCTATAATACCTGTATCTGCACAGCAGGGCGCCAACATTGACATTCTCATTGAGACAATTGAGGAGAAAATCAAAACACCCAAAAGGGATGTTGATAAGCCTGCCAGGATGTACGTGGCCAGGTCCTTTGATATAAACAAACCAGGGGTTGACCCTGAACACCTTGCAGGTGGAGTTATAGGCGGCTCACTTGTCCAGGGTAAATTCAGGGTGGAGGATGAGATAGAGATAAAACCCGGCATACAGGTTAAAAAGGATGGTAAACAGTCCTGGATGAGCCTCCACTCCACCATCACAGGCCTTGTGGCAGGGGGAGAGGAGATGGATGAGGTTGGTCCAGGGGGCCTCGTGGGTGTTGGAACACTCCTTGATCCCTCACTGACCAAGGCAGATTCACTTTCAGGTTCAGTGGCCGGTGAACCAGGCACCCTCCCACCTGTGAGGCACTCCTTCACCATGGAGACCCACCTCCTTGAGAGGGTCGTCGGTACCAGGGAGGAGACCAAGGTGGAACCCATTAAGACAGGGGAGCCCCTGATGATAAACGTCGGTACCACAACCACCGTGGGTGTTGTTAAATCAGCAAGGGCTGCTGATGCCGACGTCGTCCTTAAACTACCCGCCTGCGCAGAGGAGGGTCAGAGGATAGCCCTATCAAGAAGGGTTGGAGCAAGATGGAGGCTGATAGGATATGGTATCATCAAATAGGGTGGTTATAGACACCAATTTTTTATGATACCCCACCAGTTCAGGGTTGACATAGTATCTGAGCTCCGGAGACTCTTCCCGACCCATGAGCTCCTTGTCCCCTCCTTTGTGATAGGGGAACTTGAGGGTATAAGGAGGCATGCAGGTGGCGATGCAAGGATAGCCGCCTCAATTGGCCTTTCTCTGGCACGAAGACCACCATTCAGGGTGGTTGAGGAGGAACTCCGTGAAGGTGAAACTGCTGACGATGCGCTTCTCAGGATCTCAGACGTGCTCTGCACCGCTGACCGGGAGCTCAGGGAAAGGGCGAGGTCACAGGGCATACCCGTGGTCTATCTGAGGCAGAAAAAATATCTTGCAGTTGATGGGCATATATAAATAGGAGGTTTTTCATGAATCTGTGGAAGGATATTGAACCTGGACCATCAGTACCAGAGGTAGTATATGCAGTTGTTGAAATACCCCGGGGTTCAAGGAACAAGTATGAATACCACAAGGACCTTGAGGCATTTGCACTTGACAGGGTGCTCTACTCACCGGTATTCTACCCTGCAGAGTACGGTATAATACCCCGGACCCTCTACGATGACGGCGACCCAATGGACATCATGGTACTCATTGATGAGCCAACATTCCCTGGATGCATCATAGAGTCAAGGCCCATAGGCCTTCTCAGGATGATAGATGGGGGGGACCAGGACGATAAGATCCTGGCGGTGCCTGTTGATGACCCCCACTACAGTGATGTTAAGGATATATCGGACATACCCCAACACATCCTGAAGGAGATAGCACACTTCTTCCAGGTTTACAAGAACCTTGAAGGTAAGGAGACAGAGATAATCGGATGGGAGGGCGCCGAAAAGGCACTTGAAGCCGTTAATCACTCCATAGAACTCTACAGAGAGAAATGTATGGAGTAATTCTTTAATGGGGGATCCCATTGTATTATATAACAAAAATTGTTGACACAGTCAGAATACCTCCAGACCGCTTTGAGGAGCCACTGGAGGAGGTTGCCATAGAGGTTCTCAACGAAACCTACGTTGGAAGGATGGACAGGAACCTCGGCCAGATGATAACCGTAAATGAAATAGAGGATATAGGAATCGGAAAGGTCATAATGGGTGACGGTGCTGCCTACCATGAGGTGACATTCACAGCCCTATTCTTCAAACCGGAACTACATGAGATCGTTGAGGGCGAGGTAATAGAGATTGCAGAGTTCGGAGCATTCGTGCGCATTGGGCCGGTGGATGGTCTTGTGCACGTTTCACAGGTGACAGACGATTACATAACCTATGATGCCAAGAAGGGCTCCCTTACAGGTAAGGAGACAGGTAAACGCCTGGATGAGGGGGACCTTGTAAGGGCAAGGATAGTCGCGCTGAGCCTCAAGGGCCGAAGAGAGGGTGTGAAGGTTGGACTCACCATGAGGCAGCCAGGACTTGGAAAATTCGAATGGATTGAAGAAGAGAAGAGGAAGAGTAAAAAATGACTGAGAAGGCATGCACAAGGTGTAAGAGAATCACCAGCGACGAACGCTGCCCGGTCTGCAATGTTCCAGCATCCACCAACTGGAGCGGACTGCTCATAATCA
This sequence comes from Methanothermobacter sp., assembly GCF_049720995.1. Taxonomy (GTDB): domain Archaea; phylum Methanobacteriota; class Methanobacteria; order Methanobacteriales; family Methanothermobacteraceae; genus Methanothermobacter. Next base: position 45,246 of record NZ_JBNASF010000011.1, read on the forward strand.
TAGATCCAGAGAAATCAGATATAGCCAGGGAGCTGGATATAAAACTTCCTGGTGAATACGCACTGAGGGTCAGATAGTGTACATTCTACCGGAAAAACTCAGGGCAGAGCTCAAGAAACCCCTTGGAGAGCTCCACGAATCCTTCAGAAACATCGATGTGGGGGATTCGTTTCTCATAACGGTTGGTGATGTCACAACACGCAACGCACTGGAGCATGGCCTGAAACCGGACATCAGCATAATAGACAACAGGATACAGAGAAGGGACTCTGACCATGAATTCAATGACACAGCAACCATTATCAGATCCACAAACCCGCCAGGCACCATAACAGAGGACCTCTGGAACTCCATCAAAAAGGCCATGGATGGGGCAAGAGCCGGCGAACGCTTCATGATAGTTGTTGATGGAGAGGAGGACCTGGCTGTTTTACCATCAATCTTAATGGCCCCAGCAGACACTGTCATACTCTATGGACAGCCAGATGAGGGTGTTGTGCTGGTAAAGGCCATCGAAACACGGAAAAGAGCTGAAGAACTCATAAAAAACTTTGAGGAGGCATAGAATGGAGATCAGAATAATCGAGGAAAAGGAAAACCCACTCTTAAACAGAAAGGAGATAAGGTTTGAATGCTTATATGAGGGCGAATCAACACCGAAGGTCCTTGATGTTAAGAACAAGCTCGTTGCAATGCTTGACGCGGATAAGGACCTCCTTGTGGTCGACAAGATCGACCAGGGATTCGGCGAGCCAAAGGCCTCAGGATACGCCAAGATATATGATTCAATGGATAAACTCACCGAGATAGAACCTGAACACATCATAAAGAAGAACACAGAGGCACAAGAGGAAGAGGAGGAGGAATAGATGAAGAAGTTCGAACTCTACGAGGTAAAGGGGGATAAACTCGTAAGGAAGAACCCCTTCTGTGTGAGATGCTCAAACGGTGTCTTCATGGCGGACCATGGGGACAGGTACGCCTGCGGTAAGTGCGGATACACCGAATGGAAAAACAGGGAATAGGTGGAAACTTGAACCTGAGGGCTGGCAGACTGAAGAGGGGCATGGAGGATGAGGCAGCAGAGTTTACCTCATCCCTCACATTCGACCACTACATATTTGAGGCAGATGTTGACTGTAACATTGCACACACAACCATGCTGGCCCATGAGGGTATAATACCGGAGGAAGTGGCAGATAAGATCATAGAAGCCCTTGAAACCCTCAGGGAGGAGGGTGTCGAGGCCCTTGACATGGACCCATCGGTGGAGGATATCCACATGGCTGTCGAGAACTACGTGACAGCCATGATAGGTGAGGAAGCCGGGTTCATGCACACAGGCAAATCCCGGAACGACCAGGTTGCAACTGACCTGCGCCTGGCCCTGAGGGAGAAAATAAAAATTATCAGCCACGAACTCCTCGATTTCATTGATAAGATAGCTGAAATGGCACTTGAACACACAGGGACGGTCATGGTTGGCTACACCCACCTACAGCATGCCCAGCCAACAACCCTTGCCCACCACCTCATGGCCTACGCCTATTCCCTCAGAAGGGATTATGAGAGGCTCCAGGACGCCCTGAAGAGGATTGACATCAACCCCCTGGGTTCCGCGGCCATGACAACCACAACCTTCCCCATAAACAGGGAACTTACAACGGAACTTTTAGGGTTCTCTGATTACATGAGGAACTCCATGGACGCGGTGAGTGCAAGGGACTTTATAGCAGAGACAATCTTTGACCTCTCGGTGCTGGCGGTGAACCTAAGCAGGATCTCAGAGGAGATGATACTCTGGAGCACCTACGAGTTTGGCATGATAGAGATCCCTGATGAATTCTCATCAACATCATCGATAATGCCCCAGAAGAAGAACCCTGATGTGGCCGAGATAGCCAGGGCAAAGACCTCCACACTCCATGGGGCCCTCTTCTCTGTACTTGGAATCATGAAGGCCCTCCCCTACACCTACAACAGGGACCTTCAGGAGATCACACCCCACCTGTGGAGGGCCACCGAGACTGCACTATCAATGATCCGCGTCGTGAGGGGGATGCTCCTTGGCATCAGGGTTAACCGGGAGCGGGCCCTTGAACTTGCAGGGGCCAACTTTGCAACCGCAACTGACCTTGCAGATATCCTTGTAAGGGAGCGGGGCATACCCTTCAGGGTGGCCCACAGGATAGTCGGAAGACTGGTCACAAGGGCCATTTCCGATGGTCTCAGGCCCTCTGACATAGATTCAGAGTACCTTGATGAGGTCAGCCTCGAGGTCACCGGCAGGAGACTTGAACTGGACCGGGAACTTGTGAGAAGAGCACTTGATCCACTTGAAAATGTCAGGATGAGGATGGTTCCAGGTGGACCAGCCCCTGAGATGGTTAGGGCGGCCATTGATGATATCAGAGCTTTTGTGGAGTCTGAAAGGGGCACTTAAGGATTATTTTTTTCATGGAGCAGAAATTTTATATATAATTTTTGACATACAATTATTACATGAAATCTGAAACCGAAACAAGGGTTGTTGGACTTCTGGCGGTACTCATCGGTATACTGATGATAATCTACCCGCAGCTTGTCGGGTATCTGGTTGGTGTGTTCCTCATAGCCTACGGTCTTCTCAAGATATTCAGTTAGTTCACCGGGAGCCGCAGATACTCCATACAAGTTCCAGGGCCTCGCCGGGTTCAAGCACACCGGCACGGGTCTCCCTGAGGACCCTCTGAATTGAGTAGCGCCTCATGTGGGGATACCTGCGGTGGACCTCCCCAAGAAGGGGACAGCCGAACCCTGAGGGGGCTCTGATCCCGTAATCGGATACAGAGGACTTCAGTTCCTGCTTTGAGGCCGCAAAGAGTGCAGGTAGATTAACCCTGAGGATATCATCGGTTACCTGGAGCGAACGGTATCCTGCTGAGAGTAGATCACCGAATATCACAGTATCAATTCCCTCATTCTTTATTTTTTCCATGATGACTTCCTCAATCATGGATGAGCACCTACCGCAGGGGTGGAACCTCCCCTCCAGTGCATCCCTCTGAAATTCAGTGAAGTCCATCCTGATGTACTCGTGCCTCACCCCGAGGGAACTGGTGAGTTCATCCACAGCCTTCCTGACGTGACCTGGCAGTACAATGGTGCCAGGGTCAGCGGTGAATGCCACAGGTTTTAAACCAAGATTAAATGCTGCTATGAGTGAAAATGAACTATCAGTACCCCCTGATAGTGCCACAGCAGCACCGGGCTCTTCGATGGAGTTTGGGGGTGCACTGCTGCCTCCTGTGAGAAAGTCAAGTCCCGCAGGATATTCAAGCCGTTTCCTCAGCGGTTCCTCAAGGAGGGAGAGCACCCTGAAGGATCCCCTGAGTTCAGCCAGTCGCTCAAGTGCAAATTTAACCCGTTCCCTTCTCATGATGATGTCGATCTCTGATTCAACATGTATCCTGCTGATGCCAAGTTTCTCCCGTAATCTGCCCACAACCCATCCACCCTTCCCTATTATGATGGACTTATCTGAACGGTCGGGCGCGACTATGAGGAGTTCGTCTCTTTCCCCATTGAATATGGCCTTGGCTATCCTTACCTCTGTATCCTCATGACCTACCTCGGATCTGACCTCCCTGATGAGAACCGCAAGTTCATCTGCATCCATGGAATCCTTCCTGATTATTTCCTGATGATTGAATGTCCCCAGTGAACCACCTTTTTTGATGAGCCGATGTAATTATAGATGGTATGCATGAAGTAAAGTATATTATGGATACTGTCAATATCTGATATAAGGGAAGGATATGACTTCCTCATAGATACTGTCAATATCTAATATAAAAGGATATGACTTCCTCTGTACCTGGACTTTAATAAAGCATTTGGGGGATGCATGGGCAAATGCCAAATATTAAAAGTCTTCTTTTTGGAGATCAGGAAGAAGAATGGGGTTATAAAAGGGAAAGTGAGAATATAATAGTTGGTTATGGCTACAAAAAGTTCAGTAAACCCCCGGTTATAGGTAAAAACCCTCTTCTGCGCTCAAACACAGTTATATACAATGATGTTACCATAGGTGATAACCTCAGAACAGGCCACAACGTCCTCATAAGGGAGAAGACAACAATAGGTGATGATGTACTCATAGGTACAAACACGGTCATTGAGGGTCACTCAAAGATAGGGAGCAATGTCAGCATCCAGTCAAACGTGTATCTGCCCAAGAACAGTTACATAGAGGACAATGTATTCATAGGACCCTGCGCATGCTTCACCAATGACCGCTACCCCATAAGGGTCAATTACAAATTGAGGGGCCCCATAATAAGGCAGGGGGCATCCATAGGTGCAAACTCCACCTTCCTCTCCAGGATCGAGGTGGGTGAGGGTGCAATGGTGGCAGCGGGGGCGGTCGTAACCAGGAACGTGCCCCCATGGTCACTGGCAATCGGTGCACCTGCCCGTATAAAGGCTCTTCCTGCCAAGCTGAGGGTTCCCAACAATATTTAGTTTTTGATTCTTTCCTGTGATGTTGGGGATGCATAGGAGTTCTGTATTTCTTTTTCCCAACAATATTAGATTCTTCTGCATCAGCTGGATCTGTTCTATTTTTTCCCCAGTCTGCAGTGACTTCTGAGTGATTGAATGAGCTATTCTCTTCTGTAGAGCCCCACTATTCTAGCCTCAGCCAGAACATGGCCCTCCATTGCCTTGAGGACGTCCTCCTTGCCTGCACCGGGTTCAAGGTCCAGCATGGTGTCAAGGGCGTAGAGCCTGAAGAAGTACCTGTGAACACCGGATGGAGGGCAGGGGCCCCTGTAGCCTATGGTTCCAGAGTCATTGTAGCCCTGGACTGAGCCATCAGGCAGCCTCCCCATGGATGGAATGTTCTCATCAAGGCCCCCTGAGCCTGGGGGCATGTTGAATATTACCCAGTGGGTCCACACCTTTGATGGGGCATCGGGGTCGTCGCATATGAGTGCAAGGGATTGGGCCTCTGGAGGGACGCCATCCCATTCCAGGGGTGGCGATATGTTTTCACCATCACACGTGTACCTTGAGGGTATCCTTCCACCATCATTGAATGCACGGGTCTTGAGGTTCATGGTATCACCTAACATGATTATATGTTTCCTGTCATTAATTATTATTATGGACTACAAGGTGAACTCGGCATCCGATAACAGTGTCTTCGTTGTGACTGAGTCCTACAGAAGGCTTCTTGAAGCCCTTGAGGTTATCAGGGAGTGCCGTGGCAACATACTCCATGTTGTGGGCGCCCCCGGGACGGGCAAATCAGCCAACATCTACAGGGGTATCCAGGAGGTGGGGCTTGATGTATATGAAGTGCCATGTAACCTTGAGTCAGCGGATGTTGATGCAGATTATGTGTTCAGCCACCTCTTAGATGAGATGAAGGCGGAGCTGGGTGCAGATAGCAGGAGGGATCTTTACAGGAAACTTGCCGAATTTGATGCTGTGGTCTTTGCTGACAGGTTCCATGACAGCCATGATTTCTCAGAATTCATGGGTTTCAGTCAGTGGACAGCCAGGGCGGGATCTGAAGCACTGAAGTTCTACCTCAGATGCATTGGTGAGTACCTCAGAAACAGGAAAGCATTCAGGGACATGAACATGATCTTCCAGACAGCCTGGAGGTTCTACTTCAGGGGTAAAAAGCTGGACATCTTCACCGACATACCCATCCTCTCTTCAGTGCTCTTTCACTCCCTCAGGATTCCCTTTACAGCTGTAAGGATAGATTACACTGTAACTGAAACCTTAAATATAATAAGGGCCCATTCAGGTGCTGATGAGGAAGAGATAAGGCGTTACATAGAATTATATGGCTGCAGACCAAGAACCGTTCTGGAGAAGATGAGATCATGCTGAGTACACTCCTACGTTCAACGAGAATGAGCTGGTGTGCCAAGAACATCCACATGTACATTCTGGCACTCACCTATGCCTCAGATGCAGACCCCATCAGATTCATCTCAGGACTCTTCACGGTGACGCTCCTCTGGGGGGCTCTATATTCACTTAACGACTTCACCGACATTGAAAGTGACAGGAACGACCGCATGAAAAGGGGAAGGCCCTTCATAGAGAACCATGTTGAACCCAGGGAGGTCCTGCTTTTTATATTTGTCCTTCTTGTGGTGTCCACTGCAGCTGCATATATCATCCATCCGGTATTCTGCCTGATACTCCTTCTAATGGTCCTAAACCAGTTCATCTACACACTCCCACCAGTAAGACTGAAGGACACTCCGCTTGCACCACTTGCAAGTACTGCAACAAATACAGTTCTGAGACTGGCATCCGCCGCTGTTCTCCTGGGGGGTATTCTCACCGTACCTGTCCCGGTCTACATTTTAATGTACCTTGCGGGTATGGGCACATACCTGATGTACAAGGAAAAAAAGGCTCAGACAACCCTTGTTTCCGTTCTGTTCTGTGTTCTCCTTGCCTGGAGCTACACTGGAGGTTACATCAGCCTGCTGCAGATCCTTCTTGTGATAGTTCCACCATTCATAGCCACCGTACCACTTTATCTATCCAACTTCACGAAAAGGGAGCGGATGGTGGAGGTGGCTGATCTGATTTACCACAGGGTTCTTGTGGCATTCTACCTGGTATGCATAGCGGTGCTTTTACTGGGTTAATTACTATTTCAATCTTTACAGTGGAGAATTATTCTAAAAATTAGATTAAAGAGGATGGGGTTTCAGTTGCTGGGTTCTTCGCTGGTGCTTGAATGGAAAATTAG
>NZ_JBNASF010000012.1:0-49496 GCF_049720995.1 Methanothermobacter sp.
GTGGTTTATTATGCCGTATTTCACTGTGCCGTTTTTGATTATCACATACTTTATGTTCAGTGTCCTGTTGAGGACAATCGGGGATGTGTACCTTGTACTATTTACAGTTGGCATGGCACCGTTGATGGTGTAGTAAACACCATCTTCTATAGTTGTATTTCCAGCCGCAGCAACCTTTAAGGGTGCATTAGCAGCTGTGGCATAACCTGTTCCAGCCAGGACCGCCATAGCAAAAAGAGCAATGACAATCCCTGCATTCATTTTCATGAAAAACCTCCTTTCTATATTTAATATCTATGTGAATTTCACCCCTTCTTCAGAACATCATGGGGTTTTAGGACACTCACCCCGGTTGCCTCACCCACAACCTCTATCTGTATAATCCAGTCAGGATCATCAGATTCCTTAACCGGAAACCTCTCCATTAAAAAAGCCGAAACCGCATCAACGACCTCCTCTGGAGACTTTATGTACCTGCGCCCCCTGAGGTCGCAGATGACCCTGAAACTCTCCCCTGCCTTAACCTTCTCAGATACGAGGCTCGCAACCCTTTCGATTATACTGTCCAGCCTTGTTCTCACAACAGCCTCAACAGGGACGACCTTGGATATTACAGTGGTTGGAGAATTCCTGATTATATTAACAGCCTCAAATGGGTCCATATCAAGATCAAATTTAAGGACATTTGGAAAATCAGAATCCCTGACCCTGACTTCGCCTTCGTACCTTGAAAGCGCCATTTCAATCTCTTCAACACCAACTATCTCCTCACCTGCAGGGCCACCCTTCTGACCGCTGAGGGTCACGATGAGGTTGAAATTTTCAGGAACCTTCAAAGAAATCACACCCCCTTATCCTACTATGTTGGGGGATATATAAGTCATTATCCATGTAGCCATGGTTCAACCAATATCAGAAATTTTTAGCTCCATTTTGCCATCAGTAACTCCCTTCAAATCTAGGGTTCAAGGTCATATATCAGAAATCCAAGTATGAATCCAAATATTCCAAATGCAACAAAACCTTCGAGGGCTGACCTCAGAACGTTCCAGTCCACAGCCATCCTTCCGATCATCCCCCATATAAAGAGGACGGACGAGCCAAGCACCGCGAGTATCACCGCAATCTTGATTGAGTACTTGATCCTTTCAATCAAGGAGTTCACCTATCCAAGTTTTTCATGGACCTTCCTGAGTTCAGAGGGTATGTCAATCATCTGGGGGCAGGGCATACAGGAACCGCAGCCTGAACAGTTTGATGCCCGCTCCCGGGCATCCATGATCTTCCTGTACTCAGTTTCCACTCCCCTGCTGCTCATGAACCTGTATACGTCATTCAGAAGCCTGAAGTTACGGGGTATGTCAACACCCTCAGGGCAGGGCATACAGTATCCGCATTCTGAACAGGGCACACTCTTCCTCATGCGGTAGGCCCTTTTGATCTCCCTTAAAATTTCATGGTCATCTTCTGTGAGCTCTTGTGAGTTCAATGCAATTTCAACATTCTCCCTGATCTCTGATACACTGCCCATACCACTCAGAACCACGTCAACATCATCCATATCCCATAGATACCTCAGACACCACTCCACAGGCTTTCGGGGGGTCCTGGCCATTTCATATATCTCCCTGACCTCAGGTGGAATGTTGCGTACAAGCGAGCCTCCCCTCAGTGGCTCCATTATCACAGTGCCGGCACCAAGTCCACGGGCGTATGAAAGGGTGGTGGGGTTTGCCTGGTCATCATCAACTATATTGTGCTGGACCTGAATGACATCCCAGCTGTATGAGTCGGCTATCTCAAAGAATACATCTGCTGTATCATGGAATGAGAATCCAACGTAAATTCCATCATTCTGGAGTGAATCAAGAAAATCAAGAACCCCCATATCCTTGAGGGACACCCAGGAATCCTTTTTGAGGTTGTGCAGCAGGTATATGTCAATTTTGCCTCTGAGGCGCTTCATCTGCTCCTCAAAATACACATCCATGTCCTTTCTTCTGTTAACAAGCCACGTGGGAAGCTTGGTTGCCACAACAACATCGTCCATGCACTCATCATTTTCTGAAAGAAAGTCCCCCAGGAAGACCTCACTTTCACCGCCATGGTAGGTGTAACCGGTGTCAATGTAGTTTATACCGCTCTCAAGGGCAAACTCCATAATCCTCGCTGCAGATCTTCTATCAAGTCTACCGTTTACCTCAGGGAACCTCATGACCCCTATTCCCAGTATAGACGCAGATATGGTCGTTGAACCCAGTTTTCGCCGGATCATCCTTTCACCTCAAACATTGGGGCTTTCTGTGTACCAGGCAGACTTCAATCCAGGAACATTCACCGCACATCTCGGTTAATTCAGGGGAATCCAGGAGGGGGGCGATAAGCCCTTCAATTTCTGCGGGTGTCAGTTCATCCCCGCTATTTATACCCATTAACTCCATGAGCCTATGATCCATGAGCCTCACGGTGTCTTCGGCTCTCAGGCAGGCGGATCCATCAAGGAATGGACATGCAGCACAGATATCGTCTGGAAAATCAACAATCATCATGGACTTCCGGGGGTTATCATGGATCCAGCTGAGGATCCTCTCCATATTATCAACGAATTCCCTGCTGTAGCCGTATCCCTGAAACCCCCGCATACAGAGGAGGTGATGTGCCCTGATTATCAGCTCAGGGCAGCCTCCATTCAGGGAATTTATGGACGTCAACCTCTTCACCGTAGGGCTCCTTTGGTGTTATTGCCCTTGTAAGTGCCGCAGCCCCTGTTATCTTAAGCAGATCGCCTGGTATGAACGGTAAAAGCCCCATGACAAGAAGTTCCCATGCTGATGGCATGTTCCCTGTTGTCTGCATGGTCCAGAGCCCCAGAACAAGAAGTCCAGGGATGTAGATGAGGCCAAAGTTTGCAACAAGCATGAGGGCCATCATCGGTGTGAACTTCCTTGATCTTATGTGCCTGTCAACGAAGTGGCCCAGCAGCAACGCTGCAAGAACGAATCCAATGAGGTATCCCCCGGTTGCACCCATCAGTACAGAGGCTCCACCGGTCATACCTGCAAACCATGGCACTCCCGCAGCACCAATAAGGACGTATATGGCCTGGCTCACCCCGCCCCAGTACCTTCCAAGGACAACACCGGACATGAGGACTGCCAGTGTCTGGGCGGTGATGGGTACAGGTGTCCATGGCAGCGGAATCACAACCTGGGCCATTGCACCTGTTACACAGGCCATGAAAAATGCCATGACTGTCTTGCTGATCCATGTCTGAGTGTGTCTCCATCTGAACAGACTGTAACGCATCCTGTAGTATCCTTCAAGGTCAATGTTCATATCATAACCTCCCTGGGGTGAGAATAATTGGAATCCCTTAGATAGTTGGCTGTCGGATGATAAAAAAGTTTTGTTGTGTGAGGGTTTTTCATCAGGTCAGTTTCTGCGGGATGTTCTCTGTGGTAAGGGATGTTGTGTCATCAGCTACCCCTCCATCTCCTGAACTCTCCGCACATATTCACCTATTCTGAATTTCCGTTCAAGTCCACGGTCATTCATGTACCTGACCTTTCCGAATATCTCCCTTTCGGCCCAGGCCCGGTCATGTTTACCGAAACACCAGGCAACCCCTGTGAAGCCATTGGGGTCCCTGCCATCTATCTCATACTTATCATTGAGGTAAAGTGCTATGTTGTAGGCCCTTTCAGGGTGATCTGTCCATTCCAGGATCTTTTTACCCCAGTACATCCTCATGTAACCGTGCATCTTTCCGGTGATAACCATCTCCTTCTGGGCGGCGTTCCAGTAGGGGTCATGGGTTCTGGCATCCTCAAATTCCCTGAGAGTGTACTCATATTCCCGGGGGTCTCCTGCGTGCTCCATGAGGGTGTTCCGGGCCCACTCTGGAAGACACATTATGCTGCTGTAATTCTCACTGTAGTGGACAAAGTTCATGCTGAGCTCCCTCCTCACAATTAGCTCCTCAAGGAACTCAGGACAGTCCCCTGCCTCTGAGGCTTTCAGTGCAAGATAAAGGGGAGATATATGGCCGAAATGAAGATAGGGGCTCATATTGGATAGACAGTTCTTCACAGGGTCATTTCTGTGCATTTCAAAGCATTCGAGCTTTTCTCTCAAAAATTCGCTGAACACTGCGAGGGCAGCAGATGTTCCGCCCCTGAATACCGATGGCCCGGGCCCATCAGGGGCCATGAAACCCCTGATCACATCCTGAAATTCAGGTCCGGGTTCAAGATCCAGGGACTCCATCCTGATGCTTCTCTTCCGCACCGGGACCAGGAACCTCCTGAGGTGCCTCCCTATCTTCGGCCTGAAGGTCCCTGCAGAGTATTCCTCCTTATCTGATGCTGTTTCCACGGGTACTATGACGTTGCTCTCAACCTGTGTGAGGGGGATGTGGAGTGCACCTGCAGCCTCAAGGACCCACTGCTCCTGGATGTCAAGGTATCCTCTGTCAGTCACAGCTTCAACCGCATCATCGGCGTATTTCAGGAGAACAGATGGTGGAGAGCCCTTTTCAATTACAAACTGTATACCCCTTTTCCTCAGACCGTCCCTCACATCCAGGAGACCCTCAATGAGGAAACGGTAATGGCGGGAGTTGGCATCTGGGAATTCATCTGTGAGGCCGAATACCACCAGAAGAGGCTTTTCTAGCCTATTGGCTGTTTCAATGGCATATTCAAGGGCATGATTCCAGTGGGTCCTCACAGATGCCTGCATCCAGTATATCACGTAACTGCCCCGATCATCGGGCTCCACACCATTGAGGGTTCTTATCCTTTCCCTCTGTATCATCCGGATTCCTCAGCTTATGATGGTTACAGGTACTAGCTCCCGGGGATATGGCTCGAAGAATGTCTGTTCCCTGAGGTAAGTTTCATCGAACCTGGCAACCCATGCTCTCAGTATGCTGAGGGGGACGAGCATCGGGACCACACCCCTGCGGTACCATTCAATGGATTTAAGGAAGTACCTCCTTTCCTCACCATTCAGTCTGGATGAAAAATGACCGAAGGCATGCAGAAGGGCATTGACCTTTCTTTCAGGCTTAATGGGACCCTCCATGATCCTGCAAAATAATTGAGAGTAGGTTTCAATGGTGTCTTCCAGATCCTTCTGCTCTGCAATCACCCTTCCAAGTCTGTTCTGCCCATCTGGACTGAGGGACATGAGCAGTAACTTGTTCTTTGTGTGGAACTCTATGAGATCCTGGAGGGTTTTCACTCCCCTGAGGTCCCTTAAGAGGTAGACCCTAATGAGGAAATCCTCCCTTATCTGGAGGTTACGCAGGCGTCCCTCATCCTCAAGGGGCATATGCGGGAATCTCTCCATGACGGCCCTTCCAAAAAATCCCATCCCATCCCTGCCTGGGCGCTGCCCTTCACCATGATAGACCTTCACATTCCTTATACCGCAGGAGGGGGATCTGTTCTTCAGGATGAAACCGTCGACGACCTCCAGGGAATTCAGGAAGGATTCCGTGAATGATCTCATTTCGGAGGTTATATCACGGCCTGTTTCTGGCTGCACAAGCCTCAGCTCCCCATCCCTTTCTCTTATGTGGATGGGGGGCCGTGGAACACCAAGTCCAATCTCGACCTCCGGGCAGACCGTTACAAAGTCAGCATGATCTCCGAAATCCCTCACAAAGGGGCTTGATATCATCGATCCATCATAGCGGCAGTGGTCATGTTCAATGCAGCGACTTAGCACAAGGACCGGGCGCCTGAATTTTCTCATAAACTATATTTAGGTACCTGGTTATAGATAACCTTACCCATATTTGCAGCGGATCAAGCAGGGCTCCCAGTCCCCGCCTATATCCTAGGTTCTCTAAGAGGATACTGTAGATGATAGGATGACATGCAGGATTCTAATACTTGAAGATGTTCCATTTGACGTTGAACTCATGGAGAGGGAGATAAGGAGGGCAGGAATTGAATTCATATCAGAGGTCGTTGATAATGAGGACGACTTCATGAGGGCCCTCGAGGAGTTCAAACCAGACGTCATACTTGCAGATTACTCCCTTCCATCATTCGATGGGGTTTCCGCCCTCTCAATAGCAGGGGAGAAGTGTCCATGGGTGCCATTCATATTTGTGAGTGGCAAGATAGGTGAGGAATTTGCAGTGGAGGCCCTTAAGGCAGGAGCCACTGACTATGTCCTCAAGAGCAACTTTTCGAAGCTCCCCCTTGCAATAAGAAGAGCGATCAGAGAGGTTGAGAAGGAACAGGAGCTTGAAAGAACAAGGCAGTCACTGGTTGAGAGTCACTGGCAACTGCGGGAAGCCCAGAAGATAGGCAGGATAGGGAGCTGGCAGTGGGATATCGCCTCAGACACACTCTCATGCTCTGAGGAGGCCCTCAGAATACTTGGAATCCCCGGGGAGGAATTCAGGGGCAGCTTGGATGAGATGGTCTCAAGGATTCATCCTGATGAACAGGAAACCTTCAGAGATTCCATCAGGTCTCTGAGGCCATTTGAGGGTGAATACAGGGTGGTCCGTGATGATGGCTCCATCTCCGTGGTGCTGCTAAGGGCAAAGGTTCTGAAGGACCCACGGGGAAATCCAAAATCGGTGATAGGAATAAAACAGGATATAACAGAGGATAAACGCATCAGGGAATCCCTTGAGGCATCAATCAGGGAGAAGGAATTCCTCCTATCTGAGATGCACCACAGGGTTAAGAACAACCTTCAGCTGATATCAAGTCTTATAAGGCTCCAGTCAAGGTACATAGATGATGAGAGGGCCCTGGAAATATTCACCGAATGCCAGAACAGGGTTAAATCCATAGCCCTTGTGCATGAAAAACTCTATGGAGCAGGGGATGGAATGGCTGTTAACCTCAGAGATTACATGGAGGATCTCCTCTCTGAACTGATGGATATGTGCCGGGGGAGAGATATCGTATTCCGGATGGAACTCGAGGAGGTTCATGTGGGAATCAAAACCGCGGTTTCCATTGGACTCATCGTCAATGAACTCGTAACAAATGCCATAAAGCATGGTGTAGTTTCCGGTGGTGAAGTGCGGATCGGACTTTCACTCTCAGATGGCAGGGGGGTGCTCACGGTTGCAGATAACGGCAGGGGACTGCCCCCTGACATTGAAGTTTCAGATCCCCCAGGTTTCGGTCTTAAACTCGTCAAATTCATGATGAAGAGGATCAATGGATCAATAACTGCAGAGAACTGCGATGGGGCTGTTTTCACAGTCACCTTTGACACCGGTGGTGGGTGATGAAGGGAAGGGTTGTTATCGTAGAGGATGAGGAACTTGTTGCCCAGGATATCAGGTACATACTTGAGGATGCAGGCTATGATGTGGCCGCAATATTCCACTCAGCCGAGGACCTCCTTGAGAGTCTTGATAAACTCAAGCCAGATACCATAATAATGGATATCATGCTTGAGGGTGAAATGGATGGTATCGACGCTGCGAGGATAGTCAGGGACCGGATGGATGTCCCAATAATATACCTCACGGCCTACAGCAGCGATGAGATAGTTAGAAGGGCAAGGGAAACTGAACCCTCAGCATACATCATTAAACCATTCCATGAGAGGGATATAAAGGTGAACCTTGAAATGGCCCTCTACAAGCATGAGGCAAAGAAGAACCGGCTGAAGCTTTTGAGGGAGAGAACCATCAACGAGCACCTTAAAAGGTCAATAGAGGAGAAGGAGAAGCTCCTAAGGGAACTTCACCACAGGGTCAAGAATAACCTCCAGCTCATTATAAGCCTCCTCTCCCTGCAGATAATGTACATAGAGGATCCGGCTATTGATGAATTTTTCAGGGATTACGTTAACCAGCTGCGCTCCATTGCAATGATACATGAGGGTGCCTATCCATCCTCAGGCACCTACATCATTGATTTTAATGCATATATCAGGAGTCTCTCATCCCATCTTCTTAACTCCCATGAGAAGGCATCAGATGTCAGTGTAAGAGTCATGGGGGATCCTGCAGAGCTTAACATGGATACAGCCCTCCCACTGGCACTTATAACAGCAGAACTGATCTCCAACTCACTCAAACACGCCTTCAGGGAGGGTGGTGGTGAGATAATTATTGAAATCAGGAGATTAAATGGCCGTCACAGACTCATATACAGGGATAATGGCTCCGGTCTACCGGAGGACGTCAGTTTCCCTGATGGGGGATCATTCGGGTTCAGGATGATGGAAAACCTTGCAGGGCAGCTTGGAGGGCACATTGAGGTTAAAAGCAGTGATGAGGGTGTTGTATTCACCTTTGAGTTCTTTGAGCAGTTTTATGTTGACAGGATAACCTGACCTGTTTTTTGAACTTCCATGTGCTGATGGAGTGACCTGAACGTGTTTTATGAATCTCCAGTTTCCGGTTATCATGTATCTGGTTTCAGTTGCGGAGTCTTGTGGGAGTTGTGTTCTGAAAAGGGTTTTTTGGGGGGGGCTTTCAGTTGCGGAGTCTCCCCGGTTTAATTGTCACGGTTCAGCCCCGTAGAATTTCCTCTGGAAGTAGAGTGCCACGTTGACAAGACTTATCAGCACGGGCACCTCTATGAGTGGTCCCACCACAGCTGCGAACGCCACACCGGACCCTATTCCGAAGACAGCCACGGCAACCGCTATTGCGAGTTCAAAGTTGTTACTTGCAGCTGTAAAGGAAATGGCACAGGACTTTGAGTAGTCGGCCCCCACCCGGTACGCCAGGAGGAAACTTATCAGGAACATGAACACGAAGTACAGGAGGAGTGGTATGGCGATCAGAACAACATCAAATGGTATCTGGATTATATAGTCCCCCTTCAGGCTGAACATCACCACGATGGTGAAGAGGAGTGCTATAAGTGTCACAGGGCTTATCCTGGGGATGAACTTACCATCATACCATTCAGCCCCCATCCTCCCCCTTAGGATGTACCTTGTCAGAAATCCTCCAATGAAGGGTATTCCAAGGTATATGAAGACACTCTTTGCTATTTCCACTATGCTGATGTCCACGGCACTCCCCTGAACACCGAAAAGTGGCGGAAGCACTGTGATGAATAGCCATGCGTAGACACTGTAGAATAAAACCTGGAAGATGCTGTTGAACGCCACAAGACCGGCGGCATACTCCCTGTCACCCCTGGCCAGCTCATTCCAGACTATCACCATGGCGATGCACCTTGCAAGTCCTATTAGTATGAGTCCGACCATGTATTCAGGGTGGTCACGTAGGAAGACAATGGCAAGGATGAACATCAGTAGGGGTCCAATGATCCAGTTCTGGAAGAGTGAGAGTCCAAGCACCCTGAAGTTTCTGAACACATCCGGGAGATCCTCATAGCGGACCTTTGCAAGTGGGGGATACATCATCAGTATGAGTCCAATGGCAATGGGAAGACTTGTTGTATCCACCTGGAACATGTTTACGAGTCCCCGGAACTGGGGGAAAAGGTAACCTATTGAAACACCGGCTGCCATTGCAAGGAAAATCCAGAGTGTAAGATATTTATCGAGAAATCCCAGTCTTGATGGGCAGATATCCCCTTCTAAACTGCAAGAATCTTCTCTCAAGAGATCCCTCCTTTATTTATGAGTTGATTTATCATTGATGGGAGTTCTTCATTGCCAAGACTGTAGTGAACCCAGACACCGCGCTTCTCTGCTTTCAGAAATCCTGCTCTCTTCAGTATGTTGAGGTGATGTGAAATGGTTGGCTGAGGTTTTTCAAGGGCAGCCATTATTTCACAGACGCAGAGCTCACCCTCAGAGAGGAGGTGCACTATACGCAGTCTGGTCGGGTCTGCCAGGGCCTTCAGGGCTTCCGCGGCCCTGCTTATTTCACCATCATCAGGCAGCCCTGCCAGCCTCTTATTCAGTTCCTGGAGCTGCTCGGGTGTCGGTCTGTCACTGTTGCATGAATTCATTGTAACTACCTAACATTCAAGTTTCTGACTGTGGACCACAAGCACAGGCACCCTTGCGTGTCTCACAACCTTCTCTGAGACACTTCCAAGGAGGAACCTTTCAAGGGCATGCTTTCCTGATGCCCCAACAACTATGAGATCCACATCTTCTTCATCAGCAACTTTCAGGATTGTTTCTGCGGGTGAACCATCCACCATCATCCTGTGAACCTTCACGGGACTCTCAAGACTCATGGCAAGGTCCTCCACCTTCTGGAGGGCTTCCTCTGATTCCCTCCTGAAGAGTTCTGTAACCTTCCTTGTCAGTTCCTCCACGGGTAGATTATCCAGGGAATAGGTCTCTGTAACCGTCAGTGCCACGAGTTCAGCCTTGTTCTGTTCTGCGGTTTCTATGGCGTATCTTGCAGCCTGCATTGAACAGTCTGATCCATCAGTTGCAAGCAATATCTTTCTGTACAAGTTATCGCCTCCTAAATTATTCCAGAATATTCATTGAATTGATTCTCATTGAAGGGACGGGAATGAAGCATACCCCGATCGTACCTGTTACTGGTGGTATCATACCTGGAATACCTCCCAGTGAGCATCCCATGGGCTGTTGTTTTACCCGCCCCATTTGGCCCGATGAACCCGAATATTTCACCCTCATTAACACTGAAGCTGATGTTATCCACGGCCACCAGATCGCCAAATTTCTTGCTCAGACCCTCAACCTCAAGCACCAATTGCATTCACTCCTTAAGACTCCTGTAGAGTGACCTGAGCTTCTCATGGTAAATGGCTCTTATATCATCCTCAGAGTCCTTCAGCGGCTTCACAGGTATGAGGTCCATGACATCATCTGATTTACTGTAAGTGTAGAGGGCCTCCACTGCACCAGCAGCCATTGAGTGCACGGCGGCTGCCGCCTCCTGGGAGTCCATACCGAACTCCATACCCAGCACCTCCAGTTCACGCAGCTGGAACCACAGATAGGTTGGTCCCATGGCGGTTATAACGGCGTATGCCTCCAGTTCATCCTCTGAAACCTCCGGGAATTCACCCAGGGGTTCAAATATTGAGCGCAGTGTTTTCCTGTCGGTTTCTGTGAGTTCATCTGCCGGGCTGAATGGGTTGTATCCCCTGTTAACAATTGAGGGGGCGTTTGGTATCACCCTTACAACCCGCTGGTGGCTGAGGGCCTCCTGTATTTCATGTATGCTTATCCGGGGGGCCAGGGAAACCACAATGGACCGGGGGTCAGGGGACTCCATCATCTCAAGCAGGTCCCTGAGGATTGGGGGATGCACTGCAAGGAATATCACATCCCCATCAATGTTCATACAGTCCTGTGATGTTTCAACCCCGAATTCATCTTCAATGGTTCTGAGGGCGTCCTCATCAGGGTCGCATACGGTCACATTCCCTGGAAGCTCATCTGCCCTTTTGAGGCCCCCGAGGATTATCCTCACGACCCTTCCACCGCCCAGGAATGATATCCTCATTGCTATCACTTCATTTTTTTCTCACAGTCCATGCAGTATTCGGTGTCTCTGTCAGTTTTGAACAGTTTACCGCAGCCCTTGCAGTTGACGTATCTTAAACCTGACTTCTTCTTCTCAAGTATGCCTGTCTGGCAGGCACATGCCCTTGAGGAGATCATTGCCTTTATCTTTCCCTCAAAACCCTTTTCCTCATCCTTAACCATTATTATCACCATAAAATGTGATCAGGAGAGGATCTTCATGATCTCCTCCTTTGAGGCGACCCTCCCCATTATTTTGAGTTCACCATCAACTGCAAGTCCTGGAAGGGCTGTGAGTCCTGCTTCCAGGATCTGATCCATTTCCTTTATCTTTTCAAATTCAGCATCGATTCCAAGTTCCTTAACAGCCTCTCTGGCGTTTTTTTCCAGCATCTGGCAGTTTGCACATCCTGTACCGTATATCTGTATCTTCATATTTTCACCTCTCATTGATATTCAGGTTGAACCTGTTAACATGATGGCATGATCAGGGTCCGGGTGAACATTCTGGTCACCTGAAGTTAGTTGAGTATGTGGCTTCTCAGTGTATTGTGGCCGTTTTTAGATTATTATATTGAATATGTAGCCTGTCACTGTTATTGAGACCGCCAAAATTGCGATGAATGTTGCAAGGAGCTTTGGTTTCATGACCTTCCTGAGGATTATCATCTCAGGGAGTGAAAGGGCGGTTATGGACATCATGAGCGCCAGAGCAGTTCCTGCAGCCATTCCCTTTTCTATAAGGGCTGATATTAGGGGTATCGTGCCCGCGGCGTTTGAGTAGAGGGGTACACCTATGAGAACTGCCAGTGGAACTGCCAGTATATTGTCTGCACCTGCATACCTTAGCAGGAAATCTGAAGGTAGATATCCATGTATCCACCCACCTATGGCTATCGCTATCACTATGTAGGGTGAAACACGGCGGAGTATGTCCTTCATCTCATTTTTTGCTATAATGTACCTCTCCCTGAGGCTTGGTTTTGGAAGCTCAACATCTGCAGCCCCCAGGGCCTTCATCTTCTCCAGTGTCTCGTAGACATAGTCCTCGAGTTCATTCTCCATTTTAAGTTTTCCTATGAATATTCCGCCTATAACTGCGATTATGAAACCGGATATTATATAGAATGCTGTTATCTCCCATCCGAAGAGTCCAAGAAGCAGTATTATTGCTATCTCGTTTATCATGGGGGATGATATGAGGAATGAGAATGTTGCGCCCAGGGGAACACCCGCCTCAACGAACCCTATAAAGAGGGGTACGGCTGAACATGAACAGAATGGTGTGATTATCCCTACAAGGGCGGCTATTAAGTTTCCAGTATATTTATGCCGTTTTTCCAGGGTCTCTTTAACCTTGTTGGGGGGTATGTATGTCCTTATGAATGATATTACAAATATCAGGGTTGCGAGTAGTATGAATATCTTTATGGTGTCGTAGATGAAGAAATTGACGGCGCTTCCAAGGTGAGAGGCCGGTTCAAGTCCCATGAGATTGTATGTTACATAGTCTGCGAATTCCTGTAACAACCTTTAACCTCCAATCAATATATTCAAATTTATGGATATATTACGGGCTGCAGTATATAACCTTTTCCACACATAGGGATGAGGACCTTCAGCTGACCATTCTGTAAACCTCATCCAGATACCCGAGAATCTCCCACCGGGGATTAAATTCTGACCCTGAAGCTTTCATCCCTGTCCAGGTGAAAATGAGGTTAATCAGAGGAGTCTGGCACGGTCATAAACATTCTTGAGGGTCTGCATATCGACACTGGTGTATATCTGTGTGGTTGAGAGGTTCGAATGCCCGAGA
Organism: Methanothermobacter sp.; assembly: GCF_049720995.1. Classification (GTDB taxonomy): domain Archaea; phylum Methanobacteriota; class Methanobacteria; order Methanobacteriales; family Methanothermobacteraceae; genus Methanothermobacter. The sequence goes on from NZ_JBNASF010000012.1 coordinate 13,250, forward strand.
AGCTGCTGTATGGCCCTTATATCCACTCCATTCTTGAGTAGATGGGTTGCAAATGAGTGCCTCAGAATGTGTGGAGTGACCTTCTTGTTTATACCCGCCTTCCTTGCATAGTTCTTTATCATCATCTGGACGTACCTTGGTGTCAGCGGGTCCCCGAAGCGGTTGAGGAACAGATACTCGCTTTCATGTATCCTCTTGCTGAGGTAATCCAGGAGGAGGTCCCTGGTGTTCTCATCAAAAAGAACTATGCGGTCCTTATCACCCTTACCCCTTATCCTCATGGTCCTCTCATCGGGGTCGATGTCATTGATCCTGAGGGAGACCAGTTCAGAGACCCGGAGCCCTGAGGAGTAGAGAAGTGATAGTATAAGGCGGTCACGGGTCCTTATGAATCTCTTTATGAGTGAGCCATCATCAGTCAGCTCAACGGCGTTTATGAGCCTCATCACTTCGTCCTCATTGAGGGACTTGGGGAGGGACTTGGTTCTCTTGGGAGCCTTAACCTCATCCAGACAATCTATGCCGCTGAATTCAAAGAACTTCTTAACAACAACCGTAACAAGGTATATGTAGTTCTGTGTAACCTTTTTATCTCTCTTAAGGTACTGTATGTACCTCTTAAATGACCTTAGAACCCTCCTTTCGTCATAGAGGTCATCCTCATTCATCAGGAATTCATAAAAATTTTTAACGATTGATTTGTAGGTTTTTATGGTGTTTGGCGAATAATTCCTGATTTCAAGTTCAACGAGATAATCTTCAATGAGTTCTGGAAAATCGTAACGCTCAAGAAGACCCTGCCTTTTCTCTGACTCCCTCTTCATATTCATGGTATCTACCATAAATATCCACTTAAATCTTGCGGATCATGTACTCACTGCTGTGCCTGATGCTGAGGGGTATCATACGGTGTGATCTCCGGCTTCCTGAGTTCACATGTAGCTCCGGTCTATGTTCTCACTGTTATAACCCTGATGGGACATCCTCTGTGAACTTGAGAGGTCCTTCTCAAGAGCCTTCTCATAGCTCTTGTACCTCTTGAGGATCTGGTCCTCAATGGAAACAGCCTTCCTTATCGCAACCTCCATGTGCTTGGTCTCGATGTAGTCGCTACCATCCATCACGGCAAGGTCCCCGGCCATTCTCACAACACCACCCAGGTCCCTGAGGCGGAGTGTGAGGGCATCATCCACATCATCAACGGCCCTGGCCCTTCTCCTTGCCTCCTCAATAAGGAGTTCCACAGCGGCAGCCCGTGCATGGGGTATCTTTCCATCAAGTTCTATCTCCTGTGCAACGAACTGCGCGATTTTTGCCCTGTTCTCATCGGTATCCGGCATGGTGGTATTCAGGAGAAGCTCATAGCCCTCGCCCTGAACCCTTGAGCGAAGAGGTGGGAGTATGTACTGGAGATCCGCGATGTTACAGGCTCCCACAAATATGAAGTCACAGGGGACCTCATCAACCTTAACGGAACTCCCGGCGCTCTGGGGGTTCCTGCCAACTATGGGAAATGTCTTATCCTGCATGGCAGTGAATATGAACCTCTGAAGACCGGCTATATGGACTATCTCGTCTATGAAGAGCACACCCTCATGGGCCTCGTGGATTGCCCCGGGAACCACACGTTCATAGGGCTGGGAACCCAGGTCAGGGTGTCCCCCATAGGGGTCATGGCGGACATCACCCAGGAGTTCGGTTTCACTCGCCCCTGTGGCCTGAATGAAGGTTTTTCTCTCAAGGGGGACTATGACATTTCTGGGTTTCTCTTCAACCATCTGTCTCCTCTTTTCAAGGGCTCTCTGATCAAGGACCTTGATGCTGTCTCCGCCAACCCTCTCGTATATCACAACCTCCTCAACACCATCCATGATCCTGGTGGTTGTGACCCTCTTCTGGGGAACGCTGAGGCTCCCTGAACTCATCTCGAACATTCCAAGGAGGTCTCCGATGTGCTTCCTCCTTGCCTTAATATGGGAAAACTTATCACCGCCACATTTTGGGCAGATGCTGTTGTAGGCGCTGCTGTACTCGCCGCAGTGTATGCACTTGAAGCCCAGGCGTTCCGCAACAGCCTCAGGGACACTATGGGGGTCTATGAGTTCCCCCTCAGCCCTTTCAATCTCAAGGATTTCATCCTCTATTTCCTTCCGGTTTTTAACCTCAACGAATGGTCTTTCAGGCCTTTCAGGGTTATGGACTACTGTTATTTCCTCTGATGGTTCAGGGAGGTGAAATGATATTGCCTGGGCAAGCAGGGACTTTCCTATACCTGGCGGCCCCACGAGAAGGAGGTGCCGCCTCTGCTTTGCAGCTATCTTTATCATGGGCATGACGTCCTCATGCCCTATGACCCTCTCAAGGGGGTCTTCAGGTATCTTAACGTCTTCTGTTGTGTTTATATCCTTCAGGTACTCACGGTTCATGTCGACATACATTTTTATGCCTTCCATGGGTTCAGGTGTGGCCTGTTATGAGTTTGAGGTTGTGGGGTTTCTTGACAATGTCCCCGCTTCTCACAGCCACAAGGTATCTGAGCCCCTTTTCAAAGGAAAGGTCCACGAGGCGCTGTGTTATCACACCATCAAAGACCACAGCGTAGGGGTGATTGTTGGCGCGACTTAGTTCATCGTAGAGGTTCTCCACCTTGACCTCCTTCAGTATGTTGAGGGCGTCATCGAGTATCTCGGCATTTCCTGTCCCCTCAAGTTCCTTCAGGATATTCCGGAGGAGCACCATCTTGTCCTCTGATTTCTTCTTCTCCTTCTGCATCCCCAGGTCATGGTAGAACTGCTCAACAGGCACCTTGTTTCTGAGGGCCATCATGATCTCATCCTTCTCAAGGTCCTCCACCTCCTTGCCCTTGGGTGCCCTTGTGACGTAGTCTATATCCCCCACCTGGAGGAGCTCCTTGAGGATCAGTTCCCCGCCCCTGTCACCATCGACAAAGGCTGTGACCGTTTTCTTCTTTGTGAGCTCTGCAACGGTTTTTGGCACACTGACCCCTTCAACTGCGATGGCGTTCTTTATACCGTACTTGAGGAGGTTGAGGACGTCGGATCTTCCCTCCACAACAAGTATGGCGTCTGAGGTCTCAACGTTGGGTCCTGCTGGAAGCTTTTCATCACCATACTCTGTGATTTCATGGACCCTCATGGCCTCCTTGACCTCTTCGATCATTCTGAGGCTTTCAGGGGTCACTTCCTCCATCATGCTGGCGTATATCTCCTTGGCCCTCTCAACTACCCTTTTACGTTTAACCGCACGGACGTCCTCAACCTTTGTGACCTGTATGTAGGCCTCACATGGTCCGACACGGTTTATTGTTTCAAGGGAAGCTGCAAGTATGGCGGTTTCAACACGGTCAAGGCTTGATGGGATGATTATCTCCCCCTTTGATTTACCACCCCTTGATGTGATGTTGACCTTGATCCTGCCGATTCTACCTGTCTTCTGGAGTTCCCTGAGATCCAGGTCATTGCTGAGAAGACCTTCAGTCTGTCCGAATATTGCCCCAACAACGTCAGGTTTCTCAACGATTCCGTTAGCATTAATTTGAGCGTGAATGAGGTATTTGGTTGTACTTATTTCTTCTTTTCCCATGTAAACCCTCCTTTGAGGAATGAACTGGTTATCAAATTGAAAAAATATGATGATAACAGTTTTCAGATATTATCAAGGGGGTACGGGCATACCTCCAGCTTCAGCCTTTCGATGTATGAAGGAAGGCTCTGTATGTCCTTGATGTATCTTCTGGTCATCCCCATGAGTCTTCGCCGTATTCTGAGGTCTGGATTCGCTCCAAGGCTCTGTATATCAGTGTACAATCTTTTTGCAAGTTCACTGCCCTTACGGTCAAAATCTGTAAGTATGATAACCCTCGAGGCACTGGCTGCCCTGAGGGCGATTTCAGAAAGTCCCATCATGGATCCTGAAACCTTTATGAAGGGTCCCTCGACACCCAGTTCCCGGAGGGCCTCCTCGTCCTTCCGGCCCTCGATGAGAATGGGTACTCCAAGTTCTCCCTGGTATTTAAGTTCATTTATTTCATGTGTTATCTGCTGAAGCTTTATAAGAGACATATTGAGCCCTTTCAGTAGCTTGATAATATCTATATTTTATATGGAGATACTGATATATAAAATAATCACAGATGTCCCTTGCTGGAATGGGACTATATTTAAATATCCTTTCTATCATAATAGCATATCATTTTAAAGAATCATGGAGGAAAGATGGTGGCTAAGGGCCTTATAAGAATTGTTCTGGATATACTCAAACCCCACGAACCCATAATACCTGAATATGCCAAGTACCTGAGTGAACTCAGGGGCGTTGAGGGTGTTAACATAACCCTCATGGAGATCGATAAGGAGACAGAGAACATCAAGGTCACGATTCAGGGAAACGACCTTGATTTTGATGAGATAACAAGGGCCATTGAGAGTTATGGGGGTTCCATTCACAGCGTTGACGAAGTTGTAGCTGGAAAAACCATGGTGGAAGAGGTTACAACTCCCCAGGATTGATTATATGGCTATAAAAGGCATAAAGCCCATTGAACGCCTGAGAAGTTTCCGCAGCCCGCGGGATCCCCTGAGGCTTCTTTCTGACATATCGGCCCCCCAGGTTTCAGATGCACTTAAGGCTGTGGCTGGTATGGATGGGGTTATACCATCCATAAAGCCCGTTAACAATCTGAGGCTCTGCGGATGGGCTGTGACTGCAAGCACATCCAGCCGTGACTGGGGGACCTCGGTGATGGCCATAGACGCCGCAGGTAAAGGTGATGTTGTTTTCATAGGGACTGATGGAGATGATATGGCTGTCTGGGGAGAGCTCACATCAAAAACAGCCATGGCTAAGGGTATAGCAGGTGCTGTGATCTACGGATCCTGCAGGGATAGGGATGCACTTCTTCAACTTGAATTTCCGGTATTCTCCAGGGATTATGTCCCCTGTGCAGGGGAACCGCTGGCAGAGGGCAAGCTCAACCTGAACCTTGAGTGCGATGGTGTCAGAGTTGAGAGTGGAGACCTCATATTTGGAGATGAATCTGGAGTGGTTGTGGTTCCCGCTGAACTTGTGCCTGACGTTGTTCGTATGGCAATGGAGATCAGAAAGAAGGAATCATCCATCAAGGAGAAACTTGCAGAGGGTTTCACCCTTTCTGAGATTCTTGGATTGAAGTAGTGTGTTTCCATGGGAGAGAAGGAAGTTTTTGCTTACATCGGGGAGAATAAGCGCACCATAATTCTCTCCTTCATTGCTGTTGCTATTCTCATATTACTCATAGGATTATTTGCAGGCTTTGAGGATATTCTGAGGGCCCTTGAGAGGACCAGCCCCTATTTTCTTGCACTGAACTTTCTCTTGGAGTCACTTATACTGGTGCTGTGGACGGTGAGATGGCGGCTTATACTTAATCTGGTTGATGATGCTCCCTCATTTTCCAGGCTCCTGATGCTTCTTTTTGCAAGCATCTTCGGTAACAACATAACACCGGGGGCCGCCGGTGGCGAGCCACTGAGGGCATACCTCCTGCGGGAGGTTGAGGGGACACCATTTGAGATAGGTTTTGCATCGTCAACGGCAGACAGGGTTTTTGAGTTCATACCCTTTGCGGCTATATCCATTCTCTCCGCGATCCTTATAATGACCTGGAGCATATCCATCTGGACAAGGGTTATTGTGAGTGTTCTGATCTTTTTCACAATCGCATTTTTTTCAGCTGCAATCTATGCTGGAATGAACCGTGATATTGCCCAGAGGCTTGCGCTCTCGATTGTGAGAAGAGTTGTGGAGTGGTTTTCAAGGTTCAGGAAGGGGGATGTCAGTTTCTCCAGAATACATGAGAGGGTCATATTCTATATAAACAGGTTCAGTGAGGGCTTTTCAACAGCGATAACTGATAAGAGGGTCTTTATGGCGGGCATTTTTGTTTCACTTGGAATGTGGGCCCTCGATGTTTGCCGCATCTATATTTGCTTCCTGGCAGTTGGGGTTTCACCACCTGCAGTGCCCCTTATAATCATATACACCGTGGGGATCCTGATATCACTTTTACCACTTCTACCGGGATCCCTTGGACTGAGGGAGGGTATACTTGTGGGTCTATTTGCTGTTGCAGGGATAGGGGCTGATTATGTCATGGCTGCCAGCGTGATTGATAGAATCGCAAGTTACTTTGCACCCACAATTATAGGTTTTCTTTCGGCACTGTACTACGGGAGATACATAATGGCTGCCGGGGATTGACTCAGAAAACCATGCACATCCCTGTACATCAAACACTGTTTTAATATAAAATTATCGAAACATTTATATACTAGTAAGTGAAGAATACACTATATAAAATTTTCGGTGAATTATGAAGAGTTTAGGGAATATTTCACATGTCTCCAGCAAGGGAAGAATCATAGTACGTTCCACAAGGACACCGCAGCTTGGAGCACCCGTTTTTACTTCTGAAGGGAAAATGGTAGGAAAAGTGCACGACATCTTCGGTCCAACACGAAATCCATACATATCAGTAAAACCAGTTCGTGCAATAAAACCTGAAAAATTTGAGAACCGAGCTGGAGAGACTTTATACGTGGGTATAAAGAATGTGAAAAAATGGGGGCGAAGGAAACGAAGGAGAAAATGAGGTCTGATGTTTCTGAAATAGAGAAGGAAACAAAATGTCCTGAGTGCGGCTCCGAGGATCTCAGGGGCGACTACGAAAGGGCTGAAATAGTGTGTGGAAAGTGCGGTCTTGTCATAGACGATAACCTGGTTGACATGGGTCCAGAATGGAGGGCCTTCGACCATGAACAGCGTGACAAGAGGACGAGGGTGGGGGCACCCATAACCTACACCATACACGACAAGGGTCTATCAACCATGATAGACTGGAGAAATAAGGACATATACGGAAGGGACATCCCTGCAAGGAACAGGGCCCAGTGGTACCGCCTCAGGAAATGGCAGAGGAAGATAAGGATCTCAGGGGCCACAGAGAGAAACCTGGCATTTGCACTGAGCGAACTCGACCGGGACTCCTCAAGGCTGGGATTACCGAGAAGCGTCAGGGAAGCAGCATCAATGGTCTACAGGAGAGCCGTTGAGAACAAACTCATCAGGGGAAGAAGCATTGAAGGGGTGGTTGCAGCGTCACTATACGCAGCATGCAGAAGCTGCAACGTCCCAAGGACACTTGATGAGATTGCAGAGGTCTCAAGGGTCAGCAAGAAGGAGGTTGGAAGAACCTACAGGTTCTTAACAAGGGAACTAAACATAAAGCTGCCGCCAACATCCCCTGTTGACTACGTGCCAAGGTTCGCAAGTGAACTGGGACTCTCAGGTGAGGTCCAGTCCAAGGCCATTGAGATCATAGAGATGGCAATGGAGAATGGACTCACATCGGGTAGGGGTCCCACAGGTGTTGCAGCAGCAGCCCTGTACATCGCATCGGTCCTCCTCGGGGAGCGCAAGACCCAGAGGGACGTTGCAGAGGTTGCAGGTGTAACCGAGGTGACAATAAGGAACAGGTACAAGGAGCTCACAGAACAGCTCGATCTTGGTGTAACGCTCTAGTTACACCAGGAACAATTTTTAATGAGTTTTTTATCAGGATATTTCTTTGACTGTTAAATGGGGTCAATTCAGAATAGATTGTACTGTTCTTTATATTCTGCATAGATGATGGGTTTTAGGGGGGAAACCATATGCTCTTTTTCAGTTTACAGTCCTCAAAAATCTGAAAAATAAGGAAAACCCCTAAAACTCCGGGAACGGCTCTGCATGTTAGCATCCCCGTGAACATTCATCTATTGCCCTCTTAAGGGCATCTATTATCTCATTGTTACCCCCATCATAGTCCTCAAGGTTCCGTCTGTAGACGTCAAGTCGCCCAAGGAACCCCTCAAGGCTCTCCCTTTCTGTCTCCTCATGGAATTCCCCGTAACCCAGCTTCTCAAGGTATACCGCATTGAGTATCTGTTCGAACTGTCCCTTAACAGGGACACTGTATACTGGCTTTCTGAGGTAGAGGGCCTCACTTATCAGGGTGAAGCCACCGTTGGTTATAACCGCAGCCGCAGACTCAAAGTCCCTGAAGAACAGGTCCTCATTGAATCTCCTGAAGGTAAGGTTTCCGTCCACTTCATCCCTGTCAAAGCCGTATACTATGAAGTTCCTGTCTATACTCTTCAGTATCTCAATGAGCTTTTTGTTTGACCTGCTCGTCTGATAGACCAGCACATGGTCCCCATAGTAGGGATCAAGATTCATTATCTCCTCCCTCAGGACAGGAGGATACATGGATACCTTCTTGGGGTTCTTAACCTCAGGGAAGAAGTAACTGGTTATTAGATATCGTCTGGGTCTTACAATGAATGACCTCACAACAGCCGCGGCTTTGATTTTGTCCCTCCTGAATTTTTCAGGATACTCTATCCTGCACTGGGTTATGACGTGCATGTTGTCTATGCTTATTAGGGGTATCCTGAGCATATTGCTTATCACACTTGCATAGAACTCAAAGTCAGACACAACCACATCCGGCCTGAAATCTTTCGCTATCCTGTAGAGGAGCTTAAGATTTTCCTTGAGGTCCCTTGGGAATGTTTTCATGGCCTTTACGAATGTTTTCATGTCATTTACACTGTTATCCTCATAGACAGTGTTGAAGCCGTATATCTCATGGACATTATCGAATTTGCTGCTGAGGTACCTGTAGGCACGGTCACTTGCAAATATAAGGACCTCATGGTCCTCTGTGAGCTTGTCCAGGATAACCCCGCTCCTTATGGCGTGTCCCATCCCCTCACCGCAGACAGAGTAAAGCACCCTCTTCTTCCGGGAGTGCCCGAATTCATATTTGAGGTCACTGGCACTCACCTTCTTTCCCATGAAGTCATATAATGTGCTCTTTGTGTACTTGAATGCCAGGTTTCTGAGGCCCTCCTTTTCAAGCCTCCTTATGGATACCAGAACCCTTGGTTTCCTCAGAACCCTGAATCTTCTTATCTTACCTATGCGCTCAATGTAGTCTGTATCCTCTCCGAAGTCAAGGGACTCATCGAAACCCCCGACCCTTTCATGGAGTTCCTTACGGGTCAGTATTCCGTAGCAGCCTGCCCCATGGGGTTTAATGGATTCAACAAGTATCATGAATCTGTTTGCGAATTCATGGAGTATCTTGTCACGCCTTCTGGTTGAGAGGGGTATCATCTGGGTTATGGCGATTCCCAGGTTTTCTGATTCGAATTCCTCCACAGCATCCCTGAGGTACCCGTCGGTGAGAACAAGGTCAGCATCCAGAAAGAGGAGGAGTTCTCCCCTGGCGACCTCAGCACCCCTGTTTCTTCCGGCTGCGGGCATTCCACCCTCAACCACCCTGTAGCCGTACTCCTCCGCAATTTTCCTTGTATTATCCTCAGAGTCTGCATCTGCCACTATAACCTCATAGTCTGTGAAGTCCTGTTTCCTTATGCTTTCAAGCAGCGCAGGCAGATATTCCTCCTCATTGTAGGTCGGTATGATTATGCTGAGTTTCATCATTTATCCTCCTTCAGAAGAATGAAAAGAAGTTCCATGTCATGAAGAACCCGCTGCATCTGCCGTCAAGGCGGCGGGTTAACCTGTCAAGGAGCACCATCTCGTTCTGTTCCGGTGAAAGTTTCAGTATCAGCCTATCATCTTTTCTCTCCTCTGAGAGAACATGGAGCCCCTCGGTGCTGGGGGCGCCATATGGCTCAAGGATGGTGACCTCATAGTAGCCGGGCACTGATCCCAGGATTCCAAGGAGCACCCTCAGAACAACGAGTGAGGCTATTATGAGGGCCGGGATTTTAAGGTTTCCCGGACTGAAGGGAACCCTGAGGGCGCTCATACCTATAATCCCGGACAGCCCGACAAGTGCGGGGGTTGAGAAGATCCCCCCGTCTATTATACCTATTATTGTGGATGCTGTGGCGAATATGACTATCGCCACATGGAAATCCCTTCTGTCACCTGTTGAGAGAAGCCCGAGGATGTATATCAGTGTGATGGAGGTGATCGTGACCGGGAGGAGGAATGGAATGTGACCTGCCAGTGATGAACCGGTGTGGATGCCCGATGAGGCAGGCACTACAAGCCCGGTTAGGGGGCTGAGGCTTGCCTTGAATACATGGGAGTGGGTCAGACTGGTTGAGGCAGCCGGATTCATTGATATGAAGGTCGTGAATGGTGATACGCCCATTTCAATGCGAAGTGCCACCTCAACTGCAAGACCCGTGAGGTAGGTTACAAGTGCTATTAAAGCTGAAATGTAAAGGTAGGTGTTCTTATCGATGCCTTCAGGGCAGAAAATTCCACCCTCCCTGAAGAGGGGTGCAAGGAGGAACATGGTCCCCATTATGGTGAAGAATATCACATCCTTGCCCTCTGAGGAGCCCATGAGGAATACGTGTGTTAGGGGTGTTATAATGGGGTCAAGGGTGTCTGTCGTGAAGAGTGTGATTGCCAGTGCAATGAAGATTATGCCGGCTGCCATGAACCTGTCTGATCTCAAAGTTATTCACCCAGAAGAAATTAATTTAATTAGCAGGGTGAGATATGGATCTTGTAACTTATAAATTAATCGCGGTAATGGTTGATGATTGAACACCTCAGGTTATAACATGGATCCGGTATTCTATATCCCAGTACTACTTCTCACGGGCATCGTGGCCGGACTTGCAACAGGCCTCCTGGGTGTTGGCGGAGGCTTCATAATAGCCCCCGTACTCTTCTTTTTAATGGAGTCCTCAGGCACACCACCGGATATTGCAATAAGGACAGCCTTTGCAACCAGCCTTGCAGTTATCCTGCCAGCTGCCCTCACAGGGGCTTACTCACATTACAGGAGGGGATGTGTTGATGCAGGCAGGGCCATCCCCATGGGGGCCCTCGGTGCCTGCGGTAGCATCCTGGGGGTTTTGACTGCCACGTCATCACCTGCAGGGATCCTCAGGATGGTATTTGGATTGCTCCTGATCCTTGTTTCACTGCAGCTCCTCCTATCATCCAGGATTTCACCATCCCATGGGAGGAAGAATGCCGCCATTCCACTGGGGTTCCTTGCGGGTTTCCTTTCAGGTCTCCTTGGCATCGGCGGCGGGGTTGTCCTTGTACCCCTCCTCGTGCTGGTTGGAGGTTTTGATGTGCTTGAAGCCGTAGGGACCTCCTCGGTTGTGATTGCGATGACCGCAGCATCAGGCACAGTCTCATATCTCATGAGCGGACCGGGGGGCCAGTTTTCAGTGGGATATGTTAATCTGGTTCAGTTCATGGCCATTGCATTAATGAGTGTCCCGTCCTCACGTCTTGGTGTCATGGCAGCCCACAGGGTTGATGTGAGGTACATAAGGTACTCTTCATGGCCCTGCTCCTTGTCACTGGCTTCAGGATGATCCTTTAGATACATGGTCCGGTTCACTGTCACGGGCTTCAGGGTGATTTTCCAGGTTGATTTACAGCTGAAATTTCATAAAATATATAAAATCAGTTGAACATAATAACAGACCGGTGAGATGATGCTGAAAAAATGGATGGGTCTCCTCTCGGTTATTCTAGGTATTGTATTTCTTGTATCTCCGATCTCAGGTGTAACAGCTATAAGCATACTCACGGGTCTTGTGCTATCGGGTCTTGGTGTTTGGATGCTTGCAAATGCCATCATGGCCAGGAGGTACATGGAGGTGGGGATACTCTGGATGATATTTGCAGTTATAGCCCTTGCAGCTGGTCTCATGCTGGTCTTCAGGGTCTTCCTCATAAATCAACTTGCTGGTGCCTGGCTTTACGTTACAGGCATCCTCCTGCTTGTTGCCGGAATACTGATACTTTCAGCCGGCTCCCAGAGTTACCTGAAAAGAAATGCTGGCATAATAAGCGCCATCCTGGGGGTCATATACATCCTTATGGGTGCGCTGTCATTCAACCCGGTCTTTGTGGGGGTCGCCGTTGGTATTATACTTGTTGTTTATGGGGTGGCGGTGCTGAGGTCACCCTGAGCCACCCTAAAAAATCACCTACCTTTTTATGGAGAGCACAACCCACACCACAATGAAAAGCGCGAATACCAGGTAGAAGATTGTCCTTGTTCTCCTCACCCTCTGCTGATTCTTTGATAGGATCTCCTGGCACCTCTCTGAACAGGTCACCTCATCCATGGGTATGGGGGTGCTGCATACAGGACAGTGCTTGTGCGGTTCAACCATTCTCTTCACCTCCATTGATGAATTTAAACTTTCACATTTATTCAGGGATAACAGTGGTTCCTATTCCACCATCGATTGCCCTCAGAAGGTTCTCGGGGTCACGGCCACTGGCTATGATGGTCCTTATCCCTGACCTCCTTATCATCTTAAGGGCGGTATGGTCAAAGAACTCGTAGGTGCCGGCCTTCACATCAGATTCGCTGAGGTGCTCCAGCATCTCACTGGCGCTGATCTCAGGGTAGAACCTCGCATCCGGGTACTTCTGGGGGTCCCTGTCATAGAAACCGTCAACCGATGTGAGGTTTATCATGAGGTCAGCCCCAACGGTTTCGGCCAGTATTGCCCCAACAGCGTCGGTACTGTGGGCAGGCTCCGTACCACCCATCACAACTATTCTGCCTGATGCTGCAAATCTGACGGCCTCCCTGAAGTTTTCAGGTACAGATGGGTATGCACTTTCACCCAGGGCTGTTATGAGAATCCTGGCATTCAACCTTGTGACATCGATTCCTATATCATCGCACTGGGCTTCCCCAGCCCCCAGTTTTCGTGCAACCCCTATGTAATCACGGGCGGGTCTGCCCCCACCCACAACCACAAACAGTTCATGTTCATTCCTCAGCGAATTCAGAATATCGGCGTATGCCCTGAACATTTCATGTGTGAATTCACGTATAAGGATTGATCCTCCAATGGTAATAACAATTCTCATAACGATCCACCGCGAAAATTAGTTGACTCTTCCTTTCCAGTTATGACTGAATCCACTTATATCTTTTCTCCAGGCATCCAGTAAACTTTATAATTACCCCACCCCATATACAGTTACAGTTTATTTTATCATTTTCATGAGGAGTGATTCATAGTGAGTGAACCATCATCAAAGGAACTTTTTGAATTCAAGAGAACCCTCCAGGAACTATCAGATAAGAGGGGAAGGGGGACAGAGCTTGTATCGGTATACATACCCCCCGACAGACAGATCAGTGACGTTGCAAAGCATATGAGGGAGGAACTGAGCCAGAGCGCCAACATCAAGAGCAAGCAGACCAGGAAGAATGTGCAGTCAGCAATTGAGGTTATAATGCAGAGGCTGAAGCTTTTCCCCAGACCACCAGAGAAGGGTCTTGTGATGTTCGTGGGGATGGTGCCACGGGGAGGACCCGGTACAGAGAAGATGGAAACCTACGTCTTCGAGCCACCTGAACCCATAAAGACCTACATATACCACTGCAACTCAGAGTTCTATCTTGAACCACTGAGGGAGATGCTTGAGGAGAAGGAGACCTACGGGCTGGCTGTACTTGACAGGAAGGAGGCGACCATTGCAACCCTCCGGGGTAAGCGGATAGACATCCTTAAGACCCTCACAAGTGGCGTGCCAGGTAAGCACAAGGCAGGTGGTCAGTCCCAGAGGAGGTTTGACCGTCTCATAGACCTCGCAGCTCACGAGTTCCTCAAGAGGATAGGGGAGCACATGAACGAGGCCTTCCTGCAGATTGAGGACCTCAAGGGCATCATCCTCGGGGGCCCAGGACACACAAAGGAGGAGTTCCTAAACGGTGACTACCTTCACCATGAACTCAAGAAGAAGGTCATAACCACGGTGGACACATCATACACAGGGGAATTCGGTATCAGGGAGGTTATCGACAAGTCCATGGACGTCCTGAGTGAAATTGATGTGATGAGGGAGAAGAAACTCGTCCAGCGCTTCCTGAGGGAACTCATAAATGAGGATGGCCTGGCATCCTATGGTGAAAGGGAGGTCCGCCAGCACCTCCAGATGGGCGCAGTTGAGGTTCTACTGCTCTCAGAGGACCTCAAATACCAGAGGGGAACCTATGAGTGCGCTTCATGCGGTCACAGCATGGAGAGGACAGGGAAGGATCTGCCAGACACCGAAACCTGTCCATCATGTAACGATCAGATGAGGCTCTCAGACAGGAGGGACATGATCGATGACCTGGTTGAGATGGCCGAGGAGGTTGGAACCGAGGTTGAGATCATATCAACAGAGACAGAGGAGGGTATGCAGCTCCTGAGGGCCTTTGGGGGTATAGGGGCGATACTGAGGTACCGCCCCTGAGCATTCAGGGGTTTAACTGAAAGGGCACATTAAATGATCCCAGGATAAGTATCAGGTGAAGGGGACCCTCCAGGTCTGCAGTGAGTGTGGCTCTTTTTATATCCATCTTCCCTTTCAGGTGCAGGTAAAGGCCAGTGTAGATGGCAAGGATCACTGCAGCAGCACCGGTTCCAGGTACAAGTCCAAGGAGGATACCTGCACACAGAACAACCGCGCCTGAGGCGTTTATAACCTGAAGGATAACTGAACTTCCCTTTTCACCGTAGACTGCAGGAAGTGTTCTGAGTCCCTGCAGTCTGTCTGATTCAGCATCCTTGTAGTCACTGAATGCAGTGTTCACGTATACTTTAAGGAAGATGAAGGTGAACACCACCAGGTGCGATTCTGTGAGGGTACAGGGAGCTGTCGGTAGAACGGTCCACGAACTCCATATGAGGCCCAGGTAGATGTTTTTAAAGCCGGTGATCCTTCTGGTGAGGCCCTTGAAGAAACCCGTGTAGAGGATCCCCGCTGTCAGAAGAACCACGGTGAGAGCTGTCATGAAGGGATCCCTGCATATGCCAAGCAACGCGATAAGTGTGGCTGCACAGGATGAGATAATCCATTTACCCCACCGCTCGCTGAAATGGGATCTCTGGGGGTCTGTGAGGGAATCCACTTTGGAGTCTGCAAGATAGTCGTAGGCGTACACCGTGAGGGGGAGCATGAAGGATATCACCACGGTTATGGGCCTGCACGGTCTTTCAAGAAGGGCGGAGGATGCCAGAAGGAGTGATG
The DNA here is from genome assembly GCF_049720995.1 of Methanothermobacter sp. GTDB lineage: Archaea > Methanobacteriota > Methanobacteria > Methanobacteriales > Methanothermobacteraceae > Methanothermobacter. Next base: position 28,346 of record NZ_JBNASF010000012.1, read on the forward strand.
GTCCCCAGAGCGCTGGAAGAATTCCACCATAGACGAAGAGGTCTTTCAGGGATGAAAAAAATTCCCTTAAAATTTTGACATTTTTCAGAAAACCGGTTTCATATGCATGGCCTAACATAGTATTAACTATGTTTAAATGAAATCTTATCGATATCTGCAGGTTTTATCTGAAAAATTAGATTGAATTGTGGCAATCTTTTAATCAATCATCTGATTATGCCTTTAAGTGCGGGGATAGCACCGAATCTATTTAAAAAATTGAGTTAGGGGCTGGAGAAAACATTTAAACTGGATGGGATGCTGAGGTTTAACCATTTAAAAGGTTAGATGCGGCATAAAGCCGGAAAAAAGGTTTTAGATAAATTTCAGGCTTTAAAGAATGAAGAAAGTCTTCAGGGATGTTGGGGTTTGGGATAAATTGAGTTATCAGCCAAGTCTGCTGACCCTTATGAGTGACTCAACTGGCACACCATCAACCTCTGAGATCCCCTTCTTATCTATGAGGACGGTGACCGCCAGGGGTTTGGCTCCCTGCTCCCTGAGGACCCTTACAACCTCACCTATGGTCCTCCCGCTGGTTATCACGTCATCAACAACCACAACCCTCTTGTCCTTCACCTTTGCAAAGTTGCTGCTAATGGCGCCCTCTGCTCCCTCGTCCTTCCTGTGTTTCACAGGGTGGAAGACGGCAAGGGATGTTTCAAGCCCGGTTTCAGCCCCCATAACATCGGCCATGAGGGTGGCGAATGGTATGCCGCTTATGGCTATACCGAGCACAACATCTGCAACACCGTACTTGAGTGCCATGTCTGCCATTGCAGCCGAAACATACCTCATACGGGATGAACTGCCGCCTAGGCTTTCCCAGTTGATGGCAAAATCCACAGGAGCCTCCTTGGGGGAAACTGAACTGGCGGTCTGAAGCGTCAGCCACCTGGCAGTATCCTTTGACACGTTCAGTTCATCTGCAATTTCCCCTGTTGTAAAACCCCTTTTTCTCAGTTCCCGGGCCTTCTTTATAAGTTCATTTTCCATTACAAGCACCTCAAATATCACCGTTAAGTTTCACGGGCCTGTGTTCCCTTGAAGATTTCATGGCTGCAAGCACAGTTCTAAGTGCGTATATACCGTCCTCACCGGTTATCTCAGGCTCCTCATCGTTGATAACCGATGAGAGGAATGATTTGATTTCATTCCTGAGGGGTTCCTCATGTTTGATCTGGATGTCCTGGGCGAATTTGCCGTACACATCCAGTTTCTGATCGATATAGTCAACGTTTATTATGCCATCTGTCCCTGTGATGGCCAGTTTCCTCCTCTTGTAGGGTGTGAGCCAGTTAACCTCAAGTATCCCTGTGATTCCGCTTCTGAATTTTGTCATTATCTCTGCATGGTCCTCATACTCGCATTTCTCTAGTATGCTGCCCATGACCGCGTATACCTCTGCCACGGGTTCACTGAAGAGGTAGTGCATGACATCAAGGTCATGTATCGCAAGGTCAATGGTAACACCAACGTCCTTTATCCTTGGGGGAAATGGGCCGACCCTCTTTGCAGATGCAGAAACCACGTCCCCTATCACATCATTTTCAATTAACTCCTTCGCCTTCTGAACAGCAGGGTTGAACCTTTCAACATGTCCTGTCCCCAGCTTCAGACCCTTCCTTCGGGCTGTTTTCACCATTTCCCTTGCCTCTTCAAGTGTGAATGCAATGGGCTTTTCCACAAGAACGTGTTTATCGTGTTCAAGGGCGTCCATGACCACACGGTAATGGTGGGTGGTTGGTACGCAGACACTTACCACCTCTATCTCCGGTATCTCAAGGAGGTTCTCGTAGTCCACATACCCGACAGCATCGTACTTGTTGGCAACCTTCTGGAGTGTTCCCTTCATGATGTCGGATACAGCCATAAGATTCGCATTTTTAAGCCTGTAGTAAACCCTGGCATGGTTGTAACCCATGGCTCCAACGCCGATTACACCCACATTTATCTTTCTCAAATATAATCCTCCATTTCTTTGGCAGCTTTTTTACCAATGTCCTCTGCTTTATCAACGGATCCCTTAACATTAACTCTTTTGAGTATCTCACCATCTCTTGTTAGAAGAACAGCGTAGAGATTGATCTCTCCACCGGAGGCCCTTGCTATAACGCCAAGCGGGCACTGGCACCCGGCACCCAGTTCCCTTAGGAGGGTCTTCTCGGCTGTGACCTCCTGCTGGGATGGGTAATGGGTTATTTTCTCAATTGAACCCCTCAATTCACTGTCCCTTCTTGTTATAACAGCCAGAGCCCCCTGCCCGGCGGCTGGCGTGAAGTATTCCAGTGTGAATCTTTTTTTAATGTAATTTTCGAGTCCGAGACGCTTTAAACCCGCCTCGGCCATTATGGTTGCATGGACCTCTCCTTCCATCACCTTTCTTATCCTGGTATCTATATTTCCTCTTAGGGGCTCCATCTTAAAATTTTTTTGGTGATGATTGCAGAATGCTTCCCTCCGGAGACTGCTGGTTCCAAGTTTAGCACCGGAGGGGAGCTCATCCCAGTCAAAACGGGATACAAGAACCTCATTGGGGGATTCCCTCAGGGGTACTGCTGCAATCACAAGTTCAGGGTCAAGGTCACTGGGGACGTCCTTGAGGCTGTGAACCGCAAGGTCAACCTCCTCCTCCAGGACCGCATTGTCAAGTTCCCTTGTGAAGAGGCCCCTTGAGTCCATACTGTAAAGCTGGGAATCCTTTATCCTGTCACCCTTCGTCTTTATGATCCTCCTTTCGATTCTCTCACCGCAGATTTCGCTGAGCATATCAATGACGTGGTCTGTCTGTACCAGTGCCAGGCGACTCCCCCTTGTTCCAGCTATCAATGAATCATCTCCAGTAAACGTTAATCACTTGAAAAATTTATGGCATCCTATTTATAAGTTTTTAAAAGGTCACGGTTATTAAAAAAACCCGATTTCTGACTACATACGCTGGAGGTTACTCATCATCTTCTCGAGAGGTCACGATACTCTGACCTGTAAATCAGGATCACCGTCTCATGTTCAAGGGCAGCCCCCAGCGCATCATCCGGGGATTTGAAGTAGGGGCCATTATTTTGGGTTTTCCTCATTATACTGTATCCGAGTTCATCTGTGAATATGGGGTTGAGGTGAGTGTATTCTCTGAGAATTTCAGAGAGCCTGTCCTCATCTATATCCTCACATGTAACCCCGTATCTTCCACCTATGATTACGGCAGGGTCGGGGAGGTCCTCTGCCATTTTCAGTGTGTACTCCACAGCCTTCACATTCAGACCAGGGTTCACCTCCTCTATTATGCAGGTACCATCCAGTCTTCTGATTGATGTGCGGCCGGGTATCCCCCGGAAGCCATTAACACCCCTCTGGATGTCCTTCACATCAAGGTTAAGTGTGAGAGCTGCACTGATTGCGGCAAGGACGTTTGATAGATGGTGCTCTGCAGGTGCAAATGTTTCAATTCCAAATTCTGTATTGATATGGTCACCATCAATTGTTTTAAGGTCCTCCACTATGATGCTGGCCACTGTGGACTCAAGGCCGTAACTAACGTCGGTGGCGTGGACACTGGCACCAGAATCAACCGAGAATGTGTTTGTCTTATCCCCAAAACTCCGGTAGTATCTTTTGAATGCCTGAAGCTCGCAGCAGACCATTCTGCTCCTGAATATCTGCCTCTTGGCGGAACTGGCCCTTGATGTGCCTCTCCTTATGCTGTAGTCCTCGGCTATATTGGTCAGCACACCCACATCTGCGAGTCCCGTACCACCAAGGGAGACCTCGAAGATGGCTGAACCATAATCACGGTCACCTGCAAGCTGCACGGTTTCAATCATACTGGCGGGGGTTATGCTTATATCCCTCCTGAGTAGTTCAGAACCCGCATAGGAGCCGCGGCTACTGAGGACAAGGGGATTCAGGTTCTCCATGATCTTTCTGAGTATCCATACCGTGCTGGTCTTACCCTTGACCCCTGTAACCTCAACCACAGGTATCCCACGTGCTTCCTTCCAGGGGTCCAGCAGAAGGCCGGTTATTTCGTGGTGGGTTATATCTGCTTTAACCGGGCAGTGAACAGGCGCTATTATGGTTGAATCGGCGAGGGGACCATCAACCTCCAGGATACCCATTTCAAGGAGCATTTCATGGTCAGAGCCCTTCAGAGTCCCGTATATGTCCCATGCAAGGACATCGTCCGATATTTTTCTCAGTTCACGGGCAATTGTAACTCCACCATGTGTGAGGTCAACAACAAGCGGTTTTGTTATGGTTTTGAGGTTTTTGGTCATCTGTGTACCTTTTTTGGGTTTTGTGGTGGTTTTGAGGTTTTTGGTCATCTGTGTACCTTTTTTGGGTTTTGTGGTGGTTTTGAGGTTTTTGGTCATTATAATCTTGGTCCAGTTAAACGGCTTTGGTTAACCATTGAGATCACAGGAGATTTTTTTAAATCAGATTCAATCATTTATGGAATCTATACCAAAACTACCTCTGGGTTTTTTCCGGTTCTGAATCAGATTCAATCATTTATGGAATCTATACCAAAACTACCTCTGGGTTTTTTCCGGTTCTGAATCAGATTCAATCATTCATGGAATCTATACCCCCCTCTATGAGCTTCTCACGCACCTTCCTGTAGAAGTCCTTACTGAGCCTTACAAAGTGGGCGCAGTGATCTGACTTTTTGAATACAACCTCCTCCATGTGGTTGATCTCCTCCTCGTACTGCCCATCAATCACCGCGATGGCCTTCTTACCCTTCCTCAAAAGATTAACCCTGATTACACTTTTATTGGAGACAACCAGTGGTCTGGCGCTAAGTTTGAAGGGGCATATTGGGACTATAAGGAATGCCTCCACGCGGGGATCCACTATAGGACCCCCAGCGGACATGGAATATGCTGTTGAACCGCTGGGTGTTGCTATGATTATACCATCCGCCCTGAGCTCCTCAACAACCTCATCGTCAACTGATATCTCTATGTGGAGCATCTTGGCGGGCTTCCTTGTCATCATAACAACCTCATTGAGGGCTGATGGAAGTTCACCGTTATGGTATACGCTGAGGAGGGTTCTCCTCTCAACAGCATAGTTGCCAGTGAGAACATCCTCCAGGGCCGAGAAGACATTTTCAGGGTCGACCTCCGTCAGGAACCCGACTGTGCCCATGTTTATTCCAAGTATCGGTATCTCCTTACCCTCTATGAGGCTCTGGGTCCGGAGTATTGTCCCATCCCCTCCAATGGTGAGTATCATGTCGACTTCCATGTCCCTGATGTCCTTTCCGTATTCACGGAGTGCAGGGAGATCCTCTGTGATCTTGAGGTCAACGCTCAGTTCAACGCCCCTGTTCAGAAGGAATGAGGCCACCTTACCTGCAAGTTCAACGGCTTCGGGCACATCAAAGCGGGCTATTATACCTATACGCATTATATGACCTCCAGGGTCTGCATTATCTTTCTGTGGAGTTCCATGTTTCCTGCCGCGATAAGTGAGGTCCTTGCCTTGACATTCAGGAGACCGTCTATTGATTCACCCCTCTCATTTGTCACCACACCACCGGCCTCCTCCACGATCAGCTTGGATGCGGCAATATCAACTATCCTCAGATTCTCCCGGAGGTCCATGAAGGCGTCATAGGATCCGCTTGCAACGTACGCAAGTTCAAGGGCCACAGAGCCAAGAATGCGCATGCGGCGGATCACCCTGCAGATGCTATCAACCCTTCTGAATCTCGTACCGTAGATGAATGCACCCAGTGAGGTCCTATCCAGGGAACTCTGGCTTGATGCACTGATTTTTTTATCATTCAGGAATGCGCCCTGATCCCTTATTGCCCAGTAAAGGTCGCCTGTTGCAAAGTTCTTCACGAAACCCATAAGGACATTGTTGAGGGAGGGCAGGTCACCTCCAGGGATATATTCTGCAACAGCCACTGAGATACCGTAGAATGGTATGTTCCTTATTGCGTTGCTTGTACCATCAAGGGGGTCCACAACGAAGATTATTCTGGGTTCATCCGGGGGCTCCTGGTTTATGTGGAGAATACCGATCTCCTCACTTATTATCGTGACGGGCCGATCTGTGTTCTCAAGCACACCTATGGCCTCATCCTCTGCCACAAGGTCTATGAGTTTTGTGGGTGTTCCATCAGCCCCCATTTTGATTATCTCCCCGGCATCAGGAGTTCCTACAAGGGGAGCAACAGCCTTTTCAACCTGCTCGGCCATTTTAACTGCGATACTCTTCCAGTAGTAGATGTCTGATTCTTCCATTCAACCCCCTTCCTGACTTCAGTCAAGGTATATGAGCGCTGATACAGCAGCCCCACAGTCTTCAACAACATGGTTTGTTTCTTCTACTATTAATTCATTTATTTCAAGTCCCCTCACAGACATCATGTATCTGACCATTGAGATGGCCTCTTCCCTCACATCCTCGGGTTTCCTGTTAACCCCAGAGTTCTCAACGACACATCCAAACTCATCTGAAGTTGCAGCTGCTATGGCAGCTGATATGAGGTCACCGGGGGTATCTGATATTTTATATGAGAGCACACAGTTCACCATGGATCCGGGTTCAAGGGGTGGAAGTTCAACTATCTCCGCGCCCCTCGGGAGTATGCTTGAAACCTTTATGAGGTTCACATCACCGATTCCAGCTTCAAGGAGGGCATTGTCAAAGGCGTTGAGTCTGGTGGGTCCTTCAGAGCTACCTGATGTTATAGCAACCTTCATTTCAATCACTTCTTATCAGATTCAATTACAACCACATAATTCGGGGTACTGATTCCTATAAAGCTTTTATATATGTGCACCAGATTAATAGATATAGATCTGTCTCATATCACTCATTCTAACAGGAGGTAAGATTAATGTCAAAGAAAGTGGTTGAAGTTAAGACACTTAAGGTTGGAAAGTACGTGATCATTGATGGTGAGGCATCAAAGATTACAAATATCTCAACGTCATCTCCGGGCAAGCATGGATCAGCGAAGGCCCGTGTTGAGGCTGTTGGGATCTTTGACAACCAGAAGAGAAGCTTTGTAAAGCCTGTTGACTCAAAGGTTGACATACCCATAATCGACAAGAGGACAGCCCAGGTCCTTGCCATAATGGGAGGAGACGTCCAGCTGATGGACCTTGAAACCTATGAGACCTTTGAAACACCCATACCTGATGAACTGAGCGATCAGCTGGTTGAGGGTGTTGAGGTGGAGTACATAGAGGCCCTCGGCCAGAGGAAACTCATGAGGATCAAGGGATAACCCCAAAAAACTCCTTTTTTCCAGTCTGATAAAATCAGGTTTTTGATCTGAATGCTTTTACATACAGAAGACCCCCTAAAATTTGCTTTTTCAACAACGGACCCTGAGAGGATATCTGAACTTTCATTTGGAATACTGGGTGTGCCCTTTGATTCCACAACCACCTATGTTCCCGGGACACGTTTCGGCCCCCTGGCTGTTAGGGAGGCATCCTACAGCTTTGAATCCTATAACCTCAGGTTTTCAGGGAAGCCCGGTGTTAAATGCTTCGACTTCGGTGACGTGGACGTGGTGCCGGGTAGTTTCCAGAGAACCGCAGAGTTCATAGGTGACTCCATCGGTGGGGTTCTGGATCTGGACCTCAAACCCATCACCCTGGGTGGTGAACACACTGTGACACTCCCTGTGGTCGAGGAACTCACATCCCGCGACAGGGCTCCCCTGGTTATCCACCTCGATGCTCACATGGATATGGCGGATCGCTATGCGGGCGAGAGGTACTCCCATGCAACCGTCATGAGGCGTGTTCATGAACTCGGGGCGGATGTCATACAGATTGGGGTTCGCTCAGCATCAGCCGAGGAGGCCGAATTTGTAATGGAGAACGATATAAGATGCATAATGGCCCATGAGGTAATGCAGAACCCTGAGACTGTAGCTGAAGCCCTACGGGGTATCAGGGGCCCTGTATACATCTCGGTTGACATGGATGTACTTGACCCGGCATATGCACCATCCGTTGGTAACCCCACACCCTGCGGTCTCACGCCATGGGTTCTCGAGGACATGGCTGAGGTTCTCTCCCGGAAGGATGTGATTGGTTTTGATGTGGTGGAGGTGTCATCAACCGGCTTTGGGGATCAGACATCTGTGAATGCGGCCAAGATCATCTATGACCTTCTGACACTTTTATAATTCCTTAAAACATCTGAAAGCCCTGGTTCCCTTTCTGATCCAGCAGATTTTATATACTTTGTTGGCCAACCATTTAATTATCAATCCCGGTGGTGTTTATATGAATACTCGAGAGGTGGAACTCAGGGGTCACATAATTGACAGTCTCATACTCCCCAGGGCCCTTGATATAATAATGGATATGGGCGGGGATTTCCAGATACTTGAAATTGAAATAGGAAAGAGAAAATCTGATCCAAGCCATGCAAGGATACTTGTGGAGGCGGATACACCATCACTCCTCAACCAGATCCTGGATGAACTGAGCGAGATAGGGGCATCCATAGCAGAGATAAGTGAGGTTGAGCTGAAAAGGGCCCCGATGGACAGGGTTCTCCCTGATGACTTCTACTCCACAACCAACCATCAGACCTTCATTTACCATGGAGGCGAATGGCTGGAGGTTGAGGGGATAGAGATGGACTGCATGATCGTCGTTGACCCTGAAACAAAAACTGCCCGGTGCAAACCAATCAGGGATATAAGGGAGGGTGACCTGGTGGTTGTTGGAAGAGAGGGCATAAAGGTGGTGCCGCCTGAGAGACCCAGGGGAAAGCAGGGAGTATTTGAATTCATGGGCAGCGATGTTTCAAGTGAAAAACCCCTTGTGACCACCATAAAGAAGATAGCCTCTGAGATAACCGATATCAAAAGGAGAGGGGGTAAGATAGGCCTTGTTGGCGGCCCGGCGATTGTGCACACGGGTTCGGCACCGGTGATTGCAGAGATGATACGGCGGGGTTTTATAGATGTGCTCTTTGCAGGTAATGCCCTCGCCACACATGATATAGAGTCAGCCCTGTACGGCACCTCACTTGGGGTTAACCTTGAGAGGGGTGAGGCCGTAAGCAGGGGTCACAGGCACCATATCAACGCAATAAACCAGATAAACCGTGCAGGTTCAATAAGGGATGCAGTGGAGAAGGGGGTCCTCAGGTCGGGGATAATGTATGAGTGCATAAAGAATAATGTGCCATTTGTCCTTGCAGGTTCAATAAGGGACGACGGACCACTTCCCGACGTCATAACCGATGTCATGGAGGCCCAGAATGAGATGAGGAAGTACGTGCAGGACCTTGATATGGTCATAATGATAGCCACCATGCTCCACTCAATAGCCACCGGCAACATACTCCCATCACGTGTTAAGACGATATGTGTTGATATAAACCCGGCAACCGTAACGAAGCTCTCTGACAGGGGCAGTTCACAGGCTGTGAGCGTGGTTACAGATGTTGGTGCGTTCATCCCGATACTCCTCCATGAACTCAAAAAGATGAACAACCTGGAGTATTAGATGATAAGGGGAAACATCCTCAACGTCTTCACAGGGGACATATACCCTGCTGAGGTTGAAGTTTCCGGTGGCGTGATAACAGGTGTCCGGAGGGTGAAGGGGAACTTCACGGATGTAATCCTCCCGGGGTTTGTGGATGCCCATGTCCACATCGAAAGCTCAATGCTCACCCCATCATCATTTGCAGCTGCGGCAGTCCCCCACGGTACCACCGCTGCTGTTTCTGATCCACACGAGATAGCCAATGTTATGGGTGTTGACGGTGTTGAGTTCATGCTGGAGGATGCGTCACACACGCCCCTAAAATTTTACTTCACGGCACCATCCTGCGTACCTGCAACACCCTTTGAGACATCAGGTGCAGAGCTCTCGGCCAGGGAGATAGAGGATCTCCTTTCAAGGGAATCTGTGGTCGCACTGGGTGAAATGATGAACTTCCCTGGTGTGATATCCGGTGATTTGGATGTAATGGAGAAGATATATGCTGCAAGGAAACTCAACAAGCCGGTGGACGGCCACGCCCCCCTCCTATCAGGTGATGAACTGTGTAAATACATAGGGGCCGGTATATCCACAGAACACGAATGCGTGAGCCCTGATGAGGCCCTTGAGAAGAGGGAACTTGGAATGAAGATAATGGCCCGTGAGGGTTCCAGTGCAAGGAACCTCAGGGACCTTGCAGCCGTCGACTGTGACTTCCTGGTATCAGATGATATCCACCCAGCAGACCTCCTGGAGGGACACATGGACAGGATACTCCGGAGGGCTGTTGAATACGGTGTTGACCCTGTTAAAGCCGTTCAGATGGTCACCGTGAACCCTGCAGATCACTACAACCTCGACACAGGGGCCATAGCACCTGGAAGGGCAGCAGACATGGTGGTTGTTGATAACCTCAGGGACTTCAATGTTAGGAGTGTCTACATTGATGGAAGGCTCGTTGCAGAGAATGGAAGGTATCTGGGGGCCCCCAGAACCAGCCGCAGGAGGATGAACCGCCTTCATATCGTTGATTTCACTGCAGAGGATCTTGAGGTGATATCAGAGGGGGATGAGGTCACTGTGAGGATCATCCAGGTATTCGATGGCCAGATAGTGACCGGGGAGCTGCAGAAAAGACTTGAGGTGAATGATGGCCGTGTAACCCCTGACCCATCAATGGATGTACTTAAGGTATCTGTTATAGATCGTTATGGTAAGGGGAACATCTCCAATGGATTCGTTCATGGCTTTGGACTTAAGGAGGGGGCCATTGCATCAACGGTGGCCCATGACTCACACAATGTCATCGCAGTGGGTCTTGATTCAGGGCTCATGAAAAGGGCAGTCGATATCCTCAAAAAAACAGGCGGGGGCCTTGTGGCTGTTTCAGATGATGATCAGAGGATCCTTGAACTCCCGGTTGCAGGTTTAATGTCAGATGGGGATGCAGGAAAGGTGGCATCCATGATGGAGGACCTCAACGATTTTGTGGGTGATCTTGGCTGCACTCTCAGTGCCCCATTCATGACGATGTCTTTCCTCTCACTTCTGGTTATCCCTGAATTGAAAATAGGTGATAGAGGACTTTTCAGTGTGGATGAATTTCAGTTCGTAGACGTGATTGTCGGGTGATGATGGGTTTTTCTGGATTTATTCAGGTTTATGATGACTTAGATCCATTCAGGTTCCCTTATTATCCTGATGTGTTCCAGTTGATGGTCACTTAAAACCCTTCGACTCAAGTTCCCTTATTATCCTGATGTGTTCCAGTTGATGGTCACTTAAAACCCTTCGACTCAAGTTCCCTTATTATCATTTTCATGGCCTCCCGTTCACGGGGTCCCCCAACCTTCCTTGCGACCCTGTTCATTTCCCTGATCCGGTCCATCAGGTCGTGGGGGTCCATGAAGCCGGCCCGGGTGTAATTTATGAGGGACTCTATAACAGCGTATATTCCCCTGTTGAGGACCATCCTGAAATCTTCACCCCTTAGAATCTCCTTGATCCCGGCATTCACGATGTGGATTTCTGTTTCACCGTAACTGTCGGTCCTCACAACCTTCTTAACGGATTCAACCTCTGCGGTGAAGAATGCATCGGCTCCCCGGAGGTGAAGGTACCCTCTGTGGGATGAGAACATCTCATGCCCCAGCTCACCAAGGGTGGCCTCGGTGAATATGAGGGGATCCAGGGTCACGTTCACAGTGAATATCCTGTTTCCGAGTATGTTCTCAAGGGTGTGGGTTCCAGGATACAGGTAGAGGGTCACACTCCTCTCACCGGTGCAGAGGACTCCGATGGGGGCAGCATTTCCCCCCATTGATTCATCCCATGATACAACTATGGTCTCATATAGCTGTCCAGGGACCATATCAAGGACCCTGAGACTGGATTCGGCGGTGTACCCTGTGCCCTCGGATGACACCCCATCTTCATGTTTTCTCTTCAAATCGATACCCATCACCTTCTGAGGACGAAACCCTCTATATCTGCGTTTATGACACAGTCAAAGTCCAGTAGGTCGTACCATCCGGCCCTTGCAAACATGTCCATGTAGCATACTCCCATGAGCATTCCTCCCTCAGCAAGGGCATCATCAGCGAGCCTTTTAACATCCTCAATGTCTGATCCGATACCTGGCATTGAGAGCCCCCCAAGCAGCACCAGGACATCAACCTTTTCAGATTTCATTTCACCAAGCTCAACACCGTACTCTGTTAATTTCAGTGCTCTTGCCCTTTCAAAGTCTGTATTGGGTATGAATATGTTATCCTTGTCCCTTGAGGCATATGCAAATAGCTGGGCAAAGGGTGTGCAGACTCCTGGTACACCTGCAAAGCCTATCCTATCAGCATCCTTAACAGCCTCCCGGAATACACCGAGATGTTCCTTTATACCCCTGAATTCCTTCACCTTCTTCATACTGACACCTCAAAACTTATACTTATAAATTAATGGTCTGCCTATAACTATTTTACTGGAATATTCTCTTTGAGTGATATCATGGAAATAGAGAACGTTAAGCTTGCCCTTGATATGCTATCATCCTCGGAATGCTTCGGGATTCTCATACCCGAGGTGAGGTCAAACCTTGTAATGGCAAGGGAAAACCCCCGTGGTATTGAGGATGTTGTGGCGGTACCCGGCAGAATCACAGAGTTTCGCGGGAGGGCCTTCGCATGCAGGGAACCTGAATTCGGGGCATCGTCCCACATGGCACGCTTCATAATAGCCCTCAACAGGCACTTTCCCTGGAAGAGAAGCGCACTTAATATTAAATTTGATGAGAGCATAATTGATATCTGTGATGACCATGGAATGGTGGTCTCATCATATGACCGTAGCCGGGAACCACCAGCTGTGCGGGAGATCGAGGGTGGCACCATACCCTGGGGTGTTGAGGAGGCCATAGGAAACTCAGAATCACCCCCCGATGTCATATACCACAGGGGTGCATGGGGTAAGGAGCCGATGGTCGTCCTCACTGGAGAAAATGCCGTTGAAGTTGCAGAGGCGGCCCTTGGAATAGCAGAGGATTATGAAAAACTTTTGGGGAGATGAAATGAAGTACCGGATGTACACAGAGCTCATGGAACAGCCAGGATCACTTAAAAGGACCCTGAAAGCTGAGGGGGACCGGATGTCCGAGATATCTGATGAGATTGCTGACTGCAGGCGCATATACCTTGTTGGCTGTGGAAGTTCACTGTCCACATGCTACAGTGCAAGGGATGCAGTTGCAATGAACTATGAGCTTAACATTGATGTCATGACCGGCTATGAATTCTACTACCACAGGAAGATTGAGGAGAGGGACTCTGTGGTTATATTCACATCCCAGTCCGGGGAGACGGCAGATACCCTCGCGGCACTTGGAAGGGCCACTGAACTTGGACTTAAAACTGTTACGATCACAAATGAACCTGAAAGTAACATGGCCTCTGAGTCCCGGAGAACCATAATAACCCGCTGCGACAGGGAGGAGGCCATACTTGGCACCAAGACCTACATGACACAGCTCCTGGCCCTCTACAGGATATTGTTTGGCATTCACACCGATGAGGTATCCGAGGGTGTGCTCTCAGAACTTGAGGAGCTACCTGATGAGATTGGGAGGCTCCTGAGGGACACCGAGGATGACTGCAGGGGTCTTGCAGAGGAGCATGCAGGGGAGGATATATTCTACTGTATGGGCAGCGGTCCGAACTATGGACTGGCATACAAGCTTGCCATGACCATGCTCATGGAGGGGGCGCTCAAACATGCGTGTCCACTCTATTCTGGTGAATTCAGGCATGGACTCATTGAGAGGGTGGAGAGGGGGGTGCCTGTGATATTCCTTGAGTCGGGCTTCCCAGGTGATGAGCTTACAGAGAGGGCCCTGAGGTTCTGTGAGAGTCTTGGAGCCCTTAACATAGTGTTCAGGATGTCTGATTACTCTGACCTCAGTCCACTGCTATCACCATTTGTGCTTGCAGTTCCCCTTGAGTGGTTCGTATACTACCTTGCCCACTTCAATGGTGAGGATCCAGGAAGCACAAGGCACATCGGCAAGGTCAGATACTAATAGATTTTTCTTTATTCAGGGTACTGGTATGAATCTGTTTTTTAGTTGATGGTGAGATTGGTCTTAGGCCGGCTGGAAACAAAATAAAATAGGTGGTTCATTCCACCTTGAGGACCTGTTTCTTTTTGACCTCCACCTTGGGGAGCTCAACTGTAAGGACGCCGTTTTCAAATTTGGCCTTGGCCTCTTCGACCTTTATCTTTTCAGGGAGCCTCATCTCCCTTCTTGCTTCACCATACTTCCTTTCCTTTTTGACGAAATTGGCCTCCTGGACCTCAACTTCCTCTTCAAAGACTGCAGAGATGGATATGGTATTTTCTGTGAGTTCTATGTTTATGTCCTCTTTCTTAACACCGGGAAGGTCAGTCTTTATGATTATCTGGTCATCTGTTTCTATGACGTCCATGTTCAGTTTTTCGGGTATGTTCTCGGTGTACTCTGATATCTTCTTCTCGAAGTCCTTCTGCATCTCTCTCATGTTCTTTATCATATCCTCCATCATTTTCTCGGCCATCAGCCTTCTCTTCTCAAACATTGTCATGGGTTTTTCCAGTTTCTTTTTCATATAAACCCTCCAGTTTTTTTACTATCTCGGAGACCCCTCTGCCCTTGAATGCAGACACCATCAGTGGTTCCTCAACCATATTAATATATTCTTCCAGATACTTAACATTTTCTGCAAGGTCCATCTTGTTGAAAACCGTGATGATTGGGGTGTCAAAGACGCCCTTTATACCAAGATAAAGGCTGTACTGGTTTTCGAGTGTGTATCCGCAGGTTTCTGAGGCGTCAAATATGAAGAGTATGACATCGGCTATGTTCTCAAGGGCAACCATGGCCTGGAGTTCAATGTTGTTCATATCCTCAACCGGCCGGTCAAGGAGCCCGGGGGTATCTATCACCTGAATTTTCCTCCATTTACGTTCAAGGTGACCTATCTGTATACCCTTGGTGGTGAAGGGGTAATCAGCAACCTCTGGTTCTGCACCGGTCAGTGTCCTGAGGAGTGTGGATTTTCCGACATTTGGAAACCCTGCTATAACCACCGTGAATGCGTCGAAGTCCACGGTTGGCATGTTCCTGAGCTTGTTCTTTGCAAAGTCAAGGAAGTCAAGGTCAGCCTCGATTCTTCTTACCACTGAGGATATCCTTCCGAACGCCTCCCTTCTCAGATTTGATGCATCTGATGGTTTAGAACGTTTGATTTTCTTCATGTAATCCGATTCAAGCTGATTGAGTATTCCAACAGCCCAGTTAAGAGCCCCAAGGGACTTTTTCAGGTCATCCACACCGACGGTTACATCGATGTAGTCCTGATAGAACTCTGGCAGTGATTCTATATCGGGTATGCGCTGGATGATCATCTTCAGACGGTCCCTTATAACCTGGCATGCTGTCTGGATGCGTGTGGATTCAATTATCCTGGCCTTTTTCTGTCCAGGAATCTTTGAACTCCTCTTGAGAGATGCGGCCTTTCTGGCCCTCCTGAACCCCTTATCAAGGAGTTCATCTGCTGTTGGAACTGTTGGTATTATCATGAAAATCACTTTTCTCCATTAATAATTCTGGAATGTACTTATTTATGCGGTGAACCTCAGGGGTATGATTCCGGGTTTTTATCTGTAATCCCTTTCACGGAATATCTGTGCCTGGAACCTGTAAACCCTTGTCTGGGGGTCATAGAAGCAGTCAGGTGGAAGTCCAGCCTTCATGCAGGTGTTGCAGAGGAACTCCTCAGCATCCCATCCCCACTCTGTTGCAACCTGTGGCAGTAGAAGGCCCCTGGCCCATCCCCTCTCAACGATGAGGCCATCAACACCAACCCTTATCCTCAGGGGATAATCAGCGGGATTTTCAACCCTGAGGGGGGTGGGTGGTGTGAGGACGCTGACCTCAACCTCTATCTCATCAAGTTCCTCGGGTTCAACAGGTGGGAACCTGGGGTCACGTGTGGCCGCGGATATGGCGGCGTCGATTAGGGCATCTATTAGGGGCCTTACCGGTTCAGGATAACCTATGCATCCCCTGAGATTGTCATTCTTCTCCAGTGTAACGAATACTCCCCTGTTCTCCCTGAATTTATCAGGAATATCCGCTGGTAATCTGAAGGTTTCAGAGCCGTGGAGGTGCTCCTCAATAACACTCCTTGCGGTTTCAATAAGCAGCCTTCCCTCCTCTCTTGATATGGATTTCATGTTCCACCAACCATCGCATTCAGTATCCTTACATGGGGTCCCCCATCACCCACAGGGACGCTCTGTCCTGATTTGCCGCAGAAGCCAATCCCCAGCTTGAAGTCCGACCCAACACCATCAACGTTCATCAGGGTCTCAAGAACGTTCCCTGAGAGTGAAACATCCCTGAGGGGCTCGCATATCTCACCATCCCTTATCCTGAATGATTCAGCCGCGTTGAACTGGAATATCCCCTTACCTGTATCAACCTGCCCTCCCCTTGAACCCCTGAGGTAGATGCCGTCACGCACATCCTCAATGAGTTCCTCAAATGATAGTTCTCCTGGTTCAAGGAATGTGTTGCTCATCCTGACAATGGGCTGGTCCCCTATGGCTGAACGTGCGTTTCCTGATGGTTCAAGTCCAAGCTTGAAGGCTGTTTCCCTGGAATTCAGGAGTGATCTTAGAGTGCCATTCTCCACAAGAACTGTCCTTGATGCACCTACACCCTCTGCATCGTAGCTGTAACTGCCAAAACCATCAATTGTGGGATCGTCAACTATGGTCACAGACTCTGAGGCGATCCTCTCACCGAGCCTGCCCTCAAGGATTGAATCACCCTGAAGTATGAGGTCGGCCTCGGCGGCATGTCCCAGGGCCTCATGTATGAAGACACCTGTAAGTTCAGGGTCTGTTATCACATGGAAGCGCCCTGATGGGGGGGAATCTGCTGATAGGAGCCTCACCGCCTTCTCACCTGTCCTGCGCCCGAATTCTTCGATGTCCTCCCGTTCAAGTATCTCAAATCCTCCTGTACCTCCGCAGCTACCATGACCAAACTGGATGCTGGTACCGTCGGATGCAACGGCATTGAGGAAGAGGGCAACCTTTGAATCTGCCATCTCAATGCAGGATCCCTCAGAGTTGAGGAAAACGGTTGAACTCTCCATATCAACGTAACTCACGGTGGTGCTCACAATTCCATCAACCGATGCCGCATGGTGAGCCTCAAATACAAGCTCCCGTTTCTCATCTGCTGGAACATCTGAGGGGACCCTTGATGATTTAACGGATGTCTTATCGTGTTGAGGGTGCAGTGAACCAACCTCAACATCACCCCTGAGGGATTCTGCCATCCTAACAGCGTGGATTGCCATCTCCTCAAGCTCTTCTGGTTTATCGGTGAATGCGAATCCCCATGAACCATTTTTAAGCACCCTTATCCTGAACCCTGCAGCCTGTCCTGACTTGACCTCCTGCACACTGCCGTCCTTGAGTATGATTGAACCTGAAGAGGACGCCCCTGCCCTTATATCTGCGTATTCAACCTTCTCAGCTATGACGCTGAGTACCCTGTCCAGATGATCCATATCGATATCCATTTCCCATCAGCCTTCAAGAAGTTTCTTTAGGTTTATCTGTTGGTGGAGCCTTATGATTCTTTTGCATGTTTGTGGAGTTATTGGATTAAGTTTGTAGAATGCCATTGCAGCAGCCAGATACTGGATCCAGGGGTCAGTAGATAAATTATTTAAATGAACACCCATATACCAACTAATCAGTTCATTTTACAGATAGCACCGGATGTGGTATATTGAAGACAATTGAGGAAATAAACCAGAAGATCAGGGATGGGGATGCTGTCGTCGTAACTGCAGCTGAGATGACAGCAATTGTGGCTGAAACCGGACCAGAAGCTGCTGCAAGGGAAGTTGATGTTGTTACAACCGGTACATTTGGTGCTATGTGCTCATCAGGTGCTTTCCTCAACTTCGGACACTCTGATCCACCAATAAAGATGTCAAAAACCTACCTGAATGGTGTGGAGGCATATTCAGGTCTTGCAGCTGTGGACGCCTACATAGGGGCAACACAGCCAAACAGGGACCCTGAGATAGGCCTCAGCTATGGAGGTTCACACGTCATTGAGGACCTCATAAGGGGAAAGGAGATAGAACTGGTTGCAGAGGCCTATGGTACCGACTGTTACCCATTAAAGAGCGTGGAAACCCTCATAAGCCTTGAGACAATAAACCAGGCGGTCATGGTAAACCCCAGGAACTGCTACCAGAACTACGCTGTTGCCGTCAATTCAACCCAGGAGACCCTCTACACCTACATGGGAACACTACTTCCAAATTACGGTAATGTAACATATTCAAGTGCAGGGGAGCTGAGCCCACTCATCAACGACCCCTACTTCCAGACGATAGGTGTTGGCACGAGGATATTTCTGTGCGGTGCAGAGGGCTATATAATCGGTGAGGGTACACAGCACTCAGCGGATGTGGACAGGAAAAATGGTGTTCCTGTTTCAGCCGCAGGGACCCTCATGCTCAGGGGTGATATGAAGGGGATGGATCCTGAATACGTGAGGGGGGCGACCATGCCAAGGTACGGTCCCACACTCTATGTTGGGGCGGGAATACCCATACCAGTGCTCAATGAGGATATAGCAGCTGCAACAGGAATATCAGATGAGGAGATAGTGTGCAGGGTGATAGATTACGGTGTTCCAAGAAGATCAAGACCGGTTGTCATGGAAACAAATTATAAGGAGCTGAAATCTGGTAAAATTGAAATAAATGGTGTTGAGGTTCCAACATCCCCACTTTCATCACTTAAAAAGGCAACGGAAATTGCAGAGGAACTGAAATCATGGATTGAAAGGGGAGATTTCCTCCTCACAGAACCCCTAAAACACCTACCATCAAGGGGACATTCCACAAAGCCACTTGAAATAAGGAGACCCTCAATAATGGTGAGGGAACTTGAGAGCAAACCTGTCATAATGACCCATGAGGATGACGACCTCAGGGAGGTGGCAAGGAAGATGGTTAACAACAACATAAACCATATACCTGTTGTTGACAGCCAGGGCATCCTCAGGGGTATTGTGACATCATGGGACATTGCAGATGCAGTTGCAAGGGGTAAGAAAAGCCTTAAGGATGTAATGACCCGTAGGGTAATCGTAGCACGGGAAAATGAACCGGTTGATGTTGTTGCAAGACGTATAGATAAATACAATATATCTGGTTTACCGATAGTGGATGAAGAAAATCGTGTGAAGGGTATAATCACAGCAGAGGATATTTCAAGGCTGATAGGAAAACTGGAAAACAGGGGAGAGTCAATATGAAGGCCTGGCTTAAATTCTCACCTAATATAGTTAACAAATCCATAATCTCAGAGGCAATAAAGAGGTACGACATTGACTTCAACATACTCCGTGCCAACATCACCCCCCGTGGAGGTAAGATGCTCGTTGAGATAAGCGGTCCTGAGGAGAAGGAGGGAATAGAGTTCATAGAGGGCGCTGGAATTGAGGTTCACCCTGCAATGAGGGTGGTGAAGAAGGACAGGGATAAGTGCGTGGACTGTGGGGCATGCGTCTCACTCTGCCCTGTGAGTGCCATATACATCGAGGATGACTGGGAGATCAGGATTGACGACCAGAAATGTATAGGATGCAGTTTCTGTGTCAATTCATGCCCTACAAGGGCCATAATGCTATTTGAATGAAATCAGATAAAGTTTTCAGATCCTGAAAAACAGGTGAATTGATGGTTCTCATAGTCGGATCAGGGGCCTCAGGGGCAACCCTTGCAAGGGAACTTGCAGTGGGGGGATCTGATGTTACCGTAATAGAAAGGGGTCCATACGTTCAGGATAGGGATGCATTCATGTGCTACGATGAGAGTTCAGATGACCCTGACCTTCTCAAAACAAGCTGCGTGGGTGGATCGACCCTGGTGGCAGCAGGTAACGCCGTCAGAGTCCTTGAGGACACGCTGAAGGATTATGGCGTTGATATAACAGCCGATCTCGATGCCATCGAGAGGGAACTTGATGTGCGGGAACTCCCTGATACACACACTGGGAGGGGGACTGCACTCCTCATGGATGCAGCCGAGTCCCTTGGACTCAAAATCAGGAGGATGCCAAAGTTCATAAGACCCGAAAAATGCATACCCTGCGGTAAATGCTCCTTCGGCTGCCCCAGGAGTGCCAAATGGTCTGCAAGGGAATTCATGGATGAGGCCATTGAACACGGGGCGGTGCTGGTTGAGGGGACAGAGGCAGGGAATCTGATCCTTGAAGGGGGAAGGATTAAGGGTATTGAAACATCCGCGGGTAGTTTCCATGATGAAACAGTTGTCCTGGCGGCGGGGGCAGTTGAAACCCCCAGAATCCTCATGAGGGCGGGTATCGATGCAGGCAGGAGGTTCTTCATGGACACCTTCGTTACAGTGGGGGGCATACTTGATGGGATTGGATTCTGTGATGAGGTCCAGATGAATGCTCTCATTGAAATGGATGGCTTCATACTGGCACCCCACTTCTCAACCCTTCTATTTCCTGAGAGGAACAGGAGGGATGTCCTTGGACTCATGGTCAAGATAAGGGATGAGGCCTGCGGCCGTGTGGAGGCTGATAGGGTTGTGAAGCACCACACCCCGAGGGATGTGAGGTATCTTGCTGAGGGCGCTTCCCTTGCAGGGGCGATTCTATCCGGGGCGGGTGTGCGGGCAGATACCCTGCGATCCACACGCCCCCGTGGAGCCCACCCGGGGGGTACAGCGGCCATAGGGGATGTTGTGGACGAGAACCTTGAAACATCCATCCCTGGTCTCTTTGTGGCCGATGCCAGTGTCCTGCCTGAGGCACCGGGGGCCCCACCAATCCTCACTCTCATGGCACTTGCAAGACGCCTCGCAAGGCACCTGGCATCTGATCTGTAATCTTTTCAACCTTTTAATGCAGCATCATTTCTGTCTCTGGAGTGATATAGAGATGATTGTTTGTTCATGTCCTTTTTTTCTGGAACCAAAAAACCAGTATAGAGATGATTGTTTGTTCATGTCCTTTTTTTCTGGAACCAAAAA
>NZ_JBNASF010000013.1:0-46414 GCF_049720995.1 Methanothermobacter sp.
TCACGGTTAAGCTCATGAACCCGCGCCACTGGACAAACCATGGCACACCCACTACACAGCCCCCCACCAAACACAAACAAAATCGAAAAAATTGCAAAGTAGCGGTGTTGGGAAACATGCAAAGAGTGGAAATTTCAGCCCCTCAAGGTAAACTATGAAACTCAGAACAGAAAAAAATCAAACTGAAATCGTTAAAGACGCCGGGGACGGGATTTGAACCCGCGAGATCCAAAGGATCATTGGCTTAGCAGGCCAACGCCGTACCAGACTGGGCCACCCCGGCCTTATTAAACCTATCTGTGTTCAGCATTATAAGTTTTTCGTTCATTGGATTTCTAAATGGGTGGGCACGTTCAGGGGTTGACAGACCTTCCATCTACCGGTGATCCCGCTGACTGGCTCCACCCCGTTAATCCACAAGCATCAGCTGTCCATGGTAGGGCTGCTCCTTTCCAGGCCTGACCCGTTCCCATGACTAAGATGGTTCACCCTGACCCTCCAGTCAGGGCCCCATCACCACTGATCCTGCGGGACGAGGCTTCTACACCAATCAGCAGGGCCGATAAACAGTCGATCAGCCGCCCCCTGAACTTCGACCGCGCCGTATAGGGGATTTGCGCTTACAGAGGACCCCTAACCCTCCGGTCTAGCCCATTGTATCCATTATACTAAGTAGTATTTTAATGTTTCTATGGACATATCAGAGCCCCTGGATCTCCTTAATGAAGCTATCATTCCAGTTTATAGAAGGCAGCAGATTGCACTGGCAAAAAACTGGTAAACTAATTAAGGTAATATTTCATATTAATTCCATGGACACGCTGATAGCAATGAGTCTCATTCTGAGCCTCTACATGGCCTTCAACATTGCTGCCAACGATATAGGTAACTCTGTGGGTACCGCTGTGGGTAGTGGTTCCCTCAGGATGAAAAAGGCCCTCTTGCTGGGGGGATTTTTTGTATCAGTTGGGGCGCTGTTCCTTGGTGGGAGCGTCATGAAAACAATAAGTGAAGGAATAATCCCCCAGGGGCTCCTGAGCCCCAGAACAGCCCTTGTTATAACCTTAACATCATCAATCTGGATAACCTTCACCATCATAAAAAAGATACCCATTTCAGGTTCCGATGCCATTGTGAGTTCGGTTATTGGTGCCGGAATAGCAAGCATCGGCATTCAGAACATGAGAACAGACGTTGTTGGCTTCATAGTACTGAGCTGGATTATGTCACCACTTGCAGGTCTTCTCACAGGATTTTTAATCTATAGATCCATCAGAAAGGTTTTAATAAAACCGCTTCAGGGTATGGGTATGAGAGATAGGCTCGAAAAGGTATTTTCATATCTTCAGATACTGAGTTCCTCGTTTTCGGCCCTTAACCTTGGGGCCGTTGATATAGCAGTTGCAACAGGTGCTGTATTTGCCACGGGTTATGGTGGCGGGTACTGGATCCGAATACTGGGGGTCCTAGGGCTTGCTTCAGGAATTCTACTTGCTGGCAACAGGGTTACAGAAACAATTGGAAGAAGAATAACAGACCTCACCCCAAGCAGGGGCTTTGCAGCCCAGCTATCAGCAGCACTTATCGTTTACCTATTTCTGGGTTATGGTATGCCTGTATCGCCAACACAGACCCTTGTGGGGTCTGTGATAGGTGTTGGAATTGCACATGGGACATCAACAGTTGAGTATGACGTGATAAGGCACATAGCATACACCTGGATAGTCACTATACCCACCTGTGTCATCCTATCAGCTGTAATTTACGTTATCACAGGCCTTATATGACCCTTAAAGACTTTTTAGGGCCCTTATAATATCCCCATCAGCGATTATCCCAACCATCTCACCATCAGACATGACAACAAGCTGATTTATTATTCCCTCATCTGAGGAGTAGTCATTCATCTTCTCAATGGCGTCACCAAGTGTCTCATCGGGGGCCACCGTGGCAACATCCCTGACCATGACCTCCCCAACTGTTGTTCCAAGTTCATAGTTGTCAAGTATGAGGTTATGGCCAAGGTCTGAGGCAGTTACGATTCCAACAAGTTTCCCCTCCTCAAGGACGGGGAGAGCACTTATCCTGTGCTTCATCAGCTTCTCAAATGCAAAAACCACGTCTTCAGACGGTTCAACTGTTATAACATCCGCTGTCATTACGTCCTTAACCTTAATTTCATTCAGCTTTTTCAGCACCTTTCTCTCCTCCCTTAACACTGGTTTTTGTAAGTGATTTTATAATTGAGTCTATCGTGGTTACAACATCTATATTCTCGATAACAGGCACGTTGTGTTTCTTTGCCTGGCTTTCAATGTATCTGTGAATTCTTCTTATTGCCCAGAAATAACTTATATACCTTTTAAGGGGTCTCCTGGCCCACATCTGTCTGCAACGTGAATAGAACCTTCCCTTATGGACGTTCTCATCTGAAACCGTGAGGACAAACATTGCAACATTTTCCTTGTTTATGAGATCATCCCTTATAAATCCAGGGACTATATGCACGCCCTCAATCACTATGCTTATACCCTCTGTGAGGGCCCTCTCAATTACGGCCTCCACACCGATGCTCACAGTGTCCACGTGATCCCTGAATCCAATGAGAACCTCGTCAAGTTCCGGGGGTGGGGGTATTCTGAGGGACTGGTACGCTGTGTAGCTTGATTCATAGATGGATGGGAGAAGTTCCCTGGAGACTATTTTACGCATTACCTCCCTTATCATGTCGGTGCTTATCATGTTCCTTATACCAAGACGGTTTGCAACCTCAAAGGCAATTGATGATGTCCCGACCCCTGAGGCCCCCCCTATTAGTATTATCAGGGGTTCCTTGCACTGCCTTATTCGTCTCCAGAGCATGTACTTCTCTGCTATCTCAGGATCCTCCCTTTTCAGGTGCTCTGAGACCACATCAACGAGTTCCTCTATTGTTATGACATCAACCTTATTCTTTTTAAGGTGAGCCTCAATTCTGGAAGCAAATGTGTATGCCCTGTTAGGGTCCATCTCTGCCCTGGTCAGTGAACGTGCCAGAACGCCCTTGGAGAAGGGCTCCGTGTATTTTTTTCCGCTTACCTCTCCCTGAACCATGATCATGGTCTCACCTCAAAAAGAACTTGTCATAATCTGAAATCCAGTTTTTATATACTTAACTGGATCTGAGATTTAAAATTTCGGCCTTTATGGATCCATCATCTTCAATTTCAATGAGGGCTGCTCTGCCATCTGAAAGCTGTCCCGGGTTGACCACGATGGTTTCACCTATACGGTCCACTCCCGGGGACTCGTGGATGTGACCACAGATGTTCAGACAGGGCTGATGTCTTTCTATAACATCCCTCACACCCCTGCTTCCAACATTATCCCCTGATGGAATTCTATCAACTGATGTTCCATGTGGTGGTGCATGGGTTACAAGAATAAGAACATCTCCATCACCAGGCTTTTCAATGAGATGGTTCAGTTCTGCTTTTATTTCATCCTCCTCCAGTTCAAGGGGTGTGTTGAATGGTGTAGGGTTCGAACCACCAAGACCGCATATGGCAATATCCTTGATGTTAATTGATCTTCCATGAATATTCACGGCCTTTGAGTTTTCTATTTTAGCAACAGCCCCATGGGGATCGCAGTTTCCAGGTACGGCAACAACAGGGATGTTGTGGGATGCCAGGTCATTAAGGAGCTCCTCAACAAGTTCCAGCGGCCCGAAGTGTGTTATGTCACCTGCCACAACAATGAGGTCAACCCTGTTATCCCCTATAAACCTGTGAAGTTCAGGTATGTTTGAACCATGAAGATCACTTACAGCGAGGATTTTCATGAAAAATCACGCCCCCAATTATTCCCTGAAGAAGGAGCCTATCTCCTTTAAACCCTTTTTTATGTCCTCTGAATCGCCGTAAACGGCTAAAAGATCGTCTTCTTCAAATTCAATTATCAGACTGTGGGTTTCAGCAATATCCTGAACTCTGTCCTCGGCTATTGGTTCCTTAAGGTGAACCCTTGCAGCTGCAAATCCAGGTGGTGCTCCAACAATAAACCTTGACTTTGTTTCAGGGGGTTTGTGAACCTCCTCCCCCCTTGAGGCCCTCTTTAATTTTTCAATCCATTCATCAGGGTAATCGGGGGCCACTGCCTCTGCAAGTTCAAGGAGTTTCTCCTGAATTGAGTTGAGCATATCGTTTATTCTCTTAAGCTCCCCGATCATTTCAGGGTTCTCTGTATCTGATTTATAGAAGTTGATTGATGTCCTCACAAGCCTTATATCCTCTGTAATTTCCACTGGGACATCAATATCCTTCTTTCGAAGGTCTGTCAGGAGTTCAACAAGCACGAACCATGTCTGTTCAACAGGGAGTGTCATAGATGTCCTTCCAGAATTTTTAGGGTTGTATGGTTTATCCTTGCACCTGCCTCTTCAAGTTCCTTTCGGATCTCCTCAACGTTACTGTAGGAGCTGAGGATGAGCACATGGTTGCTCTGTGTGCCCTGAATGGATAATATGGCCACCTCGTCGTCATCAGATAATTCCTTCTTCTCAAGGCCCGCCTTGTAGTCCACAAAGGGTCTGAATTCTTCTGGAAGATCCTTCAAAGTAAATATTCCCTTTAAAGTAGCTATAAACAAAAAAACACCTCACTATGGGATTTTAAATCCCTGAAAAAATAATTAATTGGGGTTTTAGCTTCCAGGTGCAAAGCGGTCGAGTTCCTCGAGCTTTTCAAGGCACTCGTCGACGCATACCTGGTGGGCGTCAACCACAAGGTCCTCTTTTGGAAGACCCATTGCAAGTCCAAGTAGCTGTGCGAGGTGAAGTACTGGTATGTCGAATTCCTCGCCGAACTTGTCCTTTATCTCCATCTGACCAACGTCAAACTGGAGGTGGCAGAATGGGCAGACGTTTACTATTGCATCAACACCGGCTTCCTTCATGTTTATGAGTTTTTCCCTTGTGAAGTCAAGTGCAACGTCAAGGTCCCTTGATCTCACTCCACCGCCGGCACCGCAGCACATCATCTTGTCCTTGTATTCAACGGATTTCGCGCCGGTTACCTCAACAATTTCATCCAGTATGGTTGGTCTTTCAGGGTTGTCTATATTTATCTCATCGCTTGGTTTGAGGAAGTGGCATCCGTAGTGCACTGCAACATTGAGGTTGAGGGGCTTTTCGACGAGTTCTGAAAGTTTGTCCAGACCAACATCGTTGTACAGTATTTCAGCAAGGTGTCTTACGTTGACTTCGCCCTTGTATTCCCTGCCAGTCTCCTTGAGGATCTCATTGATTTTTGCCTTCATCTCCTCGTCTTCCTTGAGGAGGTGGTTTGTCTCGAAAAGTGAACCGAAGCACCCGTTACACTCGGTCATGATGTCTGCACCCATTTCCTCGGCAATTGTTATGTTCCTTGCTGCTATTGCGGCCCATGTTGTTTTATCAAATGAACCGAATACCCCGGGTGCTGGACAGCAGGATGCCCCTTCCATGTCCTTCAGTTCGATTCCGAGTTTATCGAATAGAACCCTTGTTGCCTTTTCAATTCCAGGGTACCTGTTGTTCATGATACATCCTAAAAAGTATGCGATTTCCATTTGCATGCCTCCTTATTCAAGTTCACCGGTTTCCCAGTTGTAGCCTATTAACTGGTCAAAGCCTGTTGCCTTGATGATTTTCTGAACCTCTTCAAGTGCCTCAGGGAACTGGTGTGTTGTTGGTGGTAGTTCTCCAAGGCCAACAGCCTTTCGGAGCTCCATTGTTGCGTCGTTGATTGGTACTCCGTGACCTGTTTTTATAACGAAGGATCCAACTGCCTTGTGTGCTGGTGCCATGAATCCTGCTCTGGCTGCTTCGTTCCTTGCAAGTTTCACGACATCCACGATTCTGACCTTACGTGGGCATCTTTCCTGGCAGGCGTAGCATGTTGTGCACATCCAGAGGGTTGGATCTGAGATTATTTCATCCTTTAATCCAATATTTGCCTTCCTTATTATCTGTCTTACCCTGTAAGGGGTTCTTCTTCCAGATGGGCAGGATCCTGTGCATGTACCGCACTGGAAACAGTATTCCAGGCTGTCACCGCCTGCGGCCTTTATTTTCTCAGAGAATTCCTTGTCAATATTACCCTTTCTGATTATGTTTTCTTCTCTCTGAAGTAGGGTCATTATATCACTCCTTTCGCTTTTCTCCTCTTCCTCCTCTGATTCCTCTTCAGAATCAGAGTCCTCCGAAGAGTCTTCATCCTCAACTACCCCCTCGTCTTCATGGGAGGTTTCACCAGTTTCTTCAGATTCATCCCCCTCAACATCTGCAGTCTCAGGTTCTTCAGCTGATGCTTCCTCAGAGGCCTTCACAGGTTCTTCAACCTTTTGAGGTTCCTCTGATTTTTCTGTTTCTGCAGATTCAGAGGGTTCATCTGAAGGTTTTTCTTGAGGTTGATGTTGTTCTACCTGTTTAATGGAATCTGCTGGTGTCTCTGTTTTCTCTGGCTCCTCTGTTTTACTGCCTTCTTCCTTCTTCTCACCCATCAACATTTCTTTTAGGCGTTTTAGAACTGACATTGTTTCACACCCTGAAAGATCCCTGGTTAGCAAACCTCAGATTTTTCTTATTAGACTGTGATTTTTATGGGTATATAAAGATTCCTAAAATCTGCCACTGTGTAACCTTTAAGGTGACACCTGGTGATTCAGGGATACCTGTAAGTGACAGACGGTGGCGCCATGAGCAAGACTGTAATGGTTAAGTAATCCATGAATCCAACTAAGTAACAGACGGTGTGAGCAATGAGCAAGACTGAATACCAGATAAAATTACATGACGGACCCGCAAGACTGGGTCTTCTTGGAGATTCTGAAACTCCTCTACTTGTTAACTACGAAAAGATGGATATATCCCCCTATGAAACCATCCCACACAATGTACCACGAGAAATCGCAGAGTGGGGTGTGAGTGAAACCATAGAAATTGCCTCTGAATCTGATGCGGAATACGCGTTCATACATGGATCCCGCTATACTGACCTCAGAGTGAGGTGCGCCCTTGAACTTGAGGAAATTGGTTTCAGAAAACTCATAGTGGCAAACATGGATGAACTGCTCCAGAGACCCATGGAGATGGTTCGGATTCTAACTGGAATACGTGAGGCCATAAAACCTGAGACCATGCTGTGTTCAACATTCTCCCTTCCAGCTTTCATCCCCCTGCTCGCATATATGGGTGTTGATGTGTTCTCAGATGCCGCTGCAGAGTTCTATGGTATGATCAACGTTCTGCTCACAGAGACCCATACCTATCCCCTGGACACCTACAGGATCTGCAGCCCTGGCACAGATGAACTGATTGAAAGGAACAGGCTGACACTTGATCTGGTACTGCGGGAGGTCCGTGAACACATAAAGAATGGGACACTGAGAAACCTCGTGGAGGAGCGTGCTGCCTCTTCACCCCAGAATATGTCTGCACTCAGAATACTGGACCATGAAATGCAGGAGTTCCTGCAGAAGTACACACCCCTCTACTGATAGGTTTTTTCAGTGCCCGGAACCGCTATTATAAGATAATGGTGGGGTCCCGCATTCCCCACAGATTCCACAGTGAACCCATGGTCTTCAAGGATTCCAGTGACCTCATCCTCAGATAGCCTTAGATCCATGTGGGGTCCCGGGGTTCCCGCTACCTTTTTAAAATCAACCACCACCAGCCTTCCAGTCCTTCTTAGAAGTCTCATGACCTCGGCCATCAGTGGTTCAACCTCGTCGTTGACCACTATCCCATGGAAAACGTTGGCCATGAAGTAAACATCAACCGTTCTATCGGGAACCGGGATTCTACGTGTTATATCGGCAACCAGAGGTATTATGTTACTCCTTCTGCCTATTCTGGACCTCAGTATCTCAACCGATTGCGGGTATATATCAACCGCAATGACCCTTCCATCGTCACCAACAGCAGATGCTGCTTCAATTGAAATAAAGCCATCACCACAGCCAGCATCAAGAAAAGTGTCCCCGGCCTTCAATGGAAGCATCTCAATGAGCTTTTTAGCATCTATGAGGTCCCTTGTCGATTTACCCCCATCGACATGGATCTTACGGGCCATGTTAACACCATAATGTATTCTTTTTTTATATTATAAAAATTTTCACGATCCCCTGGAGGATCTGGCCCCTGATCTGCATCATTAAGTGCTTTAACCACGTCAAACCTGACCATCTCCCAGACTCACAGTGCTTTAACTAAACCTGCCAGGGCGGCATGGTGTCCAGACCCCTGAGGGCACTTATAAATAGACGTCCGGAGAGAATTATTAAATGGTGTTTTAATATGATAGAAAAGATGGAGCTCACCATGACAAACGGCACGGTGCACCACTTCAAGAGGGGGGAGTTTGGGGTGGAAAATATAAAGGTTGATAAGGAGAAGTGTTTTATACTGGTGAGCTTCTCTGAGAGGGAGTTCGGTAAAAGAGAGATAATAATACCACTACAGAACGTTGAAAAGTGCGAATACCTCCTCAGGTAATCCGCAGATCAGATTACCATCCTCTCCACAATGGAGCTGGGTGCACCTGCAACCTCAACAAGGTAATCTGCCTCGATGAAATGGAGTCCGCCTGGGACAACAAGGCAGTGAAGTGGATCCCCAAAGTCCTCCTCAATCAGTGAGGATATTGCATCAGCCCTCACAAGGGGCCTTTCAGACCCTGCCCTTGCAATTACAACCGCCAGAGTTTTATCATTGATTGTATCATCACCAAGTTTCTCTGATGCCAGCAGGAGGTATTCAAGACCCTCATTTGCAGTCATGTACCTGCTTTTATGGGCCTCTATATCAAGGAGCACCAGGGAATGGGAATCCCTCTCAAGGTTATCCCTTATATTGATGTAGGGAGATGTTGGGAAGTAATTTTCTGATGTGAAGGGCACTGTGATTATCCTCCCGAATTTGTAGGCCTGCAGCCCCGCAAGGCCGGGTGCAGCTGATATTATGGATGATGCATGGATGACCCTTGTCTCTACACCCCTCCTCCTGGCGTCCAGGATCAGTTCTGTATGGGTGGTTGCAACCAGGGGGTCCCCCGGGACAAGGAGTGCCACATCGGATTTTTCTGCCTCAACGAGTGGTACCCTTTCCTCCTCAACCTCCTCCCTCCTCAGTATATCTATATTCTTACCGGTTAACTCCTCAATTGCAGATAAACTGGTCCCCTGAAGGATTGCAGTGTAGAATTCAGCGTAAACCCTGCTGCAGGCCTTTAAGGCCTTCAGACCCTTAAGTGATATATCATTTTCATCGTAAAGTCCAAGTCCAATTATGTAAAGCATCTCAAACCCTCTCAATAAGATTATAACGTTATATAATGTTTCAGAAAAACCAGTATATATGGCTTAAACTGTAGCGGGAAGTTCACCATGAAGGGTTTAAAGGTTCCAAAGAAGAAGGCCAATGATATAATCAGGATTTTAACTGAGAGATCTCTCCTTAACAGGGATTACAGGATAAATAGGGATGAAAGCCATGTTTACATACCCGTGATAGACACGGGGGTTGCAGGGGAATTCGATGATGTTGAGGTCATCGATGATGTGTTTGAGAGGAGTAAACGCTCCCCGAGAAGTTTTACTGACATGCTGAAATCCAGGATCCCCGAGGATGCACTTTCATCCATCAGAAGGTCCTTTGATATAATAGGGGATACCGTTATCCTTGAAATACCAGAGGAGCTCCATGACTACAGACATGCAATAGGTGAGGCTGCACTTAAATTCACGGGACGAAGTGCCGTGTACATGAAGAGGAGTGGAGTGAAGGGTGTTACAAGGACGAGGGAACTTGAGCTCATTGCGGGTTCTCCGGTATCTGAAACTGTCCATAGGGAGTACGGGAGCCGCATAAAGGTTGATATAAGGAGTGTGTACTTCAGCCCCCGCCTTGCCAATGAGAGGGAGATCGTTGCCAGGCAGGTGAAGGAGGGGGAGGTTGTCCTTGACATGTTCGCAGGTGCCGGACCCTTTGCAGTTGCATTTGCAAGGCATGGAAGGGCATCCAGGATCTACGCGGTTGACATAAACCCTGCGGCTGTCGGTTACATCAGAGAAAATGCCCGTCTGAATCGGGCAGAGGACGTAATAGTCCCTGTAGAGGGTGATGTGAGGGATTTCCTGGAGGATAAGGAGTGCTTTGCAGACCACGTGATCATGAACCTTCCTGGAACTGCATGCGAATTTCTTGATGAAGCCATCAGGGCTGTCAGGGATGGGGGCATCATACACTACTATGAATTTGCACGGCACTTCAAAACCCCTGTGAAACGCCTGAAGGACACCGCAGAACCCTTTGAAGTGGAGATCTTGGGTAGAAGAAGGGTGAAGTCAAGGAGCCCCGGTGTGTGGCATATTGGTATCGATGCCAGAATAAAAAAGAGCTGAAATCACAATGGACCCACCATACCCCTACATACCCCCCAAAAAAAGAGCTGAAATCACAACGGATCCACCATACCCCTACATACCCCCCAAAAAAAAGAGCTGAAATCACAATGGATCCACTATACCCTCCTCTGTTATGATTCCATCTATAAGATCAGAGGGCACTATGTCAAATGCAGGGTTGATGACCCCGGTATTTTCAGGGGCTATCCTGCAGCCCCCATAATAGAGAACCTCCTCAGGACTCCTCTCCTCGATCTCAACATCATAAATTGAATTTTCCCTGTCAAAGGTGCTGAGGGGTGCTGCAACGTAAAATGGTACGTTGAAACGTTTTGCTGAGAGGGCGACCATGAGTGACCCTATCTTGTTTGCCACACCTCCCTCTGCAACACGGTCAGCGCCTATTATAACCTTATCTATCATTCCCCTCTGCATTAGGTAGCCTGCTGCAACATCCGCTATCAGTTTAACAGGTATGCCCTCCTGCTGCATCTCCCAGACACTCAAACGGGCGCCCTGTCCCACGGGCCTTGTCTCATCACATATAACCGTTAAATTCTTTCCCTGATCCCTGGCGGCCCTCACAACGCCCAGGGCCGTTCCATAGTCAACACAGGCAAGGGCGCCTGCATTGCAGTGGGTCAGGATTGTGTCACCATCATTAATTATGCTGGCCCCGTGAGCCCCTATGGCCCTGTTGGTCTCCATATCCTCCCTGTAGATCCTCAGGGCCTCATCAAGTGGGGACCCGGATTTCATCACACGGTCCACTGCCCAGAAAAGGTTCACTGCGGTTGGCCTTGACGACCTTATCTCCTCTGCAGCCATTTCAGTGTCCTCGCCTGCAAGGTCTGCCAGGGCAACGCCAAATGCTGCCGCTACCCCAATGGCCGGGGCGCCCCTTACAACCATGTTTTTTATTGCATATATGACGTCCCGGTAGTTTTCACACTGAAAGTACTCCAGTGAATCGGGAAGTTTTCTCTGGTCTATAAGGATGAGTCGATTGTCCTTCCATTCCACTGTCTTCATTCTATCACGGAATCTGCCTTTTCAGTAGTGGCTCGCTGGTGTCATGTCAAGGTGTCTGTCAGCACCCTTTTTGCCTGGAATGCCATAGGCATCTGCCCTGCACTGTGTGCATGCCCTGAATACAGGTATTATTTTTTCAACCTCGTTCCTGACCCTCTCGATCTCTTCACAGGTTGGCCGTGGGTAGTCCTTCATCTCACCCATCGGTATGAGAGGTATAACATTCATGAGGGAGGCTCCTCTCCTTTTAACCTCCCTTGCAATGTCAACTATGTGTTCATCGTTGAGACCCGGTATGAGTACACTGTTGACCTTGACAATGATACCCTTCTCTGCAAGTTTCTCTATACCCTCAAGCTGGTTCCTTGAGAGAACCTCGAAGGCCTCCCTCCCATGGTATACCTTATCCTTGTAGACCACGAAGGAGTATATCTTCTCACCTATATCAGGGTCAATGGCGTTCACGGTTACCGTGACGGTGTTAACCCCAATCTCTGCAAGTTCATCAGCCTTATCAGGAAGAAGCAGCCCATTGGTGCTGAGGCATTTAAGGAGATCCGGGAACTTCCTGCTGGCCTTTTTGAAGAACTCAAATGTCTCCTCATTTGCAAGGGCATCGCCGGGCCCGGCCACCCCTATTACACTTATGGGCATTTCGTTCTTAATCTTCTCAACGTGCTTTACTGCATCCTCGGCTGTCATGATCCTTGCAGTGACCCCCGGCCGGTTTTCGCATTCGCTGATATCCCTGGTGCAGAATTTGCAGTGGATATTGCAGCGGGGTGCAATGGGAAGGTGGATCCTTCCAACCCTGTCGTGCAGTTTCTCATTGAAGCATGGGTGAGCCTTGGTTATGTGGGCAAAGCGTGTCTGTCTCTGTTCAGGCATGTTTTCACCTCATATCGTCTATTATCTCCCTTGCCTTCAAAATCCATTCATCCCTTAGCACCTCATCGGTACATACAAGGGCTATTATGTTATCCTCTGAAAGGTCCCTTATAACCCGGAATCCCTCGGGTATTATGCGGAATATTGCATCATATACCCTCTTCCTGAGGTTCATTGATGGGTCGTGAACCGTCATTCCGCTGATATCAGAGATGGGGTCCTCAACCACCACCTCAAAGCGGGATGGCTGGCGTACCCTGCCACGTCCCTGTGACTCCCAGAGCCTTTCAAGTAGCTGTGGAAGGTAAGTTTCATCCTTTATCCTCAAGTGGACCGCTCCTGTGGCCTTATCAGTATCCATCTCAGCCATGTCCTCGAGGTAAATTGGCTCAGAGGTCCTCTGTGTCTTAACCGCTATGATGAAGACAGGTTCCCTGGGATCAACCCAGATCCTCAGATCATCCACGGCCCTTGCAAGCTGGAGATCCTGTAGAACCTGACGGGCTATTATCTCATAGACCTCTGCACCCCGGGGGTCGTAGCACTCAACACTTATCCCCATTTTAACCCTCACTGATGTCTTTCATTCCGGAAACAAGAAGGGCCGCTCCAACTGCGCCTATGTGCTGTGAATACGGGGGTACGATAACATCGATACCACCCAGGATATCACTTACTGCCTCAACAAGGCCCTCTATAAGGGATGTTCCACCGACCTGTATGAGGGGTTCCCTCACATCTATCTCCTGGAGCTGCTGTTCGTATACCTGTTCGGCCACCGAGTGGCATGCGGCTGCTGCTGCGTCCTCCCTTGAAACTCCCGCTGCAAGTGCGGTTACAAGGTCCTGTATACCAAAGACTATGCAGTAACTGTTGAGCATCGCCTTCCTGTAGTCACCCTTCAGTGCCAGGCTTCCAAGTTCATCTATCTCCACTCCAAGCCTCCTGGCTGTTATCTCCAGGAAACGACCTGATGCACCGGCGCAGATACCCCCCATGGTGAAGTTGTCGGGTATGCCATCGTTTACGGTTATGACCTTGTTGTCCATACCCCCTATATCAAGTACCGTTGCCTCCCCCTTCTGGTGGTCTGCCAGAAATACGGCACCCTTGGAGTTTACACTAAGCTCCTCCTGTATGAGGTCGGCCCCGTAATGTTTACCTATGGTTAACCTGCCGTAGCCTGTAACTCCTATCCCATCAATGTCCTTCAATGTGTAACCTGTACCTGCAAGGGCCTCCTCTATGCCCTTCTCTGCGGAGCCAAGGACATCTGTTGTGGGAAGCCACCCTGTCCCTATGACCTCGTTATCCTCCATCAGAACCACCTTGGTGGTTGTTGAACCTGAATCGATTCCAAGGGTGAGGCCCTCCTGTTTCTCCCTTGCAAGTATGCTCTTTCTCGCCACTATTGTGGAGAGTGCCTCCATTCGTATGAAGAGCTCATCCGCCTTTGTTCTCTCTGTGAATGAGTAGGTTACAACAGGAAGCCTTGTGTTCTGCTGTATGAACCTCCTTATCTCGTTCCTTACAAGTGCCCCCTCTGCGCATCTGAAGCAGGTTGCTATGAAAACCGCGTCGGCATCTGTTTTGCCCTCAACGATTGACATTGCCCTTGCTATCATGAGTTTTATGCTTGAACTGGCACAGTTGAACCCAAATTTTTCATAGGCCTCGTCTATGTAGTCCAGGTCAGCCTCGGGGATAACTATTTCGGCCCCGAAAGTCCTCGCTGCCTTTTCAATTTCCTTCTGAACACCGCTGTAGTCGGTTCCACATGAAATCTGGGCTATTTTAACCATTTTGAGCCTCCAGTTCGTCCAGGAATTTGTTTATCCTGTTAACTACATCTATTGTCTCTTCCCTCGTTGTGGGGTATTTAAGTTCAAGTGTGGGTATGCCCTTCTTTCTGAGCTGGAATACGCAGAGTTCATTGGTCCTTGCGCATCCGATGCATCCAAAACCAAATGGGGCCTCCTCCATTATTATGGCGGCATCCGCCTCCTCTATGAGGGGTCCCAGGATTGCCATTCTCCCCCTCACACCTGAGGGAACCTCTATTGCCGCGTACTTCAGACCCCTTATTGGGTCCTCCTCGGTTATATTGAAGGGTGGTGAATCGATTTCCGGGTCTGTGACTTTCTGTCTGATTTCTTTCTGGATTACAAGGGGCTCATGTCCCCTTCTTTCAACAAGATCTGCAAGTATAAGTGAATTTGGTGGAAATATCGCTATTTTCAATAGAATTCCCCCCTGTCTCCCTCCTGGGGTCTCCTGGCTATTTCAACCATGTCTGTGAAGAGGCCCTTTGTGGCATCAACTATTCCCACTGCACAGATAACCTCACCCTTCTCCTTCAGCGGTACCACGACCACGGGTATTCCCCTGTAAGGTCCCCTCTCAGGTGTCTCCCTTGCTATCTCCCCTGATTCAAGGACCTTTTCCAGGACGGGTCCAGTGTAGCTGTCATCTATCACCTCTCCGTCCTCTATTCGAAGACCCTTTGCTTCCCGGCTCCTTATTGTGAGGGGAAGGCGACTTACAAGTTCATGTATACACATTCCAAGTTCCTTGAGTTCCTCTCCAGTGGATGATGAAGTTATTTTCATTTTTATCAGCCCTGTGTTTTCTGTTTGGATTTCAGACTCCTCTCAACTACATCGCGGAATTCATCAACAGAAACCTTCTCTTTTTTTTCGGGTTCGGCCTTCTGGGGCCTTTCAAGGGCCTCGCCCACATATCCAAGTAATTTGAATTCCTTTTCAAGCTGGTGGTAGCCCTCCCGGGCTGCCCCTCTGTGTCCTCTGCAGCGCCGGGGGTCCCCTGGTGGGAATCCCCTCTCCTTTGTGAATATGTTGGCCGGGTCCAGTCTGCGTATTTTCCTGACAGCCTCCATCACAGTCTCTGTGTCCCCATGCACCAGCGCACCATAACATGTTGATTTTATGGTCAGTGGCAGTCCAAGAAGGTGGAGCCTCTGGACAAGTTCCGATGAGCTCAGCCTTGATGATGGCCCAAGTATTATCATTCTTGTTGATTCCTCATGGTTTTTTTCTTTCCCGGACATACACCGTGTCCCCCTCTTTGAATTTTTCAACCTTTTCAAGGCCCTCTGTGATTCTACCTATTATGTTGGTGCCGTTGAATGGTTCCCCGGTTGGACCGTATTCATCGTTATCCTCGAGTCTAACACCAACCATGCCGATGTGTCTCCTTGACATGTTTGTTATACCAATGCTGCCCTTTTTAACACAGTTTTCAGGTGTTTTCTCAGGTACAAGGCCCTTTGCCAGGGATCTGTCACCCTCAAACATCACCACCTTCATGCCCGGGAAGGCGAAGTGTACCCTGAGGGATCCGATGGGTGTGTCGATGAGGCCCGTGAGTCTCCGGAAGTACCATGAAGACCTTGGTGCATCAGGGTCAAGTTCAACCTCCAGGATTTTATCCGCCTCTATGCCCACTGTTCTGACCCTTCCTTCCCTGATTATGTCCATGGTGTATGGTGGGTCCTGGGCCACAACAATTGCATCGTCAGCCATTATGCCGTCCCTTATCTGCTCTACCCCGTACCCTTTAAGGTATTCCTCTGCATCCTTCTGGGTCATGGAGACTGTCATTATCCTGCCGGGTTCACACTCCACTGTGATATGGTCCCCTTCCCCTGCTATATCCACCAGTTCCATTCCATCTGTAACGTGTCCTATGAGGTTGTGGGATGGTGTTGAAACCCTGTCCTCCCTGTATATGTAAACCCTTCCAGCGCCCCTTCCCGTGTTTCGAAGGGTTACTGCCCCCCTGTTTCTCTTTGCTATTTTTTCGGGATCCTTTTTTATTCCCTGAAGGGAGTAGAAACCTATGAATGAATTGGCCTCATAGTCGACCCTCAGTTTCCCCTCCTCCACCATTGTGAAGAAGTGTTCCACAGACTGGGGTGACTCGTGGGATGGTTTTACCTTAACGTAGGTGAATATCTGGTTTCCATCCTCAAGTGGTGTTTCAAGGTCTGTCACTGCGGCGCTCTCAACTATGCTCTTTCTCTCAACAACCGGTTCAACTGAGCTTATCACGTCACGGTCTGTCAGTCTCTCAATGGTTCTTCTGCCGCCGGTTACCCTTGCAAAAACACCCCTGTTCTCATCTGGGGCGCCGTATACTGATGAATGGGGGTCCCTTGAGATTATTATATGGGTTGAATCCGGGCTGAACCCTGAGAGGCTCATTATAACCTCATTCTCATCGTAGAAGAATTCCTTCCTTGATGGCTCCAGTTCCGTTTTTATGGGCCCCATTGAAATCTCGGATGGGGTTGTCCATCTTACACGGAGGTTTTCGAGATTGCTGTAGATATCCCTCCATGTCTCAACGAGTTCAGGTGCTTCCGCAGGGATCAGTTCAATCAGTATACTTCCTGCTGTTGTTTTGATCCGGTATGTGTCTATTGTCCTTTCGAGTTCCCTTGTGCCGCTTATGAGACCCACAAGGGCGCCTTCCACGTATGGGGCTCCTGTAGCATCAATGGCATCCCTCACTGTGGCCCCCTCTGGGAGTTCAACCTCCACTCCATTAACCTTAACAAACATCAGATCTCCCTCATAGTTTTTCTTCCATCACACCTGTTATGATATCCCTTTCAAAATCAAAGAGGACCCTTTCATCATCATCATGCGCTAGGCGGAGTTTTCTGTCGGATACTATCTCCCCGGCGTCTGATGCTGTTATTCCAGCCGACTCAAGTAGTTCGATACATTCAGCCACATTTTCGGGGCGTGCTGTCAGCACAAAACCTGAGCCAGGGTACATTCGAAGCCAGTCCTCCCACCTGACTGACCTGTTACGGGGTATTGATTCCAGTTCCACCCGTGCACCCACATCCGATGCCTCAAGTAGCATCCCGAGTGTTCCAAGTGTCCCGGGGTTGCTTATATCCTTACCTGCAGTTACCAGGTTTCTTTCTGCAATGATCGACATTATCTCAATCTGGAACTGCACCTCCTCAGGTGTTTTATGGGTGGTTGTGTCCCAGTTCAGGGAAAATGATGGGTGTGGCCTTCCATCAAGATCTATGCCTATTATAACCCTGTCGCCTGGTTCTGCATCGCAGCTTGTTATGAGGGCATCCTCTGATGCTATACCTGCAATCGAAACATCCAGTGCATCGTAGGGTGTGTCAGGGTGCACGTGGCCTCCCACCATTGGGACCCCAAACTTCTCTGCCCCCTCCCTTATACCCTCCATCACACTGTAACAGGTCTCCTGTGAGTTGATTGAGAGAACATTGACCATGCCCACGGGTTTGCCGCCCATGGCCGCAATATCATTAACATTAACAAGTACAGAACAGTACCCGGCCCAGTGAGGGTCAGCCTCCATCAGACGCCCCCATATTCCATCTGCTGCCAGTAAAAGAAGTTTTCCGTCTCCTATCCTTATGGCCGATGCGTCATCACCATAACCGAGATGTGTTTTTCCTGAGACACTGAATGCATCATTGAGAATAGAAACTATATTCCTTATTGGCCGTTTTCTTGTTACACCCTCAAAATTTTTAAGGGAATGGACGATATCATCTAAATCCAATTCCACACCTCTTTTTATCGGTTTAGGTGTATCTCACGGTGTAGCTTGCACCTATATTATCTATAATCTGTAGTAAATCCCTTTTAAAAGTTTCCAAATCATGGGTTTCAATGGTGTTTTTACCCCTGAAGAGCTCCCTGTGAATCCTTTCACCAACTATATCGTCCCATCCCCCCTCAAACTCTATTATGATTGAACCTGCGCATTTGAAGCCCTTCTTAACCACCCTATCTATATCCCCGTCTGTTATCCCTATTATGGGAACATCGAATCTGTAGAGTATGTCTGCAGCCACGAGAGTGGTGTCATCTCCAACCGTGACAACAAGATCCGAGTCATGGAGTGTGTATATATCCTCTGCAGCGTGATTTAAGAATGAAACACGGTACCTGTTTTTATTATTTTCCCTTACCTTCACTTTCCTGGGTTTTACCTCTGAACGGCGAAGAAGTCCTGTCTTTACAACTGCATCCTTGAGGTTAACCCTTCCAAGTTTTTCCACGCCGTGTTCCTTTATCTCCCCCCCCACTATCTCACTGATCACACCATCTTCTGCAACAAGGGTGACGTCGTCCGACGTTGAGACACCCACAACTACACCATTTACAAATATGTTCTCATTCTCTGAGACACCCACAAGTCTCCTGTACTCCCTTCTGTCAGGTTCTTGTTCACCGCAGGGCTCTCCATGGAAGATTTCTCTGCATACATCCTCTGGATCCAGCATCTCGAGCCCCAGTTCACGTGCCAGCTTCTCTGCGAATGGCTCAGCCTCCTTTTTCCATGCT
This sequence comes from Methanothermobacter sp., assembly GCF_049720995.1. Classification (GTDB taxonomy): domain Archaea; phylum Methanobacteriota; class Methanobacteria; order Methanobacteriales; family Methanothermobacteraceae; genus Methanothermobacter. The sequence continues at coordinate 18,717 of NZ_JBNASF010000013.1, forward strand.
ACGATAGTTCCATCGGGTTCGCCTGGCCTCTCTATCTGAACCACCGGAGGTTTTTTTTCTGATCTCTGGAAAACCTTGTATCCGAATCCGTGCCCCGTGATACGGGACTTCCCGTAGTTCATAAGAACAACAATGTCGGCGCCCTCATCTGCAAAGAGGTCAACCGATTCACTTGGCAGTCTCTTCTCTGATATGTCTATAACCTCCTCAAGGTGGGCGTCATATACCGCGGTCCGACCCATGGTTCCCCCGAGTCTTGCCTGGACATCCCCATACTTTTTTAGAAGATCTATGAGTTTTGCTGCGTATCCTGAGTCAACTATCTGTGGTCCGTGAACAACCACACCTATCCTCATAAGATCACCTGCGCTTCCTGTGAGATCCCTGCTAACGGGATCTGTATCTTTTCTTCTTTATCTCTGAGCCACATATCTCACATTCCTCAAGCTCGTAGTCCTGAGGATACACCCTCCTGCATCCAGTGCATATCTTTCTCCAATGATAGGTCTCCTTTATACCGGATGTGAGGACGCTCTGGAACCTGATTCCAAGAATTCTGAGGGTGTTCTGCATTGTATAGTCATCGGTGATTACAGTTACCCTGCCACCCTTTTTGAGTGAAACAGCGAGTCCTATAACCTCTCTGTCAGTACTGGAGAGCCTCATAGCATCCCCTGATCTGCTGGTGACCTCCTCCACCTTCCTCATGCTCTCAGGATCAGGTTCGATTATTTGGAGTCTGCCATCACTGAGTGCCCTCTCAAGTACCATTACCGAGTTGAAGTCCTTTATCTCAGCTGTTACAGACCTCACGGTGTAGTTTTCAGTACCCTCAGGTATGTATCCGTTTATGAATGCAGATGCATCAAGAACCCTTTTCATGAAGACCACGTATTAATCAGGGATAATATAATAAATTTCTACCTTCAGATTTGGTGAAGCATGGTAATAAATTTACCTCGCATTGGGGGAATATTGGGTTATGGGCTTTCCCTGTAGAGGAACCCATCACCGACCATATTGGTAGTCGAGCAGCTGCAAGAAAGTATTACAATTAAGTTCTGTAAAATCCATTAAACTGGCTATTTTCATGTTTAGATGATTTAAAAACCATTAAATCCAGTTAAAAGTCCTTGAGAACGGTTGAACCAATCTAACGAAAACTTTATAAATGGTGGTGTCAATATATAGTAAACGGGTAGGGTCCAGGACTTTTAAACTTATTCTGGTCTTTTAAATTGGAATTGAAACCGCCTCCAATCCAATATCAAACCCTACCCAGACAAAACCGCCATAAATTTTTATTACTTTTCTCTCCTTGTCAGAAACGTGGATATACTCACTTTCGCTTACAGAAAAACCAAAAGACTTATAAATTGCGCCCACAATAAATAGCATGTTACAACCACAGTTTATTATTAAGAGACCGGTTGATTGATATGAAAAGTGCCAGCATGGAGGAGCACAGAAGCTCAGCTCCCGATGACATAATCTGCGCTGTCATCACCCTCAGTGATTCGAAATATGAGGAATTCAGAGAAACCGGGGAAATACCCGAAGGTGACCTATCAGGCAGGAAACTCATGGAGGCGCTGTCTGAAAGTTACTCTGTTAAGGAATACCAGATAATACCCGATGACAGTCATGAACTTCTATCTGCAGTTGATGATATGATAGATAATGGTGTTGACATTATATTTACCACTGGGGGCACAGGAATCGGAAGCAGAGACATAACAGTGGAAACACTTAAGGGTATTTTTGAAAAGGAACTGGATGGTTTTGGTGAGATATTCAGACACATCTCATTTAAAAAGCTGGGAGCCGGGGCAATACTCAGCAGGGTAACAGCAGGTGTATACAGAAAAACACTGATATTTGCACTTCCAGGGTCCCCCAATGCTGTGGAACTTGGAATTGAAATTGCTGTCCCTGAACTCGCTCACCTTGTTAAGCATCTAAGGGAATAAATATGGTTTCTGAAAGATACCTGGGGATACTGCATCACTTTGAGTGCCTTTTCATGACAAGATCAATAACTGTTAAAGAGTCCTCAAAAGGGTATGCTGATACTCTGTAGAACTCAGATCCCTCAAATAATTATCAGTGAGCATAGTGTTACCGGTTTTTTGGGTGCGGGACACCCATCCGCCTCAAAAATAGTGTTATATCACTGATCCGCCCTGAAATCAGAGACCGATATCAGAGGTATGAGTTCAATACCCCTCCTTTTGAATTCATCAACCGCACCCTCCTCACGGTCAACCACAACAAATGTCCTCTCAACCACGCCTCCATTTTCCTGGATTGCCCTCACGGCCCTGAGAAGTGATCCTCCGGTTGTTGTGACGTCCTCGACAACAGCAACCCTTTCACCGGTGTTAAGTTCACCCTCAATGAGTCTGGAGGTTCCATAACCCTTTTTTTCCTTCCTTATCATGAGGAGGGGTTTTCTGGAGTAAAGGGACACTGCGGTCGCAATGGGGACCGCACCCAGGGCAGGGCCCGCAATCCTGTCTGCACCCTTCACCTCGCTCTTTATGAGCCTCGCTATCACATCAAGGACCTCAGGATCGGTTATGGCGCGCTTGATATCAACGTAATAATCACTTTCCCTGCCTGATGAGAGGACAAACTTTCCCCTCTGAATGACATTTCTCTCTGAAAGAAGTTCTATGAGTGTCTCTCTGAGCTTTTCCTGATCTTTGACCTGCATAATTTACAGACCCCCAGTTCCACGCTGTAGCAACCTGAACATACCATTGATCCACATAACCTGCAGGTGTGGAGAAAGTCTACCCTGCCACAGAGGTTGCAGATCCCCTTAAGCTGCAAGGACCTTCACCTGTTATTCCTCGCCACCCCTGAGGAGTATCTTGTCCCCTATCTTTTTAACCATCTCGTAGGGAACTATTGTCTCGCCCTTTGAGAGCCCAAGACCCTCTGATATTCCACCTTTTCCAAGAACAAGTGCTTCTATTGTCTGAGATTCTATGTCAACCTCAACATCCTTTACCTTGCCTATCACCGTCGCGGAACTGTCAAGAACCTCTTTACCGATCATTTCTTCAACTATCCTCATGGTACCACCATTCAGTCACTGTATTATTATTGTTCTCACGGGTATTTAAAATTTTAAATGCCATGCATCGAAACCTTTTTATACCATGAAATTCATTATCTTCTTTTTCTTACATAAATATACTTTATTCTCTGGAGGCATAAAACCGATGAAAAAAGCCCTGGAAATATTCTGGAATGACATCAAGACCGTTAAAAACAGTCCCGTGGTGCTATTCGTCATAGCAGTGATTATCTGTATCCCGGCACTGTACGCAGTTTTCAACATACAGGCAACCCTCGACCCCTACTCAAAGACATCCAACATCAGGGTTGCGGTGGTCAATGAGGATGATGGAGTGAATTTTGAGGGTGAACAGCTCAATGTGGGTGCAGAATTCGTGGATGAACTCAGAAATAACAGAAACTTCAACTGGCAGTTCGTTGATAGGTCAGAGGCCATGGAGGGACTGAGGGATGGGGACTACTACGCAGTACTCATAATACCAGGAAACTTCAGCTCAGACCTCCTATCCATAAGGAACGGTACCCCCCGGCAGGCCAGTATTGAATACATAGTGAATGACAAGCTGAACCCGGTGGCTCCAAGGATAACAAATGCCGGTGCAGATGCACTTCAGGCAAGGATAAACAGTGAAGTGGTGAAGACCATTGACGGCATAATATTCGGGAAGATAAGCAGTGCCGGTGAACTTGCAAGGGCAAACAGGGATGATATCCTCAGGACAAAAAAATTCATCAGCGAACTCAACGGAAACCTCGGTAAAATCGATGAAACCCTCAGCACAGCAAATTCAGACCTTGAAAAGGGACAGAACCTCTGGTCAGGACTGAAAAGTGATTTGCCAGAAATTCAGGAAAACGCAAAGTTTGTAAAGGAGAAATACGGTCTGCTAGAAAGTTACATTGGAAAAGACCCTGCAAAGGCTCTATCAACAGTCCAGACCATGGAAGCCCACCTTTCAGAGGCCATAACCTCAATGAAATACCTGAAGGCTGTTCTTGGCAGTTTATATTCCGCAACCGGAGATCCAAAGTTAAAAACAGCGATGGACCAGATAGACGCCAATATCCAGAAGGCGACCTCAGTTATGGGTATACTGGAGGGTATAGAGACTGATCTCAAAACAAAGGGGACCACAGAACGCCTTGTGAAGCTCAGAGAATCCCTCAACAAAATGGACAGTGCACTGAACATGCTAATGAACAACAGAGCACAGATAGATGCTGCCATGAGCGATGCGTCATCAAAACTCGCCATCGCAAACTCCAGGTGGCCGGTTATGCGATCAGCGATTCAGGACGCCCACAGAAAGCTCGGCATGATCAGTGAGGATGACCTCAACAGCCTCGTGAGACTGGCTGACATTGATCCTTCCGCTGTGAGGGAATACTTCAGGAGCCCGGTAAAAATGGAGAAGGAGCATATCTACCCTGTGAAGAATTACGGATCTGCGCTTGCACCCTTCTACATACCCATATCCCTCTGGATAGGTGGTATTATCGCAGTTGCAATGATAAGCATGAGGGTGAAGTACGGTGAATACAGCAGCATACAGGTGTACTTTGGAAGGATGGGGCTCTTCATCATAATAGCCATCTGTCAGGCCCTTGTTGTTGCAGCAGGCGCCATGCTCCTTCAGGTGCAGATAACAGGGAGGTTGCTGTTTCTGCTGACAGCCATCTATGTGAGCATCTGTTCCATGCTCATAATCTATTCCCTCACATCCGCCCTGGGGAACGCGGGAAAGGCCCTTTCAATAATAATTCTGGTGCTTCAGATCACAGGTACAGGGGGCATATTCCCTGTTGAACTCCTGCCACCATTTTTCCAGGCCATCCACCCGTACCTTCCGCTAACCTACGCTGTGGGTGCTCTTAGGGAGGTCGTCGGTGGGGTGATCTGGGGTATCTACTGGAAGAACATTGCAGTTCTTGCCCTCTTCCCTGTGGTGACCTTCCTTATCACGGTACTTGTAAAGGAGAAAATGGATAAAAGGGCCCACTGGATGGAGAGCAAACTGGAAGAAAGCGGTCTTTTCTGATTAACTATTTATTTTTAATTTTTTGTTAGAGCTGATCACTGAATTTTTTAAGAAATTGAAGTGGTTCTAAGAAATTATATCGTCCATATTCTGTGAATGATTTCAAAATAATAAATAAAAGAGGGGCCTAGAGGCCCAGTTCATCCTCTTCCATTTTCTTCTCTTCTTCCTCCCACCGGAGCTCCTCCATTATCTGGTCCTCCTCATCCTCACCGCCACGGTTCCAGTTCACAATACCATAAAGAACACAGAATACCGTCACAATGATACAGAGGAGGTAAGCACTCCAGACCCAGGGATCAGGTATACCCAGAACCATCACATAACCTCCACATCAGACTCCCTCAAAACACCTCTCAACATGCTCACGGGACGGTGGCTCTGTAAGAAGACTCACAGCAACCATGAAAACCGCCGAGACAGGCACCCCTATAAGTATAGGGTCAACAACAGGCCAGGGCATCGAAGCTACGACGGGACCCCCAAAAATGGCCTTAGCAACCCCAAGAGCCTCCGCAGTCTTCTTATACTCAAAAAGAAGCCACAAGAGACTCACAATGGCACCTGAAACCATGCCTGCAATCGCGCCCTCACGGGTAGCCCTCTTCCAGAAAATCGCCGCCGCATAAACAGAAAGGAAAGAAGCAGCACATATGCCAAAGAAGAGAGCCGTCCCCTGCGCAATTATGCTCCCCGGCAGCAGGTAACCCAGAACAAGGGCTATCAGAACCGCGATTATGATACCACCCCTTGCTATGAGGACGGAACTTTCGCCCTTTTTATTCCTAAGAGTCTCATACACGTCCCTTCCTATGGCGGTACCCTGCACATGGAACTGTGCACTGAGTGTGGACATTGCAGCAGAGAGCAGGGTCAGCATGAAGATGTAGGAAAACCACTCAGGCATGGCAGAGTTAATGAAAACAGGTATGATCTTATCCGCATTCCCCCCGGCAGCCTTCACAGCAATCATGCCAGCCTTTTTGAAGAAGTAAACATTTGAAAGAGCCCCCACCACATAGGCACTCCATGTCATCACGAATATGAAGAGTGCTCCTATCAGAACACCCCTGTTGAGCTCCCTGTTGGACCTCACCGTCATGAACCTCACTATCAGCTGTGGCTGTGCAAGGACACCCACACCCACTCCGAGTATTATTGTTGATAGGAGGGTCCACCAGTAGGGGCTGCCATAAACAGGCATACTGGTCCAGCCAGTTGCCCCCATAGCCCGTGCATTTGCAGGAACCAGGTGCGAAATGTTGGTGAGGGCCTGATGAGCATCCACCACCCCACCAAGGATGTAATAGGTTGACACAACAAGGAAAATCATGCCCAGAAACATTATGGTCCCCTGGAGGGCATCGGTATACATCACACCACGTATACCACCCAGAACAACATAAACAGCAACAATAACAGCCATCAATATGAGGGCTATGTTGAAGTTAAGTCCAAGGGTGGTTTCAATAAACCTTGCGGCCCCTATAAGGACCACTGATGCGTAGAGTGGCATTCCCAGGAATATTATGGCCCCCCCAAATGACTGGAGGAACCTGCTATCGAACCTCCTCCCCAGGAACTCCGGGAAGGTGAGGGCAGACATGTTATGACCCATCTTTCTTGTGCGCTTACCAAAGAACACAAACGCAATGAATATACCAACAAGTATGTTGAGAAATACCAGCCAGAGTATACCCATCCCAAACACACCGGCCATGCCACCAAACCCCACAATCGCCGCCGTACTTATAAACGTGGCGCCGTAACTCATGGCCATGATGTAAGGATGGGTCTTCCTGCCGGCCACCATGTAATCCTCTGAGGTCTCTGTCCTCCTCCAGGCCACATAACCAACGTAGCCCACAAGAAGGAAGTAGATGAGAACAACGATACCAAGTACCAGAAAATCCATTCAACATCCTCCTTATCTTTCAGTTACAATTTATAATTAACGATAATGATAATTAACATATAAGTCTTTACAGAAAGAAAACTGAGAGGAATCACATTCGAAGGAGATCAAAATGATATGGAACCCTGAAGCAGAATGCATGAGTCAGGAAGAAAAACAGGAATTACAGCTCAGGAGACTGCAGGAGACAGTTAAAAGGGCTTATGAAAACGTACCCTACTACAATAAACGTTTAACCGATTTAGAAGTGTTTCCAGAGGACATAGAAACACTTGATGATATAGAGAAGCTGCCCTTCACAACCAAGAATGACCTCAGGGAAGCATACCCCTTCGGGATGTTTGCCGTGCCAGATGAGGATATAGTGGAGGTCCATACATCCTCAGGGACCACAGGTAAGCCAGTTGTTTCCGGTTACACCAGGAGGGACCTTGAAATATGGTCAGAGGTCATGGCAAGATCCCTCACCATGGGCATGGCAACAAAAAAGGACCGGATACAGAACTGCTATGGCTACGGACTTTTCACTGGAGGTCTTGGTGTCCACTACGGGGCCCAGAAGATTGGGGCTACCGTCATCCCCATCTCAGCGGGTAACACCAAGAGGCAGATAGAGATAATGCAGGACTTCGGGACCACAGTAATAACATGTACACCCTCCTACGCACTTTACCTTGCAGAGGTCCTTGAAAAGGAGGGTGTTGACATTGAAAGTCTGAACCTCAAATCAGGCATATTCGGCGCCGAGATGTGGACTGAAGAAATGAGAAATGCCATAGAGGAAAGACTGGGTCTCACCGCCCTTAACATCTATGGCCTGACAGAGATAATAGGGCCAGGCGTCGCCCAGGAGTGTACCGAGAAAAACGGCCTTCACATCTTTGAGGATCACTTCTACCCTGAGATAATAGACCCCGGAACAGGAGAGAAACTCCCCTATGGCAGGAAGGGGGAGCTGGTACTCACAACACTCACAAGGGAGGGTATGCCAATCCTCAGGTTCAGGACAAAGGACATAACAGCCCTCAGGGACGATGAATGCGGTTGCGGCCGTACCCTTGTGAGGATGGACAGGATAACCGGAAGAAGCGACGACATGCTCAAGATCAGGGGTGTCATTGTCTTCCCATCACAGATCGAAAGGGCCCTCCTCAAGATAAAGGGTCTTGAACCACACTACCAGATAGTCGTCACAAGGCCCGAGTTTCTGGATGAACTTGAGGTTCAGGTCGAAGCGTCCCCCGAACTCTTCTCAGATGAGGTTAAACATGTGGAAGAGGCCAGAAGGATGATAGAGAAGCATATACACAGTGAAATAGGTCTTCGTGTCAACGTTACACTTGTCGAACCCGGAAGCCTTCCAAGAAGTGAGGGTAAAGCCATAAGGGTCATAGATAAGAGGAAATTTGACTAATGGAGGTGCCTTAAATGAAACTGAAGCAGATATCAGTCTTTCTTGAAAACAGAAAGGGCAGGTTGAAAAATGCCATTCACGCCCTTTCAGAGGAGGGTGTGAACATAAGGGCCCTTTCCATTGCGGACACATCCGAATTTGGAATACTGAGGATGATAGTTTCGGATCCTGAAGCTGCAAGGAAGGCCCTTGAGAAGAATAACTTCGTGGTAAGGGTCAATGATGTAATAGCCGTTGAAGTGCCTGATGAACCTGGAGGACTTGACGGTATACTGGGCGTGCTCACAAAGAGGGATATAAACGTGGAATACATCTACGCCTTCGTTGAAAAAAAGGGGGAAAAGGCAGTTGTTGTTATAAGAACAGAGGATGTTGATGAGGGTATAAGTGCACTTGAGGATGCAGGTATTCCTGTGCTTTCATCAGAGGATATCTACATCCTCTAAATCATCCAACCCTCATTCGCAATTAACGGTCTCAAATCCCTCATTGAATGCCCTCATATTCACTTCCATCAACTTAGGGGGCAGGTTATTCTTCATTGACTCCATAAGTGTCTCTCTTCCCAGAGGGAACCCGCTGGTGGCCGCTGCAGCGCCCAGCATGACCATGTTAAGTGACAGTATGTGGCCAGCCCCCACAGCTATTTCCTCCCCATTGAAACTCCTCACACTACCTGCACTCTCCTCAAGAGTTTTAATTATCTCTTCCAGTGGAGGGTAAGGGTGCGGACTCTTTATCAGGTTAAATTGTGGTATTTTTGATGTATTTACAATTACACAAGCGTCTTTTGACATTTTGGGGAGTGCCCTCATGGCCTCAAGGGGTTCAAAGGCTATGACAAGGTCAGCTTCCCCCTGAGGTATGATGGAACCCCTCACATCACCGAATCTTATCTCTGTTGAGACAGCACCACCCCTCTGGGCCATCCCATGGATCTCACTCATGACGACATTCATTCCCTCATTCATGGCGGCCTCGCCGATTATAACAGATGTCTTTATTATTCCCTGGCCGCCCACACCACACACATATATGTTGTAGCTCATCTTTTTCCCTCCGGTCTTATGGCTCCTGCCGGGCATATCTGGAGGCATACTGTACAGCCCCTGCAGTGGAGGGGATCTATTAAAACCCTTCCATCTTCCTCAACCATAGCTGGACACGCAAGTTCATTGAGGCATTCAAGACAGAGATCACAGCGCTCCTCATCAACCCTTACCGGCCTTCCCCGCACAGCACCCTCAGATAGCATGCAGGGGTATCTGGATATAACCACAGCCACAGATTCGTGCTGAAGTGCCCTCCCTATGATTTCAGAGGATCTTCTTATGTTCATGGGGTTAACGGTCTCCACAAATTCAACACCACAGGCCCTGGCGATATCCTCTATGGATATGGCGGGGGCCTCCTCCCCCATCCCATCAACAGGGAGTCCGGGGTGTGGCTGTCCACCTGTCATTGCAGTTGTCCTGTTATCCAGTATAACCAGCACAAACCTCTGCCGGTTGTGAACAGCATTTATGAGTGGAGGTATACCTGCATGGAAAAAGGTGGAATCCCCTATGAATGAAACTATCCTCTGGGATGTTGCAGCCGAAAACCCGCAGGAGGTACCCACACTTGACCCCATGCTTAGGAGATAATCTGCTGCAGAGTAGGGCGGCTCTATCCCCAGGGTGTAGCATCCGATATCGGTGGGGAATATGAGATCCTCCCCCTGGATACCGAGTTCAGTGGCGGCCCTCCGCACTGAATAGTACATGGCCCTGTGGGGACACCCCGGGCAGAGTGCCGGGGGTCTTTCAGGTAACTCAGGCGCTTCTATTTTATTTTCATGGATTCTGATTCCTGCAAGTCCTGAAATGGCCCTTCTCACTATGTCCTCACTGTACTCATATATCTCAGGGAGTGTGCCGTCGAGTTTTCCATGGACCCCCACATCAAGGCCCTCAGATGCCGCGACTGCAAGGACCTCCTTCTCCATTACAGGGTCCACCTCCTCAACAACAAGCACCCCTTCAAGTCCAGAGAGGAACTCGGCAACAAGGCCTGAAGGGAAGGGATATGTGAATCCCAGTTTAAGTACGGGAATATCAAGTCCAAGCGTCTGGAGTGCATCGTATACATAGTTGAAAGCCCCTCCGGATGCAATTATTCCCAGAGCAGATTCTGCGTCATCATTGAGTACTCTGTTCAGTTTTGAGGCGTCCGCAACCCCCTTAAGCTTCTTCATCTTCTCAACAAGTTCCCTGTGCATCACCCTTGCGGTTGCAGGTACAGGTACGAACTGCTCTGGATTCTTCCTGAAAAATCCCTTCACAGGTTCGGCCCTTCTCTCGCCAACCTCCACGACCCCCCTCATGTGTGAGACCCTGGTTGTGGTCCTTAAAAGCACAGGTACCCCGTACTCCTCAGAGAGTTCAAAGGCATGATTCATGTATTCAAGGATCTCCTGTGGACTTGAGGGCTCAAGGAGTGGAACCGCTGCAAGGCGTGCATAGTGCCTGTTATCCTGTTCATTCTGTGATGAAAACATTGAGGGGTCATCGGCAGACAGGACAACCATCCCTGCCCTCACACCGGTGTATGCTACACTCATGAATGAGTCTGATGCAACATTCAGCCCCACGTGCTTCATGAATGTGAATGAGCGGACCCCGGATGCAGCGGCTGCTGCTGCGACTTCAAGTGCCACCTTCTCATTTATCGAGAATTCAAAGTAGATTCCAGCCCTCTTTGCAATCTTTGATAGGACATTCCCTATCTCAGATGATGGTGTCCCAGGGTAGGTGCTTGCTACACCAACTCCTGACTCTATTGCAGCCCTCACTGCTGCCTCGTTACCAAGTAAGAATAATCTATCGCCCCTTCCGGCTTCAAGTATATCCTCCAGTTCCATGGAATCACCTCGGAGTAATTTGAGTACTCTGCTGCGGATGGCCTGCAAGGCGATACATCCCGTCAGTACACATAGCAACCGTACTCAGAATACATCTATCAACATTTCATAAAAAATTTATCAGTTAGAATCACAAACCTTAATATGGACCATGAACAATTAAGATTCAGTTAATTCTATAATGTTCTTCACATGACTCTGTGCGGAGATAAAAATGATAAATGTTAAGGTTTTAAGGTTTGAGCCCGGTGCAGATGAGAAACCACATCTTGAAAGTTATGATATACCTTCCAGAGAAAAAATGAAGGTCCTTGATGCCCTTCAGCTCATAAACAGGATGTACAATGCTAACATTGCCTTCAGAAGCTCATGCAGGGCAGGGCAGTGTGGTTCATGTGCTGTTAAGATGAACGGAGAGGTTGTCCTGGCATGCAGGGCAGAGGTGGAGGACGGATCCGTTATTGAGCCAGTGGATCTACCGGTTATAAAGGACCTGATGGTTGACAGGAGCGAAATAGAGGATAAGGTGAGGGCCATGGGCCTCTACCTCCAGTCAGAAGCCACGGGCATCCAGAGGATCAAACCGGAGGATTACCAGGACACCAAGAAACTGAGGGGATGCATAGAGTGTTTCTCCTGTATAAGTTCATGTCCCATTATAAAGGAGAGCACAGAGTATGCAGGGCCCTACTTCATGAGGTACATATCAAAATTTGCCTTCGATCCCCGTGATGAGGCTGAAAGAGCCGTTTTAGGTGTCAGGGAGGGTCTTTACTGCTGTACCACCTGCGGTAAATGTGCAGAGGTATGCCCAAAGGAACTCAATGTACCGGGGGATGCAATTGAAAAGCTGAGGGCAATGGCCTGCAGAGAGGGTGCAGGACCCCTCGATGCCCACAGGAACATCAGGAAACTCATTTCAGAGACAGGAAGATCCGTTGACCGTATAGGGGAAGGTTTCATTGAATCAGTTGGGAGTAAACCCGGTTCAAGAATAGGATTCTTCACAGGCTGTCTGGTTGACTACAGGATGCCAGAGGTTGGGATGGCACTTCTTAGGGTGCTCAGGGAACACGGCTTTGAGGTTGACGTCCCTGAGGGTCAGGTGTGCTGCGGATCACCCATGATAAGGACAGGTCAGCTTGACATTGTTGAGGATCTTGTTGAGAGAAACAGAAGGGCGCTTGAAGGGTATGATACCATAATAACGGTGTGTGCGGGCTGTGGAGCCACCCTCAAGAAGGACTATCCCCATTATGGCGTTAAACTGAACGTCCTTGACATCAGCGAATTCCTGGCGGATCGGATTGACGACATTAAAATGAAACCGGTCAACATGCGAGTGACCTACCATGACCCCTGCCACCTTCTGAGGGGTCAGGGTGTTAAACTGGAGCCAAGGAAGATACTGAAAAGCATCCCAGGCCTTGAATTTGTTGAAATGGAAAAACAGGGACAGTGCTGTGGATCCGGTGGGGGTGTGAAATCCGGTAAACCTGAGATAGCCGAAAGTCTGGGAAGGAAGAAGGCTGAGATGATACGCAAACTCAACGTTGACGCCGTGATAACAATATGCCCATTCTGCCAGCTCCATATCAGGGATTCCCTTGAGAAGGAGGGTCTTGGGGACGTGAAGGTCATGAACATCCTTGAACTCCTCGACATGGCCTATTCTGATGACTGAAGGGGATCTGAACATGGAAGTTTACGAGCTCCTCTCCAAAAACATTGGCGTCGTCTTTGTGGAACCTGAAACTCCAGGGAATGTGGGTTTCCTTGCGAGGGCCATGAAGAATTTCGGCCTTCAGAATCTCATCCTCATAAACCCCTGCAGACTTGAGGATGAGGCCTACTACCAGGCTATGCATGCCAGGGACCTTGTTGAGGATGCAATCATCTACCAGACCCTTGATGAGATGATGGAAAACCTTGAACCTGACTTTCTTGTTGGAACAACAGGGGTGCCTGGAGGGAGCTACAACGTTGACAGGATACCCCTAAGGCCATCCCAACTCGCCTCAGCAATTAACCCCGCCTCAAGGACCTTCATCCTTTTTGGACGTGAGGGGGACGGGCTTTCAAACAGTGAAATTGGGCTGTGCGACATGGTGGTGAGTATACCCACAGATAGAGAATACCCCATAATGAATATAACCCACGCCGCCGCAATAATATTTTATGAGATATTTAAAAAAAGAGATTTTGGCTGCGAAGGACTTGAGGAGGCCTCAGGAGTTGAAAAAAAACTTCTTGTGGATGAGATGGATGAGATAATCTCATTGATTGACCTTCCCCCACACAAGAAGAAGGTTGCCTCCAGGGTGTTCAGGAATGTGACCGGGAGGGCCTTCATAACCGCAAGGGAGGCCCATACACTTAAGGGTGTCCTCCGGAGAATAAAGAACAGGATGAAAGAATGAAGTTAAGGAGGTCTTGGTCTGTTTTTCGGTTCACTGGATATGGTGGGTGTCATCATCTTCATCATACTCATCATTTTTCTGCCGGTTATCATCAGGATGAGGATGTTCTCGGCGGTTGAGGGTGCCATCAAGGAACTGGAGGATATGGAGAAGAAAGCCAGGAAGACCATAATGGACCTCAGTGGCATCACAGATGAAGGGCTCCTGGATGACCACCTGGAGTTCTTCATAGTACCCCCCTCGGATATTGATCCATCGGGACTTGCAGATAAATTCAGAAGGCTCCTGGAGATGGGAGACCTCCAGATCAGGGAGATGGTTGAAGAACTTTCTCCAGATGCGGACAGCGAAAGAAGGGCCAGTATAATTATGTGTATAAAGGTGACAGCGGGTATCAGGGGTATTCTTAAATTTCTGAGGCATAACCTTGAACTGTCAAGAAAAACAGGAAACCTTCAGATCCTGGTTGCACTCCAGATGAACCTTGCGCTGATCATGAGGACCGCCAGGGCATACCTGGATGGCTGCAGGGCAATATCCTCATCCCTGCCCCTGGGTGACGGGGCTGGCCCCCTCACAGCAGGGATGCTCATAGATGAAATGGACAGCAAAAAACACCTGCATGACATGGTATATGTAAGGAAAAGATTCATGGATAAGGATATTGGTATTCTGAAGCCACATGGACCTGGTTCAAGGCTTGGAATGGTGGTGAAGGCCCTTGAGGAGATCCTCAGTGAGGATGAGTTCGATGAGGTGATAATGGTCGATGCTGCCGCCAAACTGGAGGGTGAAAAAACAGGTGCGGTGGCTGAGGGGGTCGGGGTGGCCATGGGTGGTCCTGGCGTTGAAAAGTGGTTCATGGAGAACATGATACTTGAACACAGAACCCGCGCCATAATAATAAAGATGTCCCCTGAGGAGGCGATGTCCCATATGACGAGGGAAATACTTGACGCCTGCAGTGTCGCCCACTCCCGAATAAGGGATATAATATCCAGATCAGATGCAGATTCAATCCTCATAATAGGTGTGGGTAACAGCAGCGGAATTCCTGATGCAGTTGAAAACGCCGGGGAGATCAAGGCAAAGGAAAAGAATGAAACCTGAAAATAAAAAGGAGATGTTCTAATGGCAATACTCAGCGACCGTGACATAAAAAGGTACCTTGAGGAGGGTCTTATAACCATAGATCCCCTTGATGACCCTGAAAGGCAGATACAGCCATCATCGGTTGACCTCAGAATAGGCGATGAATTCAGGGGATTCCGGGTCATAAGAAAACCCTGCATAGACCCCAAGGACCCCGCGGACATAGAGTCTTACATGGAGACCTTTCATGTGGAGGATGGTCCCTTCATAATACATCCAGGTGAATTTGCCCTTGCAACAACCTATGAATACATAGGGCTGCCAGATAACCTTGTTGCAAGGGTTGAGGGCCGGTCATCCATCGGGAGGCTCGGCATAACCATGCATGTAACTGCAGGATACGTGGACCCTGGCTTCCATGGGAGGATAACCCTTGAGATATCCAACATAGGTAAGATGCCGGTGGCCCTCTACCCCGGTCAGAGGGTCTGCCAGATAGTCTTTGAGACAATGACAAGTCCTGCAGAGAAACCGTATGGTCACCCATCACGTGAAAGCAAATATATCGGCCAGACAAGGCCCCAGACAAGCAGGATAAAGGATGATTATGAAATAAGAACCTCAAGGATCTGAAAAACCTAAGGAGTGATCATGTTGAATCATGAAAAGACAATGACAGTTGCAAGGAAGAGAGGTTTCCTATGGTCCTCATTTGAGATCTACTCAGGTGTGGCAGGTTTCGTGGATTATGGACCGCTTGGAGCAACACTCAAGAACAAAATAATGAACAGGTGGCGTGAATTCTATGTGGTCAGGGAGGGCTTCTATGAAATAGAGTCCCCCACCATAATGCCAGAGGAGGCACTCAAGGCATCAGGACACGTTGACCACTTCAATGACCCCATGACCCAGTGCAAGGAGTGCATGGATGTCTACAGGGCCGACCACATAATTGAGGATGCAACAGGAAGGGACGTTGAGGGCCTCGAGAACCATGAACTTACAGAGATAATATCAGATGAGGGCATAAGGTGCCCGAGGTGTGGTGGACACCTGACCCATGTATGGAGCTACAACCTCATGTTCCAGACCCTGATAGGGGCTAAAGGCAAAAAAACAGGTTATCTCCGACCTGAAACTGCGCAGGGGATATTCATACCCTTCAAGAGGCTTCTGAGGTTCTTCAGGAACCGTCTGCCATTTGGGGTTGTTCAGCTCGGCAAATCATACCGCAATGAGATATCACCCAGGCAGGGTGTCATAAGGCTCCGTGAGTTTACACAGGCAGAGGCTGAGATATTCGTTAACCCTGAAGACAAGTCACACCCTGATTTTGATACTGTTAAAGGGGATAAACTCAGATTATACCCTGCGGAGGACCAGCTTGATGGTTCAGAGCCCATTGAGCTGACTGCGGCTGAAGCAGTTGAAAGGGGCATCGTATCAAGTGAAGTACTGACATACCACCTCTGCCTTGCAAAGAGGTTCCTCACAGATATAGGTATACCCGAGGATGCCTTGAGGTTCAGGCAGCACCTTCCATCTGAAATGGCCCACTATGCAATTGATTGCTGGGACGTTGAGGCATTCACAGATTCCTATGGCTGGATAGAGATTATAGGGATAGCTGACAGGACAGACTATGATCTAAAATCCCACAGCCAGTACAGTGGCGAGGACCTGAGGGTGTTCATAGAGTACGAAAAGCCAAGGAAGATTAAAAGGCGCGCTGTTAAACCGGACATGGGAAGGCTCGGGCCACGATTCCGGAAGGACGCTGCAAGGATAGCTCAGACACTCAGTGAAATTGAAGCTGATGAAGTGGAAAAAGCGCTCAGAGATGAGGGTAAATTCATCATAGACGGTGAATTCGAAATACTGCCAGATGATGTGAGCTTTGAGGACGTGGAGGAGGTTGTGACTGGTGAAAAGGTCTATCCACATGTCATAGAGCCATCATTTGGTATTGACAGGATAATTTACACCCTTCTCCTGCATTCCCTTGTGGATGAGGATGAAAGGACCTACTTCCGCCTTCCTCCGCATGTTGCACCGGTCGAGGTCAGCGTGTTCCCCCTTGTAAACAAGAAAGAAATGGTTGAAGTTGCCCTTGAAATTAAAAGAAAGCTCAGAAAATCAGGTTTCATAGCTGAATTTGACTCATCAGGAACCATAGGGAGAAGATATGCCCGTTCAGATGAAATAGGGGTTCCATTTGCGGTTACTGTGGACCATGAAACCCTTGAGGATGGAACAGTAACCCTCAGGAGCAGGGATGACTGCAGTCAGATAAGGTTGAAGATTGAGGAACTGGATTCAAAGTTGGAGGAATTTATAAAATCCTGAAACTAATCCTCCAGAGGAAGCGGGGTCTCCCTGATACTGCCCAGAGCTTCGCTGTCCAGCACCGATGAGAGGCTCCAGTGGTAGTCAAATAGCCTGTTACCCCACTGGAGAATCTCCTCCCCATGACCCATCAGGATTTCCGTTTCTGAGGAATGAACCCCATCCCTTTTAAACAGGCTCATTGAAAAAAATTTATCGGATATCATGTACGAAAGTTCCTGTTTCTCAGGAAGAAACGCGATTCTCAGTAAATCTGAATCCATGAGTTCCTGGAGATTCATTAAACCATAGTCCCCGAGAAAAACATGATATGTGTCGGGTGTCAGTATGAACTCCGCTGTTCCACCAGTCTCAACGAAGCTTGCCAGTGATTCTGTGTGCCTGGGAAGGCAGGATGAGAGCATTGTCCTGAGGTGGGTGGCGTTATCCAGCATCTCAGAATAGGTGGTGTGTGGTCTCTGGAGGTCATCCTGTGTTGCCTCAACAATATAAGCATCCCTGAAGACGTTTATATCCATGAGAAACTCTGTAGGAATTGATCCGATTGAATGTTTGTTCCAGAATTCCCTGTGAAGTCTTACAGCATCCATTGAGTTCATAAATTTTGATAGGGTGACTCCCATAAGCTTCCCCTTTGACGTTAATCTGCATGTGTCTGATGACCTCTCCACCAGCTTCCTTTCCTCCAGTTCCATTAGTGCATGTGTGGTGGCTGAATTTGAGGTCCTTATGATGTCCCTGATCTCAGAAACCCCTTTTTCTCCATCCATAAGATTGAGTATTACTCCTGATCGCACCCTGGATCCCGCTATAAATCTGATCTCGGCAAGCAAATCATGAATGTCACCTTGAAGCCCTGAAAGTAAGTTAAAATCACTGCTAAGTTTCATCCCCGGACCTCCTATACTGATAACATGATTCCAGTCAGGTTTCTGATGCCAAGCTTTTCAGATCGATCCCTGTAATGTTCATAGAGCCGGAAGCCCCATTCAATGGCTCTACTGTCGGTGCTCATGATATCCCTGTTCTGGTCATAAAATCCTCTGCTATCAAAAAGGCCCAGTGAGAGAAACCTGTCAGTCACAGTGAATGCAACCTTCAACGGACCGGGAAATCTGAGAATCTTAAGGTTTCTCTTCTTAATTGCCGTCTTTAGGAGCCCGAAACTTGCATTTAAAACCATCTCCCGTATCACGCCATCTGTCAGGACAAGTTCAACAGGAACCCCCCTTTCCAGGAGCCCCTCATAGATATCAACCAGGTCCCTGTGAGAGATCGGGGATACGCCATAAACCACCTCAGAATCCGCTATGAGTTCCCTGTAGGTGTTATGGGGTCTGTATATATCTTCAGGCGCTGACCTGATAAGTTCAGAATTTATGATCCAGTCAATATCCTCAATGAGGTATTCAGGAATCCCACTGATATCATGATTCAGCCAGATTTCATCAAATGCATTTATAACTCTCACAGAGTTCATTAATTTCAGTGCTGAGAGAGTTTTGAGGCTTGCCTCTGATGTAAGGCTGTAAGAGTCTCCCGACCTGCTTATGGACCCCTCCTCAAGAAGTAATCTTATGTTACTGTAGAGTGCCGGAAGGCTCACATTAACCTCCCATTTAATCTCATCAAAGGTTTTTGGTGACCCAAGAAGCGAAACCATTATTCTGAACCTTATGCTGGATTTGAGGATGAACTGAAGATCCTCATAGAGATATTCGTATACGTCGGTGAGCCTCTCCTCGTACATCAAACAGCCTCCTCACATCCTTATATTCATCAGATTTTAAATATTTTATTGAATAATTTAAAGTTGTAGTGGTCTAAAGGAGGATTTGAACTGATAGATAGCCATATACATGCAGATACAAGACCCTTTGAAGATTTTGAGCTTATGGCTGTGAGCGGTGTAGAGGGGGCCCTTACCTGTGCCCATGACCCTCTGGAGATGATATCATCCGATGTTGTTATGGCTCATTTCCAGAGGCTGCTAACAGTGGACACTGAGAGGGCCGCCCGCAACGGGTTAAAACTCTATACAGCCCTTGGAATACACCCCAGGGCAATACCCCACGACCCTGAAAGGGTGATTGAAAAACTCCCGGATATCCTCAGAAATCCATCTGTGGTTGCTGTTGGTGAGGTGGGTCTTGACTCTGGTTCAGAAATTGAAAAAGATGTTTTTAAAGCCCAGCTAAAGGTGGCTGAGGAACTTGGTTACCCTGTGATTGTCCACACTCCACGGAGAGGAAAGGCCGATGTTACCCCAGAGATAATGGATCTGATAGATGGTACAATCAATGAGTCCCTGGTGGTGGTTGAACATGTTAACAGGGAGGTTCTCCCGGAGCTTGTGGAAACCGAGTGCATGCTTGGACTTACTGTGCAGCCTGAAAAGCTCACACCGGAGGAAGCAGTTGAAATTCTGCAGGAATATGGAACAGAAAGGTTTGTACTTAACAGTGACATGAGCTCAGCGCCATCTGATCCCCTCTCAGTTCCAAGGACGGTTCAGAGAATGAAGATGGAGGGTTTCAGCAGCAGTGATATAAGGCGGGTTTCTGCTGAAAACATAAGGGATCTACTTAAAATCGGGTCAATCTAAAATGCTCCCATCCTTGAAATCACCATGAGTGCCAACCTGTGACCGTTTCTCAGGCAATCCGCTGGTTCTGAACCTCTGAGCCACATTGACATGAAACCCGCTGCAAAGGCGTCTCCTGCCCCTGTGGTATCCAGTGCATCTTCAGCCTCAATTTCAATGGTCTCAGAGTGGTCCTTTGAAAAGAAGGATGCCCCATGGGGTCCATGGGTCACCACCACGTTTCCAGCCCCTACCTCAAGAAGTCTTTCAATTCCTGATCTCCTGGAGCCGGTTAGAATCTCAAGCTCATGATCATTCAGAAATATTATGCTGGTTCTCTCAAGAACACGGGAAAGCCCTTCAATGCCATATGATGCCAGCAGTGTGCCGGGGCTGAAGGAGATGTCCCTGATACCTGAAACCGCACTGGCAACCTCAATGTAGCAGCCACTTAGATGAACTGCATCTGCTGCCAGTATATACCTTGATTCCAGTTCACCAATCTCAAGACTGGCATTTGCGCCCATGTAGGAATAAATGGACCTCCTACCCGCTCCATCCACTGATATGAAGGCCATTCCAGTTGTTTCATCCTGTCTTGATATGCATGATGTATCAACACCTCTGGATTCCAGAAGGGATGTGATCATATACCCGTAAACATCCCTTCCAAGGGATGATACAATTCCCGCATTAAATCCAAGGTGGGAGATCCACACGGCAAAGTTGAACGCTGAACCGCCAGGAATGACATGTAAATCTTCTATGTACATCTCAGAGTCCGGTTCAACGAATCCGGGCACCCGAAAAATAAAGTCCATGTTGCAGGTTCCAACACTTACAACACTCATCAAAATAAATCACCGGGGTGATCACCTTCGCCCCATCAAACCGCTTATGAGTTTGGCGATAACACCCTGCTTGTCTGGTTCTATTGGCTGATATTCCTCGCCGATGAGATCCGCTGCAAGTTTCATCAGGGAATTGCTTGCAGGGGACTTTGGATTCTTAATGACTATCGGCTCACCAAAGGCTGCCGCCCTGCTCACCTCAGGATCATCAGGTATCACCGCAATAACAGGTACCTCAAGTATTGTCTCAACCTCCTCAACACTCAGGAAGGTTTTATCGTACTGCTCACGGTTTATTACAACACCTATTATGTTGATGCCAAGTTTACTTGCGACGATCTTTGTTTTGAGGGCATCACTTATTGATGGTACCTCTGGTGTTGTGACAAGCAGAAGTTCGTCTGCAGCTGCAAGTGCTGCAACAGCGTCCTTTTCAAGACCCGCAGGAGCATCTATAAGGAGTATATCAGTATCCTCTATTAGGTAAGCAAGGGCATCCTCAAGGCGGTCAAGTTTAACGTTTCTGAGCCCCTCAAGGGATATGCCAGCAGGTACCACCCTCACGCCATTGGGACCCTCATAAACCGCGTCCTCAATTGAAGCGTTGCCTGCGAGAACATCATGAAGTGTGACGGATTTACCCTCCATCCCAAGGATGAGTTCAAGGTTTGCCATTGCTATATCAGCGTCAAGCACAACAACCCTTTCACCGTAGGTTGAGAGAGCAACACCCAGGTTAGCAGTGATGGTTGTCTTCCCCACACCTCCCTTACCTGATGCGACTGTAATCACTCTTGTCATTCCAATACCTCCACATAGATAATAACAGTTATCCTAATATAAATATTGATGTCCGGTACAGCAAAGGCAGATCACCGCACCTCAATACTCACCTATAAATATTGATGTCCGGTACAGCAAAGGCAGATCACCGCACCTCAATACTCACCTCAAAGTTATCCACTATCTCTGGGAAATCCCTGAAGGTTTTTCTGAGTTCCATCTCAACAATATCCATTATATGAAATTTGAGGTTTTCCTCCTCCTTTGAATCCCCCATGATCCTTGAGAAGATACCCTTACCCTCATGTTCAACCATTATCTTAATCCTCCCACTGAGGTCGTATGTGTTGTCAAGGAAAACAATCACCTCAGCGCCCTTTATACGGGGTATTCCCAGTATAGACATTTTTATTTTATTCATAAGGGTCAGTTCAACCCTTTCAGGATCAATATCAGTGATTGCACCACCCTTATATGTCTCAAGGACCTTTTCGACCTCCTCTTCACCTATATCCCTGAGGCCATATTTTTTCATGAGCTCGTCTCTGCTGAGGGGTTTGGAGGCAGACACATCCATTGATTCCGAATCATCAGTCCCCAGTCCCCCCTCCTCCCCGGTGTCAGCATCAATCGATCCATCGGCAGCCGGAATTTCAGGAGACTCCTCAGTCTCTAAAGTCTGGGGTTTTTCGGGAACTTCTTGTTTAACCTCAACCTGAGGCTTCCCCTGGGTTTCAGATGATTCTACATTTTTTCCTTCCAGATCAACGGTGAATTCAGTATCTTCCATGTCAGGGGAAGTATCACCGGCTATTTCAGAAGTTCCAGGTGTCCCTTCATCTGTTATGGGCTGCCTGTAGCTTGCTTCCTTTGGATTGAAGTAGTCCTCCTCTTCAGCCACTTGAGGCTCGATCCCCTTTCTTTGTTCTATTGTGTAGATTCTGTTTATATCCATGAGGTAATCGAGCTGTGATCTTTTAAGATCAAAGAGCTCTATGAGGGTATCTGTTTTATCGGCCACTTCCATTATCCTTTCAAGAGCTTCCTCCTTCATGAATCTGTCATATGATGCCGCAACGTACACTCCATCCCTGAATAGAATGTAGCCCTCGTCGGATGCATGTGTAATCCTTATGAATCCATTGTATTCATCCGAGGCAAGTTTTTCAAGAAGTTCGCTGAAATCTATCTCATCGCCGTAGGAAATCTTGGATGGCTTGGTTATCGGAAGCTCCATATTTTCACTACCCCTTTCTGATGAGTTTAATTTCCCGTGGAGTTATTATAACCACATTCTTCTCCTTATTGCAGAGCAGTATCGCCTCCGCACCATGATTCTCCCTTAGATCCTTTATCCGTTCTCCCACTGCCTTGAAATCCGATGGATTATCCCTCTGGATGTCGGTTAGATCAAGTATAACCGGATTCTTCTCATCAGTCACCTGGGAGAGTGCATCATCCACATCCCCAATGGATTTTGCCTTCAGGAGAATGATCTCATAGAAGGAATGCTCCGGCACTATTATTGTTTCTGTCTCCTCAGGTTCCTTAACTTCCTCATCAAGCCCCACACTTTTCTTCAGCATTTCGAGAATGTCCCTCAACTAAATCTCCCCTATGTGCTCCATGATCACATCCATCAATCTTGAAGCCCCCCCATTCTTAACATCAACAACAGGAAGCCCGAAACGTGCTTCATACCTTTCCATTATTGATCTGTCAGTCATGTTTCTTAAATTTAAGGAAATCCCTATAACCCTGGTTGGTTCGATTGCCTCTATGGCCCTTATCTCATCCTTTATCCCCCTTGGTTTTCTGTAGGGATGGTTTGGCCTGTGACATAGCACCGTAACGTCTGGCATCGCCCCTATAAGTATTGAGGCAGATAAACCCCTTGGGTGAGGGTTTCTCCTTTCTGTGAGGCTTGACTGGCCCTCTATGAATATCAGGTCAGGATCCTTTTCCTCCTCAAGGTACTTCACTGAGCCCATAACAGCCGCGGCAACATCCATAACAGAGAGACTCCCTGCCCGGAAATTTATGTCAACCGGCTGCTCAAGACCCATCTCATCGGTTGAGATAACTCCCACCTCAAGGCCCCTTTCCCTTGCCTCCTTTCCCAGAAGTCTTGTGGTTGTACGTTTGCCGCACTCCTGTGAGGTGCCCCCAACAAATACCAGCGGCGATCTGTGCCTGTATTTTATCTTTGGGAGTACCTCTGTGCAGCGTGGGGGTGCAACCCCAAATATCTTTCTTACGTTGTCAAGGCGGGGGCTTATCTCCTTGATTGTTACATTCATCTGCTCTGCAAATTTGACGAGCGATGTGTTATCTGCCAGTGGGAGTGATCTGAATGAGGTCACAACATTTTTACCCTCATTGATCGCCTGCACAGCATACTTGAGGGCGGTGCCCTCTGCACCTATGGGGAGCATTATTGCAACACTTCTTGCATCGGTCTCATGTATAAGCTTAAGGAGGTTTGATGATACCTTAAATCCACAGAAATCCTTTCCATGCTTTCTGGGGTCATCGTCAACAAATCCGACAGGTTCGACTCCCTCGAAATTTGCAAATTTTTCTCCTCCACCACCACATCCAATGATTATAAACGGATTCAGCTCCCTCAGTTCCTCAACAGAAGATAATATGTGCAAATAATCACTCCTTTAATATTGCTGGAATCAAATAGAAACTGTTAATTAGTTAGTCATACTCATTTAATTAATAAATGCTTAAAGCATATATATTTTGGGTAGAATACTCTGTTTATGGAGGCATAGTATGATAGCAAGAATACTTAAAGATTTAGGTAGGATCAATGGGGTAAATGGTTCCCTTGTTGTTGGTAAGGATGGTCTTGTAATCGAAAGTGAGGTTCCATCCGACATAGACGGGGAACTGGTCGCTGCAATGGCTTCAGCAGTTTTCGGTACTGCAGAAAGGTCCGCCGAGGAAATAAAGCATGAGCCCCTTGAACAGGTTATGATTGAGGGTACCAGGGGTAAGACCCTCATGATAGACGCCGGGGAGGGAATACTTGTACTGATAACCGATGTTGATATAAATCTTGGTCTTATTCGTATTGAGATGAGGAGAAGTGCCGAACGCGTTAAGGATCTCCTTACATAACTCTATTTTAAATATGGGGCGTGAAAATTGAGAAAACCCTATGTGATACTTATAGGAAGTGCTTCAGGAATTGGGAAGTCCACCGTTGCATCAGAACTTGCAAGGGAGCTGAACATAAAGCACCTTATAGAAACAGATTTCATAAGGGAGATCGTAAGGGGTATAATCGGTCCAGATTATGCTCCGGCACTCCATAAATCCTCATTTGATGCCTACACCACACTGAGGGATAAAGAGCGCTTCCGTAACCACAACATTGAGTCACTGATATGCGCAGGTTTTGAGGAACACGCATCATTCGTTATCCCCGCAGTTGAGAAGGTTATTGAAAGGGCTGTTGCTGACTCTGATGATGTGGCCATAGAGGGCGTCCACCTCCTGCCCGGCCTCCTGGACATTGAAAAATTTGAGGAAAATGCATCAATTCATTTTTTTGTTCTGTCTGCCGAGGAGAATCTCCATAAGGAGCGCTTCGTTAAGAGGGCCATGGAGGTAAAGAGGGGTGGAAAACACCTTGAATACTTCCGTGAGAACCGTGTCATACATGACTACCTTGTAAGAAAGGCCATGGAGCATGAAGTACCGGTGATTAACAACGACGACATAAGGTGCACCATTAAAAGGATGCTATCATTCATAAGAGAAAACTGCGCCGAAGTGACGCTTCAGCACCCTGTTGAACGCCTCGGTGAGGTTATAGACATTATCATTAAGAGGCATGGCGGAAGAATCGTTGACGTAGCCTATCCAATACCTGGATTTTCACAGCCACTCAAACGTGAGGTTAACGTATACGACCCGTCAGAGGCTGAAAGATTTCTTAAGCGGTTAAATGAGAGTCCAAAGCGAAAAAGAGATCTTGAAAGGCTTTACACGCTTTCAGATAACATCCACAGCCACAGGATATGTGCACCGGATCCTGAGAGTCTTCAGGCAATACTGAATGAGCTTGATGAAAGAGGACTCATCTACCGGGAAGAGAACTGATATGCAGTGTAAACTTGATGATCCATTCACTTAATTCAGGTTCTTTGAGAGGGAGTACAGGGGTGACAGATTGAACCAGCAGGATATGAAGATCGACTGTCCAGTCTGCAGTGGAAAGAAGTGTATGACCGCCATCAGCAGGGTTGAGGAGATTCCCTACTTCGGGGAGATAATGGAATCCGTACTCATCTGCAGTAGATGCGGCTACAGAAGCACCGATATAATCTGCCTCGAGCAGAAGGAACCATCAAGGTACACAATCGAAGTTGGGGATGAAACACTCAATGCAAGGGTGGTCAAGTCCCAGTCAGCAACCATAAGGATACCTGAACTGGGACTGAAGGTTGAACCGGGCCCCAGATCAACAGGTTACATCTCCAACATTGAGGGCGTTGTTGAGAGATTTGAAACCGCCGTCAAAACAGCCATCAACCTCTTTGAGGAGGATGAATCAAAAGAAAAGGCCTCAGAGATCCTGGAAATGCTCCGTGAAGTTCGCGGGGGAAAAAGGAATGTCACAGTTATAATTGAGGATCCATTCGGCCAGAGTTTTGTTGGCCACCCGCGTGCTGTGAGGGAAAAGCTATCAGATGAAGAAATAAGATCCCTCAAGACAGGCTTCATGGTTTTTGAGTCAGATGAAATTGATGAGGGCGATTAGTCCTCATCAACATCCCTTAGTTTGAGTGTGCGTTTGATATCCATACCCATTGCATCACAGTCGGCCTTTATTGCCTCAAGGTGTGCCAGGAGGCGTTCCTTTTCCTGGTTTATTCTTTCAATGTTCTTGTAGGGATATATGCACTCCTTGAGCATCTCGTATTCCACTGTGGCATAGGGGTACTGGTTAAGCTGTTTGCATACCTTCTCGAGGATTTCTCCAAGGAATCTGTTCATCTCAACCTTGACCCTTTCACGTATCATCTTGTCACTGTCAAGGTGCTGTTTCATGAGCCTGACAACCTCTGCCTTGGCAAAGGGTAATTCCTCGGTTTCCTCTTCAGCTTCCATGTCAGCATTGTTATTCTGGATCTCTTCATTCTCCATAGGTTTCTACCTCCATGTGACTATATCATGCTCAAGGTATATAAATGTATTCCATATAATCAAAGAAACACCAAATATAACAGCAGAAATTAGGACCATCTTTAATTATAATTAATGGTTCTGATTACCAGAATTAAAGGTCATTTCAGTTCCCTTATCTCAAGGCTGAGGTCAAGTGGATGGGCTGATGTGGTTATAAACCCCATTGATATCACATCAACTCCAGTGGAAGCATATTTATCTATATTTTCAGGTTTTATACCCCCTGATGCCTCAACAATTACTCTGTCCCTCAGCCCGGCACTTTCAAGTTTCTCCAGCGCTTTCCTGACGTCCCCCGGGTTCATATTATCAAGCAAGATGATGTCGGCCCCTGCATCTGCCGCCAGTACAGCGTCACCCGGCCTTTCAACCTCAACCTCAACCTTCTTTGTGAAGCTCACATGTTCCTTAACACGCCTCACCGCGTCCCCCACACTTCCAGCGATTGCTATGTGATTGTCCTTGATCATTGCACAGTCATCAAGTCTGAATCGATGGGTGTCACCACCACCAATTTTAACTGCCTGCTTTTCAAACCACTGCAGTCCAGGAGTCGTCTTCCTGGTGGCGGCTATCCTCACATGAGGGTTCACTGACCTCACACGCTCAATCATGCTTTTTGTGAGGGCGGCTATGCCGCTCATTCTCATCATGAGATTCAGCATTGTCCTCTCGATCTTTAGGATATCTGAAGCTTCCCCCTCGAGGATTATAACCCTCTCACCTGCTTTAACCGGATCACCATCCAGTTTCAGCCTGTTCATTTCAATTCCAAATTCCCCGGCTATGATCCCTGACACATCCACACCTGCAATTATGCCATCCTCCCTGGCTATGACATCCGCCACCGCCAATGTACCCCTTTCAACAAGTGCCTCTGTTGTTATATCCTCAAATCCCACGTCTGCCCTGATCATTTCCCTGAGAATGTCAATCATGAAGATCCCCTAAATTAATATAAAGGGAAGAATTATAAATTTTATGACCATGAATCAGAATCTCAAGCAGATATCCTAAAGGGAAGAATTATAAATTTTATGACCATGAATCAGAATCT
>NZ_JBNASF010000014.1:0-45186 GCF_049720995.1 Methanothermobacter sp.
TTTGAATATATATTCAAAACATGCCTAGACCAAGAAGATTCAGAAGAATTCTCGGAGAACCCCGTGTGGCTGCATTTTCCCCTGAAACCAGTGATGAGGAGACAGGGGTTGAGATAACCCTCGATGAATTTGAGGCCATAAGGCTGAGGGACTACCACGACATAAAACAGAAAAAAGCCGCTGAAATCATGGGAATATCACAGCCAACATTCCACAGAACCCTGACATCAGCACGGGGCAAGATAGCAGTTGCTCTGGTCGAGGGCAGACCAATAATGTTGAAGGGAGGTGATTATATCACAGACAGAAAAAGATACAAATGCATGGACTGCCAGTTTGAATGGATTTCACCTGAAAAGGAATATGAAAAATGTCCGGACTGCGGTTCAGAGAACATAACCGTCGTATCAGCCGAAACGTTACCAAAGGCAGGTAGAGGCGGATTTGGCAGGGGCTTTGGTGCTGGACGCGGAGCTCCACGTGTCTGCAAATGCATTGAATGCGGATACGAGGCACCGAAAACACCAGGCGTACCATGCAGAACAGAAAGGTGTCCCAAGTGTGGAGCACCCATGTGCGGCGCCAACTGAACAGGAGGACAACCATATGAAAATATGCATTCCCGTAGCAGAGGAAAGGGGTATGGATTCAAGGGTCTCAGAACACTTTGGAAAAACGCCCCTTTTTGCTTTTTATGATGACGAAACCAGTGAACTGGAAATTGTGAGGATAGATGGAAGGCACAGCGGAGGAAGACTAACACCCGCAGAGCTCGTGGTAAATTCCGATGCAGATCTCATTATATGCACAAATATGGGATCAAAGGCCATTAACCTTCTCAGGAGCCATGGAATTGATGTTCTGATGGGTGCAGGGGGAACAGTGGCTGAAACACTTAACCTCCTTAAAATGGGTGAGCTCAACGGAGCTCCAAATCCATGCAGCGGACAACATTGAGGTGCATTATGACGGCTGAAGATGCTCAAAAACTGGCTATCATGGAACAGGACGTGAAAATCGCCAGGGCCATGTCCACAATAAAACATAAAATCGTTGTTATGAGTGGAAAAGGGGGTGTTGGTAAGTCCACAGTTACAGTAAAACTTGCCGAAGAGTTTACCAGGAATGGTTACAGGGTGTGTGTACTGGATGCAGATGTTCATGGCCCTGATATCCCCAAGATGATGCATGTCAAGGAACCTGAAATCACCATGACCGGAAATCTTATAAACCCCATACCCACTCCACTCGGTGCAACTGTGATGTCTATAGAGTTTTTTCTTCCATCAGAGAACACACCGGTCATATGGAGGGGACCAAAAAAGACAGGAGCTATAAGACAGCTACTTGCAGATGTTAACTGGGAAGATGTCGATGTTTTAATCGTGGATAACCCTCCCGGAACAGGTGATGAGCCCCTCACTGTTCTTCAGTCAGTCCCTGGCATTGATGGCGTGATTGTAGTCACAACCGCACAGGAAGTTTCAATCCATGATGTTGAAAAATGTATCAATATGGTTAATCAACTGAATGTCCCGATCCTGGGAATCATAGAGAACATGTCATATCTCCAGTGTCCTGAATGCGGCAAAAAATTATTCCTATTCGGCAAAGATGGTGGAAAATACCTGTCAGATAAATTTGATCTCCCGTTTCTTGGCCAGATCCCCTTTGAAACAGAGATATCCGAAGATAACAAATCATCACCCATTTCAGACATTAACACTGAGATGGTGAATATATTCAATAGACTGGAGACTTATCTGAAAGATGGAGGTGTCAATTGATGAAGATAGCAATAGCGTCCTCCGGACCCGATGCAGGATCAGAGGTCAACAGATTTTTCGGCAGATCTCCATATTTTATGATTGTTGAAATGAAGGATGGTTCTATAGAATTCTCTGAAGTTATCGAGAACCCTTCAGCATCATCTTCAGGAGGGGCAGGTATAAAAACAGCCCAGATAATTGCAAATAGTGGTGTAAAAGCAGTTATAGCTTCTTCACCAGGTCCAAATGCCTTTGAAGTCCTGAATAAACTGGGTATAAAGATATACAGGGCAGCAGATGCATCGGTTGAAGAAAATATAGAACTCTTCACACAGGGAAATCTTGAGGAGATAAGGTCAGCAGCCAGGGGCAGAGATGGACAGTAAATTCACGATGATCTGGTGTTTCAATGAAACCTTTAATGGTAGCAATAACTGGGGGAAAGGGAGGAACAGGAAAATCAACTATAGCATGTTCTCTTGCAATAACCCTAGCCGATAAATTCAGGGTTCTGCTGGTAGACACAGACGTTGAGTGTCCAGATGATCACCACATCCTATCAGTTCAGAGAAAAAAAAAACAGATGAAGTAACGCTTCAGATCCCATCCTTTGATTTTTCCAGATGTTCCATGTGCGGTAAATGCTCAGAGGTCTGCAGGAAAAATGCAATAGTAGTCGTTGATGGCAGACGCCCCATTTTTATAAGGGATAGATGCAATGGCTGCGGCACCTGCATCCTTTCATGCAGAAATAATGCAATAAAGGAGGAGGAAACGATTACAGGTTTCCTTTATGATGGTGAACTCCCTGAGAATTATGATGAAAAGATCCGAAGAAATTTCAGGTTATTTTCCGGGGAAACAACCGTGAATATAGAATCAAGTGCGCGGGTAGTGGATTCGCTCATGAAAAAAGCTAGAGAGCACCGTGAGATGGACTTTGTTATCATTGATACGGCTGCAGGGCTTCACTGTAATGTTATACATGCCCTCATGGGTGTTCACCTTGCCTTTGCTGTTACAGAGCCAACACCCTTTGGTAGTCATGATTTGAGGCGGATACTTGAACTGCTCGACAGGCTGGGTGTAGATTCAAATATTATCCTCAACCGTGCAGGCACGGGTAAGGCAGACTTGGTGCTTGATGTTTCCAGAGAGACAGGAAAACCTATCGTGGCTGAGATAGACTACTCTAAGGAGATTATGGCGGCCTATTCATCAGGCAAACCCTTTAAGGTTCCGGGGATAGATACCGTCGCAGAGTTACTTGAGATGCAGAGGTGTTAATGTGAAGGAAGTATGTATCCTCTCGGGGAAGGGTGGGGCTGGAAAGAGCAGCATAGTATCTTCCATGGCAGTTCTGCTTGCCGATAAATCAGAAATCATCCTTGGCGACTGTGATGTGGACACACCCAATCTGGCACTCATCATGGGATCTTCAGGGGGTTTGGAGTGCGAAACCATAAGGGCCTCTGAAAGGGCTTTTTTATTGGGTGAGGGATGTAAATCAAGAAGGAAATGTGTGAGGGTATGTAGATTCAATGCAATAAAGTGGAATGCTAGGAACTCACCCGAAATAAATGAATTTTTATGTGAAGGATGTGGAGCATGCGCATATATATGTCCAGAGAGGGTAATAGACATCCAGGAAGTTGATACGGGAAAGGTCTGTTCTTTTAAATCTGGTTATGGTTTCAGTGTGGTGTCTGGTCATCTTAAGATTGGTGAGAGAGGCTCAGGAAAAATTGTGGATGCTGTGAGGAGGAAGGTCTTTGAGATTGGAAGATCAGAGAACCTGGATGTCGCGCTCCTGGATTCAGCAGCTGGTATTGGCTGTCCGGTGGTATCCTCAGTAAAGGGATGTGATCATGCTATTATAATAACGGAACCCACAAGGGCAGCTTTAAATGATTCTAAACGTGCAATGGAACTTGTAAGACATTTTGGAATTTCACACTCCATGATAATCAACAAATACGATTTAAATCAGGACATAACAGCTGAGATAGAACATCTTGCAGATGAGAATGAAATTCATATTATAGGAAAAATACCCTATGACCCGGCATTTACAGATGCTATGATTAAGGGAGTGCCCGCAGTGCTCTGCAAACCTCGCATTAAAAAGCGGTTTATGGGGATGGTTGAGAGGATAATGTTAGATATGGGACTGGGTTGACATGGCAGGGGATGGAGCACGACTGAAGGAGGGAGAGATCGCTTCAAAGTATTCAGTAATCAGCAATATAATTCTAATGTTGATAAAAGGGATTACTGGTTATCTCTCTGGAAATATAGCTCTGATAGCAGACGCCATACATTCCTTTGCAGATGTATTCTCATCAGCCGCAGTGTTCATAGGTCTTAAACTCTCACAGAGAAAACCCGATGAACTATTCCCCTATGGATACCATAGAATTGAAACCCTTGTTTCCCTCATAGTTTCAGTTTTGATTATCATAACGGGTCTGGAAATAGGCTGGGACTCCATTATTTACATTTTAAATCCAGCTTCAGAAGTTTCCATGGCCATTGCAAGCCTTGCTGTGAGTTTAATATCAATCGGGGCCTCCTATGTCATTGCATTTTATAAGGTAAGGGTGGGAAAGAAAATAGGATCAACAGCCCTCCTGAACGATGGAAAACACAGCTATGTGGACGTAGTATCTTCTGTTCTTGTTTTCATGGGGATTGTGGGAGAGTATATGGGTCTTCACGGCTTTCAGGGGATTGTGGGAGTGATTATAGCGGCAGCAATCATTTATATTGGTATTGGGCTTGCAAAATATGATGTTCTAACCCTCCTTGATGCATGTATTGACAGTGATTCAATGGAAATCATAAAAAATACAGTCTTATCACTCCCACGTGTTAAGGGGGTTCATGAGATTAGAATAAGAAGATCGGGACCCTACCTCTTTGGCGAACTGCATATCGAACTTGAAAAAGGACTGCATGTAGATGAAATAGAGAGGATCATTTCTCAGATAAACTCCAAGGTTAAGGAGGTTGTCCCACACATTGATCACCTCACGGTCCAGCCTGAGACCGTTAAAAAGGATGAAGTTGTGGTTGCTGTGCCACTTGAGGATAACCGTGGCCTGCATTCCACATTCACCACCCACTTCGGAAGGGCTAACTTTTTCCTCATTGCAAAAACCATCAGGGGGGAGATACTTGATTACAGGATAATTGAGAATCCCGGGAAATCACTTAAAAAGAAGAGGGGGATTCGAGCCGCCGAGTCCCTGAAAAACGAGCATATCGATGTTTTAGTGGTTGAAAAATTATCAGAGGGCCCTAAACTTCTTTTTTCAGATTATCTCCTTGGAACAGTACCCCCCGAAGGCTCATCCCTTGAGGAGGTCATTAAAAATGCATCGATGAAATTTTTAGGCTGATATCCACTGGAGGCTGATCACCCATCACAGCTTTCCCTGGAGCATCCTTGTAACGGTTCTTATATGTTCCTGCTGCTTACGGGCCTCATCACGGATTGATTTTAAAAGCCTGGATGTGACGGGTACCGGCACGCTTCTGAATACATATGATTCCAGGAGGAAATTGAATGCTCTCTCCTCTGCCACACTTTCAAATCGCCTGTTACTGGACCTCATGAATACAGGGTTTTCATCATCAGAGAGGTTCTTGACCTCCTCACCAAGTTCAGTACCGGGGAGCGGCTCAGCAATGCTCACGAAGTAGTCATCTAACATGAGTTCATCTGCAATTTCCAGGGTTTCCTGGTACTCCTCTTCGCCCTCACCCGGGTAACCGACTATGAAGGAGCCCGCAACCCTTAAATTGTACCTCCTTGCAAGTTCAACAGCCTCAACAACCTGATCAGGAGTTATACCCTTTTTCATTTTCCTCAACATCCGTTGGCTCCCTGATTCAACACCATAGAACACCCATCCGTTCGTGTACTTGGATATGGCCTCAAGCACATCTTCACTGATCATATCAACCCTTATATCAGGCACTGTGAGGTTTCGAGCACCTGTAACCTCACTTATACCCCTCAGGAGGTCCCTGAAGGAGTCCTCATCAATACCACGAAACTTGCTACTGCCATAGAGGGTGCCTGTACCACCACTTATTGCAAATCTCCTGGCGCCTGAGGCCTTCAGTTGCCGCACCTCCCTGATTATGTCCTCAAGGGGCCTGCTTCTGACCTTCCTGCCGAAGAATTCGGGGACCTGACAGAAGGTGCAGTTCCCTGGACAGCCCCTGTGGGTCTCGATGTAAACACTGGCGCCCCTTATGTCCTCCCGGGAAATGTCACATGGAATAAGGGGGAGGACTCTCTTCATGGGGCAGGGCGATGACTCATTCATTGAAATTCCATCAGATGTTCTGAAGGCTGCGCCGGGAACGTCATCTGGTTCACACCTTCCAGCTGCAAGCTCCATCACATCACCAACCTTATCCTCGCCCTCCCCCCTAATCACGAGGTCCACATCAAGGTACCTGAACACCATCCCGGGGTCTATGCTGACTGGACCACCGACCACCCTGAAGCCCCCCATATTATTAATAATATCCCTGTACTTCACCAGGTGGATGGTTGACTGGAGGCTTATGAATACGATCTCTGTGTCCACCCCATCAAATCCTTTCCTGAGTTCAACACTGTGACCGAGGTCCCTCAAGGCACCTGCAATGAGCATTGAACCGTAATTGTAGTGTTCAGGTGTTAAAACAACCACATGAGTCATTCAGAAGCACCAAAGAAATTTATTGCCTGTATAAGTTCATAGAATGCTTCCATCTCCCTCTCTATAACATCATACTGGGATAGCGTACCGCTCATCTCCCCATCAACGGTGAGCCTTTCAGGACCCCTTATGACTATCCGGTCGGTACCATCGCGGCTTAGCACCTCCTTGGCCTGCATTTCATGGACAAATGCCCTGCCAGGGATTATCACCGTTTCCTTAAGTTCGCTGAGGTCCACACCCTCAAGGTCCCTCATTGTTATGAGGCATGCTATGTCCTTTTCAACACCAACAACGTTCACCATGTCATCTGCCCCGAGGTTCCTTATTATCCTCCTTATGTAGGGTGCTGCAATGGATCCTGTGATCAGGGTTGCCTCGCCCCTGATTTCAGGGAGTATATCCAGGTACTCCCGGCTTGAGTCATCTGCAAGGACAAATGGGGTCCCGTTTTCAGGGTCGCAGACGGGAGTCCCTGTAACCCTGAGATTGAATTCCCGGTCAACCATCCTCACAAGGTCCTCAAATTCCTGTACGGTGTGCGGCTCTATACCCTCAATTATTGGCTCATTGCCAAGTATCAGTCCCTGGTGCTCATAGTTTGCAAACCGCATCATTATGAATCCGGTTGCCCCCCACTCCTCAAGTCTGGAGCAGGTTTCAAGGAGTTTATCACCATCATTCACACCGGGTATGATCACCGCTGCAGCGTGGACCTCACAGGATTCACAGAATATCCTGAGGGCCTCAAGTGCATTTTCAGCGTTCCTATCACGCATCCACTCCTGCCTCAGGAGGGGATCCACTGAGAACACAGTGAAGGTTACCTCATCCACACCATTTTCAATGAGCCTCGAGGCTATCTTAGGGTCATCTATCCCCTTTCCACTGGTGTAGCCAAGGTGCATGGGTATCCCAAATTCACCAAGCCCAGCTGTCAGCTCCTCAAGGTGGGGGTAGCAGCTCACATCGCCCCCGCCGCTGATGTTTATCTTCAGGTCCTTGTCCTGAAGGTTCTGCATCATAAGTGTTGTCTGCACATTACCCATGACAAGGAACGGGGGTAAAAATTCCCTTCCCCTCTCTGCAACATCCCTTCCACAGGTTTCACAGCCCACCCTCCCTGGAGAGCAGTTCCTGCAGCCGAAGGGTTCAAATTCACCCACCTTCCTGAAGTAACAGTACCTGCAGAATCCCCTGCAGTCCTTGCCAGGTATACCACCCAAATCTGCTATTATCTGCATGTTCCTCTTTCTGTGCCGCGCCTTAAATATAATTTATTACCCTGCAGCCATCATAACTGCGGTGTCCATGATCATAAAAATCAACGCAGCCGTACAAAAAATCCATAAAACCCGAAGAAAACGTATTGATACATATAAATCTTTCGACTTGATTCAGAAAGAAATCTTAATTAATTATGATCAAGTTAAATATGCACCGTATACTAAAACGGGTGTTTTAACACCCTCCAAGGGCCTTCTTGCCTTTCCTGAAAAGGGGGGGTCTTGGATGTTTAGTATACTGAACTGATTGTTAGGAGGGAAAAAATGGCGAAGTTTGAGGATAAGGTCGACTTGTACGACGACAGAGGCAACCTCGTCGAAGAACAGGTGCCATTAGAAGCTCTGAGCCCACTTAGAAACCCCGCCATTAAAAGCATAGTGCAGGGGATTAAAAGGACAGTGGCTGTGAACCTTGAAGGTATAGAAAACGCCCTGAAGACAGCGAAGGTCGGCGGACCTGCCTGTAAGATAATGGGCCGTGAACTCGACCTCGACATTGTCGGGAACGCCGAGTCAATAGCAGCCGCTGCAAAGGAAATGATACAGGTGACCGAGGACGACGACACCAACGTCGAACTCCTTGGCGGAGGTAAAAGGGCACTCGTACAGGTCCCAAGTGCAAGGTTCGATGTTGCAGCAGAATACTCTGCAGCACCACTCGTAACCGCCACAGCATTTGTCCAGGCCATAATCAACGAATTTGATGTTAGCATGTACGACGCTAACATGGTTAAAGCAGCCGTTCTGGGAAGATATCCACAGTCTGTGGAGTACATGGGGGCAAACATAGCAACGATGCTGGACATTCCACAGAAACTGGAAGGCCCAGGATACGCACTGAGGAACATCATGGTGAACCATGTTGTTGCAGCAACACTCAAAAACACACTCCAGGCAGCAGCACTATCAACCATACTTGAACAGACAGCAATGTTCGAGATGGGTGACGCTGTAGGAGCATTTGAGAGGATGCACCTCCTTGGACTTGCATACCAGGGAATGAACGCAGACAACCTGGTCTTTGACCTTGTTAAGGCCAACGGTAAAGAAGGTACGGTTGGTTCAGTCATAGCAGACCTGGTTGAAAGGGCCCTGGAAGATGGTGTCATAAAGGTTGAGAAGGAACTTACAGACTACAAGGTCTACGGCACAGACGACCTTGCAATGTGGAACGCCTATGCAGCAGCAGGACTCATGGCAGCCACAATGGTTAACCAGGGTGCAGCAAGGGCAGCTCAGGGTGTATCATCAACTCTGCTATACTACAATGACCTCATAGAATTCGAAACAGGACTACCAAGCGTGGACTTCGGTAAAGTGGAAGGTACCGCTGTAGGATTTTCATTCTTCAGCCACTCCATCTACGGTGGAGGTGGACCAGGTATCTTCAACGGAAACCACATCGTTACAAGGCACAGTAAAGGATTCGCCATACCATGTGTGGCAGCCGCAATGGCACTGGATGCAGGAACCCAGATGTTCTCACCAGAAGCAACCTCTGGACTCATAAAAGAAGTATTCAGCCAGGTTGACGAGTTCCGAGAACCACTCAAATATGTTGTGGAGGCAGCAGCTGAGATTAAAAACGAAATTTAAATAATCTCTCAGAACTGGGGGCAAAAAACCAATGGACGTTCAGATATTTCCTCACAGGCTGCTAGGGGCTGACACCACAGAGAAACTCCTTAACCGCCTTGAGGACATCCACGGCGTTAAGCGAATGGTGATCCACGGACAGAGACTACCACCAGAGGACCACCCTGACAGGCGCATAATCAACGTGAAAGGCCAGGAATTTGAACTTCAGGTTAAAACTGGCCGTGTGCTGCTTGAAGTGGAGGACGAGGAGACAATAACCGATATCAAGAGGGTTTGTGAGGATCTCCTGCCCTTTGGATATGATGTTACTCCCGGCAGATACATAAGAACACAGAAGACCGTCACAGACGAGATAAAGTACGGCGAGAACCTTGATGAGATTCCTGATGAACTCATCGGTCTCACGGATCAGAACGCCAGGCTCAGTGAAAGGGCCACAATAATAAAAAGGAAGAAGGAGCATTAGATGATCGGAAAGTGCACTCACGTGGTTGACTGTAGAGAGACAATGGGCATGGGTGAAGGTGGAGGAATAGCCCAGAGGGGCACCTTTGCCCAGTGCGGAAGTGAAGTTCTGGCAGTGGCAATGTCACCGGGCAGGCGCCACATAACGAAGCCTGTCTGCGAGATAACATTTGCCCTGAGGGAAGCAAACATAATGACCAGTACCCTGGTACTGAACGCAGGCGCAGGGGTTCCACAGGACGCTCCAAGCGCCGGAGCAGGAAGTCTCTTTGGTCTGACACCTGCAGAAGTCGAGCAGATGAAGCGGCACAGACTCCTGGTGGTGCACCTTGGCGGGGTCAAGAACCACATCACTTACAAGGCACGCCTCATACTCAGAAACGTTGACCGTCCATGCATAGTCATATGCGAATACCCGGTTGACTTTGAGGACTTTGCGAAGATAGGTGTCAAAACCAGGGCCGTAATGCCGGATGAACCAAAAACCAGGGGAACAATCGTTGACATCGTGAGTGGAGTTATTAGAGGAGAAACCTGTCCCCAGGAAAAACTGGATGAGATTATAAGGAAGGTTAAGTTAGCTTTAGGAGGTGCATGATATGGCACAATACTATCCCGGAACAACTAAGGTTGCTCAGAACAGAAGGAATTTCTGTAACCCTGAATACGAACTTGAAAAACTGAGAGAAATCTCAGATGAAGATGTAGTAAAGATTCTGGGTCACAGGGCCCCAGGGGAAGAATACCCAAGTGTTCACCCACCACTTGAAGAGATGGATGAACCAGAGGACGCAATAAGAGAAATGGTCGAACCAATAGACGGTGCAAAGGCCGGTGACAGGGTCCGATACATACAGTTCACAGACTCAATGTACTTCGCCCCGGCCCAGCCATATGTGAGATCAAGGGCATACCTCTGCAGGTACAGGGGTGCAGACGCAGGTACACTATCAGGTCGTCAGATCATAGAGACCAGGGAGAGGGACCTTGAAAAGATATCCAAGGAACTCCTTGAAACAGAGTTCTTTGACCCTGCAAGGTCAGGTGTCAGGGGTAAATCTGTCCACGGACACTCACTGCGTCTCGATGAGGACGGTATGATGTTCGACATGCTCAGAAGGCAGATCTACAACAAGGACACCGGCAGAGTCGAAATGGTCAAAAACCAGATCGGCGACGAACTCGACGAACCTGTGGATCTTGGTGAACCACTGGATGAAGAAACCCTGATGGAAAAAACAACCATCTACCGTGTGGATGGTGAAGCCTACCGTGATGATACAGAAGCCGTGGAGATCATGCAGAGAATCCACGTTTTAAGATCACAAGGAGGGTTCAACCCAGAATAATCCGGGGGAGGTGTAGATTATGGCTGACAAATTGTTCATAAATGCTTTAAAGAAAAAATTTGAAGAATCCCCTGAAGAAAAGAAAACCACATTCTACACACTTGGTGGCTGGAAACAGTCAGAAAGAAAAACCGAGTTTGTGAACGCTGGTAAAGAAGTGGCAGCAAAGAGGGGCATACCCCAGTACAACCCTGACATAGGTACCCCACTTGGTCAGAGGGTACTCATGCCCTACCAGGTTTCAACAACCGATACCTATGTTGAAGGTGACGACCTCCACTTCGTAAACAACGCTGCCATGCAGCAGATGTGGGACGACATAAGGAGAACCGTTATTGTCGG
The DNA here is from genome assembly GCF_049720995.1 of Methanothermobacter sp. Taxonomy (GTDB): domain Archaea; phylum Methanobacteriota; class Methanobacteria; order Methanobacteriales; family Methanothermobacteraceae; genus Methanothermobacter. The sequence goes on from NZ_JBNASF010000014.1 coordinate 11,529, forward strand.
TCTGAACCACGCCCACGCTGTTATAGAAAAGAGGCTGGGTAAGGAGGTCACACCTGAGACCATAACCCACTACCTGGAAACAGTGAATCACGCAATGCCAGGTGCAGCTGTCGTCCAGGAGCACATGGTGGAAACCCACCCTGCACTGGTGGCAGACAGTTACGTCAAGGTATTCACAGGTAACGACGAAATAGCGGATGAGATCGACCCTGCATTCGTCATAGACATCAACAAACAGTTCCCAGAAGACCAGGCAGAAACCCTCAAGGCAGAGGTTGGAGACGGAATCTGGCAGGTTGTCAGGATCCCAACCATAGTCTCAAGGACCTGTGACGGTGCAACAACCTCACGATGGTCCGCCATGCAGATAGGTATGTCCATGATTTCAGCCTACAAACAGGCAGCAGGTGAAGCCGCAACAGGTGACTTCGCATACGCTGCAAAACACGCTGAAGTTATACACATGGGTACATACCTGCCTGTGAGACGTGCAAGGGGTGAAAACGAGCCTGGTGGTGTGCCATTCGGTTACCTTGCCGATATCTGTCAGAGCTCAAGGGTCAACTATGAGGACCCTGTCCGGGTGTCACTGGATGTTGTGGCAACCGGTGCAATGCTCTACGACCAGATCTGGCTCGGCTCATACATGTCAGGTGGTGTAGGATTCACCCAGTACGCAACAGCAGCCTACACAGACAACATCCTCGACGACTTCACCTACTTCGGTAAGGAGTACGTGGAGGACAAGTATGGACTCTGTGAGGCACCAAACACCATGGACACCGTCCTGGACGTTGCAACTGAGGTCACATTCTACGGTCTTGAACAGTACGAGGAATACCCAGCACTCCTCGAGGACCAGTTCGGTGGATCACAGAGGGCAGCAGTCGTTGCAGCTGCAGCCGGATGTTCCACAGCATTTGCAACAGCAAACGCCCAGACAGGTCTCAGCGGATGGTACCTCTCAATGTACCTCCACAAGGAACAGCACTCAAGGCTAGGATTCTACGGTTACGACCTCCAGGACCAGTGCGGTGCATCCAACGTCTTCTCAATAAGGGGCGACGAGGGACTGCCACTGGAGCTTCGTGGACCTAACTATCCAAACTACGCCATGAACGTGGGACACCAGGGTGAATACGCAGGTATATCACAGGCACCACACGCTGCCCGTGGAGACGCCTTCGTGTTCAACCCACTGGTGAAAATAGCCTTTGCAGACGACAACCTCGTCTTCGACTTCACCAACGTCCGTGGCGAATTCGCCAAAGGTGCTCTGCGAGAGTTCGAACCAGCCGGTGAAAGAGCACTCATAACACCTGCAAAATAGATTAACGAAGGTGCATTACACAAACTTTTTAAGTGTAATGCACCTAATTTTTTTTATTCAAAAAAATAAAAGGAGGAAGAAATATGGACCCTATGATAACAGGTTTAGGTGTTGTAGCTCTCATGGGTGCAGCTGCAACCATAGCAGGAGCCGCAGAGGACTTAGAGTCTGACGTAGGATCCCAGAGTAACCCCAACTCACAGGTTCAGCTCGCACCACAGATGGGACACCTGCACCGAATAATCAACAAGGCCGTTTCAGGGGAACCCGTTGCCTACGGAACCTGGTGCGGAATTGCTGGTTCAGTTGCATATGTGCTGATGCAGTCAATGCAGCTGCCTGTGATAATGGCAATTGCAGTTGGCGCTGTAATAGCTGCAATGGTACACACAACCTACGCTGTAACATCCCACATGGGACGAATTGTCAGCCAGTCCCAGTTCAACCAGCCACTCTTCATGGACATGCTGGTTCAGCACTTAGGCCCAATTGCAGGGCATGGATTTATCGTGACATTCTGTATTGTAGGATTATCATACCTCATGACATTACCGATCCCTGGCTTTGCACACCCGTTCCCACTGCCACTTCTGGCAGTGCTCTGGGGTATAACAATAGGTGCAATCGGTTCATCAACAGGGGACGTCCACTACGGTGCTGAAAGGGAGTACCAGCAGTACCCATTCGGTGGAGGTATACCTGTTGCGATTCACGGTGACATAACAACAAAGGCAGAGCTGGGTGCAAGGAACTCAATGGACGTTGTTCACTTCTGTGCAAAGTACGGTGGACCCTTAACAGGATTCGCATTCGGTACAATCGTATTCCTCAGCTTCTGGAACACAATAGTCTTCGGTATAACCGGCGGAATAATATCCGGCCTGATAATAGTCTTGTTACTGATAATCCTCAACAACAGACTTGAAGTCTTTGCAAGAAACAGATATGGACCATACAAGGAGGATGAATAGATGGATCCATTACTACTGATAGGAGCTATAACCGCTGGAGGAGTACTCATAGGTGGAGGCGTTCACTTCGTACCTGTGGGTGGTGCGCCAGCAGCTATGGCAACAGCCACAGGTGTGGGTACCGGTACAGCCATGCTTGCTGCAGGTGCAGGTTTAACAGGACTCATAACAGCTGCAGCCATGACCGGACAGTCCCCACTCATGATAATGGCTGCTGGAGCCGTTGGTTCAATGCTCATGATAGGTATCACAATGCTTGTGGGTAACCTCATCTACGTATATGGTGTGGGTACAGTTCCTGTATCTGCAAAGGTGGCTGTGGACCCCCTAACAGGCATGGAACAGGAAAAATACGTCACCCCGGGTACCGAGGGTCATGGTCTTCCAACGGTCTGTTTTGTCAGCGGTATAATCGGGGGAGCCCTCGGTGGAATCGGAGGTGGGCTCATCTACTGGGCACTCAACGAGGCCCTCAGGACCCTGTCATATGGTGCAATGGGTGCTGCAGGTGTTGCAGCAATCTTCGCCGTCGGCATATTCTTCATAAACGCGGTTATTGCATCATATAACATTGGAGGTACAATAGAAGGTTTCCACGATCCTAAATTCAAGAGGATCGGCAGGGGAATAGTCGCATGTCTCATAGCCTCCATTGTTGCAGGGGCCCTTTCAACATTACTCGTATACGGAGGTGTCTTCTAATGTCAGTAGCAGCAGGAGGACCAGCCGGCGCAGCCATACCTGAGAGCAGGCTCATGGCACTCGGAATAATCGGTGGACTGGCAGGTATATACGCATCAGCAGTTAACCCGGTCATAGGCCCCGTTCTCGCATCCCTTGGAGCAGTCTGCGCAATCATATGGGGTGCAGACGCCATAAGGAGGGTTGCAAGCTACGGTCTCGGTACCGGTGTGCCATCAATCGGGTACATGTCAGTTTCAATAGGTATAGTTGGTGTGGTCGCCGGACTCGCATCAGTGTTCACGGTACCCGCACTGGCAGTACCAGTCGCTGGACTCATACTTGCCATGATACTGGGTGTCGTTGTGGCCGTACTCGGTAAGAAGATAGTTAAGATGAAAATCCCGATCCTTGAGAAATGCACAGCTGAGATTTCAGGGGCAGCAGCTCTCTCAGTGCTTGGATTTTCAGCGGCCATTGCAGGCAGCTACACCATGCAGGCGGTTCTAACATCAGTCATAACAACAGGATTCATAGGCTTGCTATTCATACTCAACACAATGGCAATCCAGCACCCATTCAACGCCTGTCTCGGACCAAACGAGAACCAGACAAGGACACTCAAGCTGGCAGCATCAACAGGATTCATATCAATGGCCATAGTCGGCCTCCTTGGAATCGGATTGAACCCTGGCTGGTGGCTCGTTTCACTGGTGGGTGCACTATGCTGGGTCGTGGCCTTCAAGTCATTCGTGAGCGCATCCTTAGAGGAAGCCGCATCCGTGAAATGGTCAGGTCTCTGGCCTAAGGAGGAAGAGCACTAGGAGGCTTTAAAAATGGAAATGTTACCACTTGTTAAGATCGCTCCGGAATACAACCTGACCCTTGATCCTTCCACCGGTATGATAGGGGCTGCCCTTGGAAGGGAAGTCATAATACTATCCATGGATGAAATAAACGAACAGATAGCTGCATTAGAGGCTACAGCAGATGATCTGATTAACTCACTGGACCCAACAACCATCCCTGAGGGTTCCTACCCTGGAAGGGAAGGAGTGTACCTGACAGCAGGTAAACTCACCAACATGGTTTACGGGTTCATACTTGGTCTGATCATCCTGTTTGCCCTGCTCTTATAGGAGGTGTTATAAGTGGTTGAAAAGAAATCACCTGCTGAAGGATGGCCTGTGGTCAACGGTGACTACATCGTGGGCGACCCTGAAAGTCCCGTGGCTGCCACCACCCTCGCCTCACACATCGAAGACATACCAGTGGAGGCCGGCGCTGCCATTGCAGGGCCATGCAAGACAGAGAACCTCGGTATTGAAAAGATGATCGCCAACCTCATATCAAACCCCAACATCAGATTCCTCATACTCTGCGGTTCAGAGGTCCAGGGCCACATAACCGGGCAGAGCATTGAGGCCCTCCACCAGAACGGTGTGGACCCTGATAAGAGGAACATCATCGGTGCAACCGGTGCCATTCCATACATTGAAAACATACCTGATGAGGGTATTGAGAGGTTCCAGAAACAGCTCGAGATCGTCAACCTCATAGACGTTGAGGACGCCGACGCCATCAAGGCCAAGGTCAAGGAATGCATCGAGAAGGACCCCGGTGCATTCGAAGAAGAGGCCATGATCATAAAGGTCGAGGAAGGCGGAGAAGAAGAGGAAGGCGAAGAGGTAAAACCTGTGGCACCAGAAACAGCCCTTATTGAGGCCAGGATGAGAAACATCCAGACACAGGTTAAAATGATAGGTTCCACCAACAGAATGTTCGCCGGTATGTACTCAGGTAAGGTTCAGGGTATAATGATAGGTCTTGCCTTCACCCTGACACTGGGCATACTTCTACTGGTCTAGGGAGGCTTCCAGATGATTATACTATCCAACAAACCAAATATACGTGGCATTAAAAACGTTGTAGAGGACATAAAATACCGAAACCAGCTCATCGGTAGAGATGGCAGGTTATTCGCGGGTCTCATAGCCACAAGGATTTCAGGTATAGCCATAGGATTCCTCCTGGCTGTCCTCCTTGTTGGTGTGCCTGCAATGATGAGCATATTAGGGGTGATCTGATGTCAGAGGAAGAAAAAACCACAATACCCCGCGTACTTGTCTCTGCTGATGAATTCAACAAGGCAAATGAGAAACTGGATGAAATAGAGGAAAAGGTGGAGTTCACAGTCGGTGAGTACTCACAGCGCATAGGACAGCAGATCGGTAGAGATATTGGTATTTTATATGGTATTGTGATAGGTCTGATTATCCTTGCAGTAACCAACATACTGTTTGCAGGATTGTTAAAAGGACTTTTAAAATCCCTATTCGGACTATAGCTTGGAGGTTTACATATGTTTAGGTTTGATAAGGAACAGATCGTACTGGACATAGCTGGAACCAAAATTGGTGGTCAGCCAGGAGAGTACCCAACCGTATTAGCAGGAACAATATTTTATGGTGGACACAACATCATTGAGGATGAAAAGGCAGGTGTCTTTGACAAGGACAAGGCAGAGGCCCTCATAAAGACACAGGAAGAGATGTCAGATGTCACAGGTAACCCCCACATCGTACAGACCTTCGGTCAGACACCCGAGGCAATAGTCAAGTACCTGGAGTTTGTGGGTGACATCACCGACGCACCATTCTTCATAGACTCAACATCCGGTGAGGCAAGAATCGCCGGTGCAGAATACGCCAGTGAAGTTGGCCTTGAGGACAGGGCCATCTACAACTCAGTCAACATGGCCGCCGACGAGTCAGAACTCGAGGCACTCAAGAACACCAAACTCTCAGCTTCAATCGTCCTTGGATTCAACCCAATGGACCCCACAGTTGAGGGTAAAATTGGAATCTGGGAAGACGGTGCCGGTACAATAGACAAGGGTCTTCTTGAAATGGCCGCCGACTGTGGTATCGACAAGTACCTCATGGACGTTGCAGTTACACCACTCGGTCAGGGGGCAGGTGTTGCTGTGAGGACCTCATTTGCAGTTAAGAGCAAATGGGGCTACCCTGTTGGTAGCGGTATCCACAACGTGCCATCAGCCTGGGACTGGCTCCGTGAGTACAAGAAGGAACACAAAGAAGCCTGGCCTGTATGTGACGTTGGATCCAACCTGATCCAGCAGATGGCCGGTGGTGACTTCGTACTCTACGGTCCGATAGAAAACGCCAAGATGGCATTCCCAGCCTGTGCAATGGCTGACATATTCATAAGCGAAGCAGCCAAGGATATAGGCACAGAGGCTGTGGAAGACCACCCATTCTTCAAGCTGCTCTAGGAGCAGCCAGAAATTTTATTTTTTTCCGATCGTGTTATTACTAAATAACCTATTTTTATTATAATGGAATGGTTTAAATAGAAGAAAGCGGCAACATATTTCCGACACAAGCTTTAAGTGTCAAAATGCAATTAATATACTGGTCTTGAGGGAATGGAAGAAAGTTTTTCAGTGGTGATAACTTGCTTGAAAGGGTATTGATTCTTATAGCGGCCCTGGTGGTCTCATTGATTCTGGTTATAAAATCTGCGGATATCTTTGTGGACAACCTTGTGGATCTTGGATCCTCGCTGGGCATATCTGAAGTCATACTGGGTGTTACAGCATCTGCCATCGGAACGTCCCTGCCTGAATTCGGTTCGGCGCTTATAGCGTCACTCTCAGGCAGCACAGACATAGGGGTGGGCTGTGTTATAGGTTCAAACATATGGAACATTGCAGGTATACTCGGGATATCTGCACTGGTGGCAGGTGTCATAGAGACAAACGCCGATGGCCTGAAAAGGGACTTCAGCGCCACCCTCATAACCGGGTTGATTCTACTGTTTTTCATGTTCTTCGGGAATATAGGGAGACTGGCAGCAGTTGCAATGGTACTGATTTACTCTGTTTACCTGTGGAGACTCATAAAGGCCCAGAAATCATATTCCGATGAGAACTCAGATGAGACTCAGAGGGAACCACTTGACCTTAAAAAACTTGCCCTGACGGTTCTGGGGTTCACCGGTCTTGTTATAGGTTGCCGCATCCTGGTATACAGTGGTGTGGAGCTTGCAGATATTGCAGGGATACCAGCCATGATAATGGGTCTCTTCACACTGGCCATAGGTACAAGTATACCTGAACTTGTGGTTACACTATCATCCGCGGTGAAGGGGCTCCATGAGCTCTCGATAGGCACGATCCTTGGAAGCAACACCTTCAACATACTCGTGGGTATAGGTGTCCCTGCCATCATAGCCCCGGTACCAGTTGAACCACTATCACTCAGGTTCGATGCACCGGTCATGATACTTGTGACGGTACTCCTGGTGCTCCTCATCAAGCAGGGGGACATGAGACTTAAAAGGAGTGGGGGCATAATTTTACTTGCAGTATACATATCATACGTAGTTATGAGACTCTTTGTACTGGCGTGATTGAAATGTACAGGAAAATTCTGGTTCCAACAATGGGAGAATACATGGATGAACTCATAGAGCACACACTGGACCTCCTCCATGGGAGGGAGGCTGAGGTTATATGCCTCTACGTGGTTGATACCTCAGTACCCTTTCTCACACCAAAGAAGGTTAAGGAGATGATGGTTAAGGAGTTAACAGAGAGGGGTAAGGAGATCCTCAGGGACATGGAGAAGGGACTCACAGGTCCAGAAAACCCCAACGTGAAATTCAGGGGGGTCATGCTTGAGGGAAACCCTGCAGATGAAATAGTTAAACTTGCAGAGGAGGAGGACGTGGACGTCATCATAATGGGGACAGGCAAGAGCCTGGTTGACAAGCACCTCCTTGGCAGTGTGTCAGAGAAGGTGGTGCACTACGCACCCTGCACAATTCACCTGGTGAGGACGGTTTAGCAGCTTACATCAAAACCCACCAAAAGCCACAGAGGAATACCTTTTATTATTTTTCATCTGGATTTATTCATAAAATTTATATTATCCCCCCGGATACAATATTACATTAAATCAGGGGGTAATCAGTTGTCATTTTTGAGCAGACTATTTGGTCCAAAGCCAATTGTTGCAAAGAGCAGATTCATAAGCATAGAGGATACAAAAACAGCACCATTCACAAAGAAAACCGTGGGGTCCGGGTACTCCATGCGCCCCGATGTCTACTACATCGTGGCATCGGTCGAACTGGGTAACACAACAACCAAGTGCATACTGACAGCCACGAACCTCAACACCAGCAGAACATACCTCCTTGATAAGACCGTGAAGATGACCCGTGACATAAGACCCCCCAAGGAGGGCGAGGAGGTGTTCGGTAAGACGGTATGGGGTGTTGAGCTCACAAAGGAATCTGTCTCTGAACTGGTGCGGGATACAATACATGAGTCCCTCAGAAGGGCGAAGGTTGACATAGAAAAGGACCTTGACTTTGTGGTGAGATCAACTGGTGTTACAGCCGGCTTTGGATCACCCGAGGAGGTGGGTAAACTCATAATAGCCCTTGCAGACGGATGTCTAGCAGCAGGAATACCCCCAAGGAAAATGGCCCCCGCCCTCTCCATAGAGAACATCCCCAAACGCCTCAGGGACTTCTCATACCTTGACAGGGTCATATTCGATGGTGCGGTTGCAAGTGTCATACCCCCAACAGGAAGGGAGGTTGTTGCAAATGAGATGGAGGGTGAACTTGTAACTGCCGGTATCAAGGTGGGCTCAAAGTGGACAACGGTTGATTACAGAAACCCCTGCGTATCCCTGGACTTCGGTACAACACTTGCCGGCAGAATAGTCAATTCAGATGAACCCTACGCAAGAACCATTGGAAACTTCTGCGGCCTTGCAGGTGCAATATCCGATGCCATAATCAGAGGAACCGAAATGGTGGACTGCAGGGGAGGGGCAGCACTTGACCTCTACAAGAAATCCGTGCTGAAGGGTGCCAACTGGAAGAAGGCCAGGAAACACGCTGAGATGATACACGATGAGATAATTGATATAAGGAAGGTACCCGTAAACAGAAAAAGATTCGGGACGGTCCCTGTGGATACGGAGGCTGCATACAGCGCAGGAACAACTCTGATAGGATGTGACGCCGGTAAAAATGGGGATAAACTTCAGGAACTAACAGAGTTTGGTCATAATATATACCAGGAGGACGGCATACACACCCTCTTTGCCACACTGGACCATGTAAGTGCACTGATAGTCAAGAGGCTGATAGATGAGGCCTTTGATGAGGGTGTCATAGAGGAGGGCTCGGTCCTTGGGGTTACAGGGAGGGCAGGTATAACAGGCACAAAACCCAGACTCATACTGGAATATGTGGGTGATCGCTTCAAAGACTGCATATTTGTATCCGATGCCCTTGCACTCGGGGCCGCTGTCATGGCGAGGTGCATGAACTCCATGGGAACACCCCACACCCCACTCGGCGGAAGGCAGAACGGCCCATGCATACTGGGGATGAGAAGAAAGCTCCAGTCAAAGAAAGAGGATAAATGGATTGAATGATAATGCTGGCCCTTGTAATGGCTGGTGGGAGGGGAACACGTCTGGGACTTGAATGTGAAAAACCCCTCCTTGAAATATCTGGAAGGCCAATGATAGATTACGTGCTTGATAGCCTTGATTCTTCCAGGAGCGTCCATGAGATAATAGTTGTAACCAGCCCTAACACACCCCTCACAGAGGAACATGTAAGGGGGAGATACGCCGTATTCAGGACATCAGGGATGGGTTACGTTGAGGACCTCCAGGAGATCCTCTCGCACCTTGAAAAATCCCGGGATGAACCCGTCCTGGTTATAAATGCAGATCTACCACTGATCTCCCCATCAACCATTGACTGGCTAATAGGGGAGTACCTCTCAGGTGGGGAGGAGGCCCTCTGTGTGGCTGTACCTGAAAAACTCTGCATAATGCATGGACTCGAGTTTTCGGATTCAATGGATGGATTAGTACCCTGCGGGGTAAATATATTAATGAGTAAAAACAGAGTACAAGATCAGAGGATCCTTGAGGTTTCCATGCTGGAGCTGGCAGTAAACATAAATAGCTGCAGTGATCTGCATGTCCTGGAAAAATTAGGTGAGAATGATGGAAGAGAAGAAACTCATAAAAGGGGAAGAGAAGTACTGGAGTGAAATAAAGGGCTACCAGGTTGCAACCAACAATGCACGTATCCTTGGGGAGCTTGAGGAGCTCATAATCAACGATAAAACAGGAAAGATAACGGACGTTGTCATTAAGGTTGACAGCGGGAGGAATGTGACAGTCAAGGGCGCCAAGAAGAAGGGTGACTATCTCCTTGTTCCATTCGGGAAGGTTGAGAAGGTTGGTGAGTTCATAATAATCGCAGAATAGATGGATTTTTATTCGTTAGCTTGCCTCTTAACTTATTCTTTAATAACTCTTACCTATTCTTAAAGAAAAGACAATACCCATCTGTCTCTACCTGCTCCTTAAAAAAAATGATTTATTGCTGGACAATATTATCCAGGAGTATCACATGCCCTTGAGGCTCATATCTGAGTTATTGCTGGACAATATTATCCAGGAGTATCACATGCCCTTGAGGCTCATATCTAGCATTCTCTTTGTTTCAGCCGCAAGCTCCGGTGGAAGGCCAGTTATATCCATACTCAGGAAGCCCCTCACAATCATTGACGCGGCCTCATCCTCTGTAAGACCCCTTGAGGTCAGGTACATGACCTCCTCCTCGGCTATCTTACCCACGGCGGCCTCATGTGACATCTCAAGTTCCGTTGCACTTCCCTCAAGTTCAGGAACCGCGTATATCATGGAGTCATCTGAGAGCACAAGGCCATGGCATTCCAGGTGCCCCCTGACCTCAGGCACACGGCCAGCCAGGTGCCCCCTTGAGTATATCTGGGATGAATCCTTTGAGACTGCACGTGAAACCATCTCTGCACTTGAGCCCCTACCCTCAAGGATGACCCTTGATCCCATATCAAGGACAGAATCCTTCTGCCCACCAAGTATGGACTGGAACACAACCCTTGAGTTCTCACCACTGCAGTAGGCTGTGGGGTAGGACTGGATGCTCTTCACAGGGCTTGTGAGTATGTAGTTGTTTATGTAGGTTGCGTTATCGCCCACCATTATACCGGTACGTGGGCGCACCTCAACCTGTTCAGCCCAGTTGTGTACCATTGTGAATGTTATCTTGGAGCCCGGCTTCAGGTAGAATTCAGATACACCAACGTGGAGGGCTGAGCTCACATCCTCACCGGTGGCGCACCCTGTTATTATGTGCAGTTCAGAGTTCTCCTCCGCAATCACTATATTGTGGGCTGTCTGCATGACCCTCTCATCGCCTATGAACATACAGGCCTGTAGGGGGAAAACCTCACGTGCGCCCGGCTTTGACCTTATGAAGTAGCCCCCCATCTCTCCCTCGGCTTCCCTGAGGGCCGTTGTGGCCGTGTACTTGTCAGTGTCAACTGCAACAGCCTTCCACATGTAGTCCTTGAGCCAGCTGTACTTATCAAGGGCAACATTCATACCCATGATTTCGATTGACTCTGAGGCGCATGTGGTGCAGATGCCTGACTGGTCAACCTGTATGAAGGTACCTGCACGTTCCCTTTCCTCAGGGTCCACTCCAACCCTCAGCAGGGTCTCCTGGACCTCCTTAGGGACCTCTTTGGCCTTTGTCACCTCCTCGTGTTCACCGGCTTCCTCCATTATGAACCTTTCAAGGTCGATGTCCTCACCGTAGAGTGCCTTCTTGTCCTTTGCTTTCTCAGCCTTCTTCAGTGCATCCCGCAGCATTCAACACACCCCTTGAATCCATCCTTCCTTATATCCTCAATTATCTCCTGGGGGTTACCTGAACATGCAATCCGGCCGTCCATGAGGACATGGGCAGTGTCGGCGTTCACAAAGTTCAGTATGTAGCCCAGGTGGGTTATCAGGAGCCCCGCCTTCTGCCTCATGCCAGGCTTCTTGTCCTTGTCCAGCAGGACGTTAATCTCCTCTGCAAGGAGTTCAACATTCTCTATGTCCACACCTGAGTCGGGCTCGTCAAACATTATGAAGTCAGGTTTCTGTGCAAGGAGCTGGAGGATCTCGGACCTCTTCACCTCACCACCTGAGAATCCAAGGTTAACATCCCTTTCAAGGAAGCTATCATCGAATTTCATCCTCGCTGCAAGTTCCCTGAGTTCGGGTGTCAGCTCATCCTCTGTGCTGAGGCCACTTTCAACCTTGAGGAGGTCCATAAGCTTCACACCCCTTATGGAAGGCGGGTTCTGGAAGCTCACACCTATACCCATCCTCACCCGCTCTGTTGTGCTCATGTCAGTTATATCCTTTCCCTTGAAAAGTATCTGCCCATCTGTGACCCTGTACTTTGGGAAACCAAGGATTGTCATAAATAGGGTGCTCTTTCCTGACCCGTTGGGTCCCAGGAGGACATGTGTTTCGCCCCTGTCGATGTAGAGGTCTATGTCCCTGAGGACCTGTTTTCCGCTAACTTCGACCGCAAGGTCGGTTATCTCAAGAAGCAGTTAAACCACCACCTATTATTTTTCCCTTAGAATACTATAACGTGGATACAATAAATAACTTCTGATATTAATTATGGTGGACTGATAAAGGATTCAAATAACTCCAGCGCCCTCCTGATCCCGGATTTCTGTCTTGCGAGGATCTCCTCAGTCCCTGAAAATCTGAGGTCCGCCTCCACATCAGAGTTTGTAACCTCTTCCCTTTCATCTGATACAACAGCAATACCACCCCTGCCTGTACCTGCGGTTGTACCTATACCTATATCCGCGTCTGTTAGCCTTCTGACAGAGCGGGCCATCATGAGGGCCACCCTTTCATCCTCCTTTTCAGTGTAAACCTTTATATCGTTGATGGTGGCAGAGGGCTCTGGGGGCTCAAATCTGAGGATGCTACGGACACCTGAAAGTGTGGGTATAAAAAGACCCGCCACGAGTGACACCTCAGCTTCAACCCTCCACCGGTAGTTCATGGGGTAACCCATCGAGTAGGCGTGTATCTCCCTTGCAACAATGCCATGGGTGAAGCACTCTGCTGTGGCAACCCTTATCATCTCTGAACACCCCGGAGGAGTTTGAGTATCTCTGCTGTTATAACCTCTGAGACCCTGTCCAGGACGTGGGGCGTTACAGGCTCCCAGTCCCTTATGAGTTTACCTGTACCCACAAGCGTGTGCTCCGTGATACCCTCGGCCTGAAGATAGGCTGCAATGGGGTTTTCAGGGTCAGCTTCATCTATATCCACCACAAGGACGTCCTCCACACCTATCCCGAATACACCCATGGTGCTGATGGTGGCTGCTCCCCTATTCTGGGCGTATCGGATTATCTCTGCGGTGATGGGGAGGGTATCACCCCCTGCGATCTCCACACAGACCACATCTCCTCCTATGAGGTTCAGGTTGTCCCCTGTGATGTACTCGGGTATGCCCTGAACGGTCCTTGAAAAGCCATCTGAGGCAAGGGATTCAATGAACTTCACCTTGTACTCCCCTATTTCCGCCCCCATGAGTCGGAATATCAGGTCATCTGCAGATATCCTCTGGCCGTCGATGACCGTTATCCTTTCAGGACCCCCACGGTGGATCTGCATGAGGTTGAGGGCTGTGCGGAAGCCCAGCCTCCCGGCACCGACAAGCGTGACATCCCCACGGGGCACCTTTTTACCTTCAAGTTCAGAGATCTCCAATCATATCACCAGCCTGTGAAAACCAGTCTACTAGAATGTTTCATAGCGGTACTCTGTCCATGGAGTACCTGTATCAGTAATGTCCACCACCAGCCCGAGGCCCTCTATCATATCACAGAGTCTCAGGAGTCCTGGCATTTCCGTTGCATGATGACCCGCATCAATGAGTGTCATGTTGAGGTTTCTTGCAAGAACCGCCGAGGCATGGGTGAGGTCACCTGATAGATAAACGTAGGCCCCCTCAGAGAAGGCCCTTTTTATGAGGTCCCTGTCTGAGAGACCGAAACCTGATACAACCGCCACCCGGTCCAGGTATTCTCTGGGGTTCACCACCCTCACCGTCCCTGGTCTCAGATCACATGTTCTTTCCATGAGCTCCTCCAGTGTAATGTCCCCACGACATATGCGTCCCAGTCCGGTTTCAGGGTCAAGGAAGGATTCAACGTCCAGTCCAAGGGCATCTGCAAGTGCATCACAGGCACCACCATCGGCAACGTCCCAGTTGGAATGTGCGACATAGTAGGGAATCGGAGGTTCAACCTGGGGTGGGTGGTGGAGGACCAGGAGGTCATATCCATCCACAGGCACATCATCCAGGTAGTCCATGAGCACCAGGACGGATTCAACCTCAATTTCAGGACCATGGTATCCTATCCTGTCACCTTGAAGTGCAATTTCAGGCGGTGCCAGGCTCTCCATGAACTCTATAAATGATTCTATTCTGATGGTATCACCTTTGGACATGAATGAAATGGCAGCCTGGGGTCTTTGATCTGGATTCTATTCTCATACTGTCACCTTCAAACTGCTGGCAGCATTTGCTATTCAGGGATTATCCTTGATTTTATCATCTCAAGGTTCCCCTCTATGATCCCATCACATTCAAGATCTTCAAGTGAGGAAACCACAAGGGCAGGCGATTCAAGGCTTCTCAGGAATCTTTCAGGGTCCCTGTCCTTAAAGAGTATCCTCTCAAAAAATTCAAGGGTTGCTGTTGCATAGAGCACACCCTCAAATTCAAGTGCATCGGCCATCGACCTCCTCAGGACATCAACTGTGAGAGTCATTGTACCGGAGGTCTTGGAGCCAATGCCATAGGTGTGCAGGGCCCCTGAAATGTCAGATTCAACCATTCTGAGCCTTTCACGTGTTCTGTTGAATCTCCTTATAGTATCATCGCTGCCATCTGATGCTGGGTCCTCAACGATGAATGTGTCCGCGCTGATGCCCCTCAGCTCATCCTCGGTGACACCCCCGAGACCTGTTGTATCAACCAGAAGGTCCCAGTGACCCCTGAGGTCCATAAGACCATCCTGGAAATTCACGTTATCATCAAGGATAAAACGTGTCTGTGGGTTTATATCTGCAACGGTCACATCACAGTCAAGTGAACCTGCAATCGCAGCACCTGTGAAGTATGAGCCGATTATAAGGGCACTTTCAGGTTTCATATCGATTTCAGCGAGCCATTCAGTAACCGCGGCTGATTTAACTGCCGATATGTGCTTGATTATGTCGTATACCCTGTATGTTGAGAAGAATGTTTTAACCGTCTCGGTTATGCCTGTTTCATGGTGTTTCATTCTGATCCTCTGTTGAAGCCTATCCGTTCAAGGGCATGGGTCATCTCTGATCTCACGGCCTCCTGAACCCCCATTTCGTGTATAACGTGGGGGGGTGACATGGCAGCTGAAAGTATCCTCCCCCTGGAGTCCATGATCACAAGGAGCGATCCAGAACCCGGAACCCCAAGCCGTCCGCGGGCAATAACAAGATCTGCCCCTGAGATGTCCAGTGCCATGAGGGCCTTTGTAACGGCCGGCATCCTTGTGAGGTCCGCCCAGTTGGTGTTGAACTGAAGGTGCTCCGCCTCCCTGAGGTTGAAGGATCTTAGGACCTCGTTTATCACATCAACCTTTTCCCTGTTCCAGTTTGGCACCACAATCCTTTGAGCGCCGCTTATATAGTCCCTCACTGCTCTGACTTCCTCTTCACGGTCTCCTCTGCGACGGTCCTCTGCAGACTCAAGGTATGCGCTGGCTATTATATCCTCTAACATGACCACACCACTGCTTATTGATAAGAGTTAAGGGCATTCAGGGGCATTGGTTGATGATCACACCACTGCTTATTGATGGGACTCAAGGGTATCTGGTGTACACGGGTATTATGAATCAGAGCAGGGCAACCCCATCCGCAGCGGGGTTTGCTGATATCTGGGGCTTCAGTCCCAGTTCATTCACAACCCTCAGCACATCGTTGAGGTTTCCGTATCTTGGGGACCCTACACCCTTGACATCATGGGGGTAACCGTCGGGTATAACCGTTGCAAGGTTATCTGCCCCGGCCATGAGTGAGAAACGGACATTTTCGGGGCCTATGGTGGGTGTTGGAACCGTTATTCTTATATCGGGGTACATGATACGTGTGATGGCTATGGTCTTCATCTGTTCATCCAGGGGGCAGGGAGGATGGTTCTCCATTGGGGTTCCAGGGTAGGGGTTGAATCCCATGATGGGTATCTCTCCAAGCGTTTCAAATTCACCAAGGAATCGCAGGTGTGCAAGGCGGTCAGCGTAACTCTCACCGAGACCTATAAGGAGACCACTTGATAGTTCCATTCCGCTTTCACATACAAGTTCACAGATTCTTATTCGATCCTCTATCCTCTCCCCGGGTTTCACACGCCTGAAAAGTCCTCTGTTGACGGTTTCAAGGTTACAGCATACAGTGTCAGTACTGTAATCCGCAAGTTTTTCCACTGATGCCCTGTTAAGGTCGGATCCAACGTTTATGAGCAGTTCAAGTGAGGTGTTCTCCTTCACTATTTCCGCTGCCTTAACAGCGTGTTCACCGTTGAATCCATGGGCGCCTGAGCAGCTGACCCTGGGTATTCCAGATTTTTCTATTATCCTGGCGGCTTCAAGGATCTCATCATCGGTTTTGAAAAATGAACTGTAGTATCCATCACGTGATGTTCCGGCGGCAAATCCACAGTAGCCGCACCTTGGCCTAACCTGGCACATATTTGTTATGTGGACTGTGGATGTGAGCTTGATAACCCCTCTGCGCTCCTTCATGATGCTGAATGCTGTTTCCATGAGAAGGGCAAAATCTTTCGGGTCTTTTATCCGGAATAACTGTATAACCTCGTTATCATCGAGGGGACATCCATCAGCCGCCTTTTTGAGTATTTTATCCATCAATTTAACACCAGTTTCAGCTGCTTGGGAACATAAAAGTCAGTTGGATCTCTATAAACCCAGTTGGTTAAAAAAATAAATAAATTTTTTGGGCCGTGGCCCGGTTATTTCTTCCTCTTCTCGAGGATTTCAAAGACGGTTGGAAGTATCTCTGCTGATGCTCCGAAGTTCATGGAGTCAGCTGTACCCAGGAGTGCACCGGGGTCGAGGTTCTCTTCCATCTTGTCTATTCCAACCTTTTCCATGAGAGCTGTTATCTGCTCCAGGGACTCCTTGGCCATCATCTGTGCGAAACCTGCGGGTGCGCCGAGTACCTGTGTAACTGAATCCCTGTAGGATAGTATACCTGCGTAGGTTATTGCTGTCAGTGCTGAACACATGTCACAGACAGGACCGAGGAGTTCTGCTGGTAGCCGGTATGCGTTACCCCTGGCCTTCTGTCCGAGTTCGAAGAGGGTTCCTATTGCGTCCTCTGAGGCGTAGCCCTCTGCAATGTATACCTGTCCCTTCATTTCAGGAACAGCGCCTGGGTGGTAGGATGTTACGTTGAGTGTTTCAGGTTTGGTTACCAGGTCGCCATGTTTCTGTTCAAAGATCTTGTAGAACTTGGTGGTTGGAATTGTGCAGGCGTGTGTGACTATTGCGCCAGGCTTTATGTCGTCTATGAACTTGTTTATTATGTCTGGCTGCATGTCACCCTTTGGGAACCAGGTCATGATGAAGTCTGCGTCTGCAACCGCTTCCCTGTCGTCTGTTGTTATTTCAAATCCAAGGTCTTCAGGGTGTGTGAAGTGTATTGCACCTTCTGGTGGTTTTGGAAGCTCCTTGGCGACTTCGTTGACCTTTTCCCGGATCTGTGGCATTATTTTTTCAGGGTCCTCCTTGTGGGCCTCTATGACGTCCTCGTAGGCGAAGTCGTCTATGACTGTGAACTGGTTGTCGAATACAGGGTCTGCAACGACCACTTCGTCGACACCTGCAAGTTCCTTCAGCTCAGCACCCATTGTTATTGTGGAATGGGTCATGGCTATTTCTGGTTTTCCAACCATTTCAGCGACTTCACAGGCCCTGGAAAAGTTTGTTATTCCACTGGCCGCGTGGGTCCTGTAACATCCCGCACCTAGTATTGCAAGTTTCATATCTATCACTCCATTTCTGTAATACTACTCATATTATTAGTAGTACAGATTAATCGGTTTCCAGTATAAATATATTTTTTGATAATTTTCAAACCAAAAAGCTTATAAATGGAATTGTTTTATCTGGAGGGGCAACTGTAGCCATCAGGAACATCACTGGGTTCCTGTGTGCTTTACAGCAGCTACAGGACACAGGGTGTTCATAATTATTAAAATATTAATATTAAAATTTCTCACCTTCCGGTTTTTAATTTCATTTAGAAGATCAGAGAGACACCCTCAGGGTTAAAGTGATGGGCTGTTTCCTCATTTTGCTGGATCCCCCTCTGGAACAGCATTAATAATAAAAAATAAATATTTATTATGAACATATTTCCATGACCCCAAATATTAATCCTGAGTTTACAGGTCACTTAAATACTATTTTTTCATTTTTAAACATTTAGAAGAACTCAATTCAAAAAATAAACCCAAAAATTTCATATAATTCTTTTTGAAGCATTTTAATCATTTTTTTATTTTGGAAACATTTATATATGTAATACTTATTAGCACATACTTATGATAAACATAAAACCGGAGGTTGTGGTGAAAGCATGGAAATCCAGATTCAGAGGATTGGACTTTTTCGCCCTGAGAAAAACCCAAAATCGTGTACCCTGAGCCTTGATATGGACTGGAAAATTGACTACACAGATTTTGGAAATAACTCGGTGGGATACACATTTTATATGGAATCAGAAAGAGGAGTACCCCTGAAATTCAAGGTGGAGGGGAAGGTTGTTCTTGAAGACTCTGAGAAACTACCCGGAAACCTATCTGAACTTCTGCTTGACCTTGGACTTAACATCATGGTGGAGATGTTCAACATAACCCGTGATAGGACCATCAGCGTCCAGAATGAACTTCTCAGTATTGATGAGTTCAAGGGTAAGGTGAAAAATCTGGAGGTGTAGATAAATGATTGTGAAACACACCTTATGCCCTTCCTGCAGTGCAGGCTGTGGCGTGAATATTGTGGAGATGGGTGGCGCACCTGTGGGAACCTACCCCTACAGGAGACACCCGGTCAATGAGGGAAAGACATGCAGGGCCGGCAGGGATTGCTATGAAATCCCCTTGATGGACAGAGTAACATCCCCTGGAGTTAAAAAATCAGGGAAACTAAGTGGAGTGAACTGGGATGAGGCACTGGATAAATTAACAGAACTTCTTTCATCAGAGGACATATCCATCCTGACAACAGGAACCCTCACCAATGAGGAGGCACTCAAACTCAGAGAAATCATAGAAAACTTTAATGTAAAAAAATCAGGTTTAATAACCGTTTTCCCTGAATTTGATTATCCTGAAATTGATATCAGAAAGATCAGGGACTATGATAACATTGCAGTCATAGGAGATGCCATAACATGCGCCCCACTCATAGGTAGGAGAATATTCCATGCAATGGCTGCCGGAGCAGAGGTGAGATCCTATGACAGAAGGGATGAAACAAGAATGGCGGTAAATTCAGGGTTTCACATAACCTTCTCAGATGAGAGGGAGCTACTGAATGATCTCCAGCAACTTCCAGGGGGGTCTCTGATTATAATAACACCTGAAATACCGGAAATTATAGGACCCGTTCTTGAGTTCTCATCTGAAAATGAATTTGATGTTCTCCCCATCTTTGAAGACTTCAACACGAGGGGGGTGATGCAACATTTACCTCCCGTTAATGAAGGAGAATTTGATTCTGTCTGGTTAATAGATCCCGGTGCAGCTGCAGAGCCGGTGGATGTATCAGGAAAATTCGTTCTCCAGTCCATAAGAACTGAAGGTCTGACACCTGATATTTTCCTTCCAGTGGCAGCATGGTGTGAAAAATCAGGTTCATACACCAGCACAGCGGGATACACCATGAAACTTGAACCCGCACTGCAGGCACCAGAAGGGGTTCTCTCAGACATGGAAATATTTGAAAGAATACTCAGGGCAGGTGATTGAGATGAAGTACTTCCTTGCACGGGCTACAGACGAGGAGATTCAGAGAAAAGGAGAATGTGGAGGAGCGGTGACAGCCATATTCAAGTACATGCTGGATAAAGAAGTTGTGGACGCTGTACTAACACTGGAAAGGGGAGATGACGTGTATGATGGAATCCCCGTTCTACTTGAGGATTCTTCAGGTATAGAATCAACCTGCGGTTCCCTGCACTGCGCACCCACCATGTTCGGGGACCTCATATCCCGCTATCTAAGTGATATGAGGCTGGCCGTAGCTGTAAAACCCTGTGATGCAATGGCAATAAGGGAGCTTGAGAAGAGGCACCAGATAGACCCTGATAAGGTATACAAGATCGGGCTGAACTGCGGCGGAACCCTTGCCCCTGTATCCGCCCGGGAAATGATAGAGACCTTCTATGAGATAGACCCTGATGATGTTGTGAGTGAGGAGATTGACAGGGGTAAATTCATAGTGGAACTCAGGGATGGAAGTCACAGGGAGATCTCAATCGATTACCTTGAGGAGGAGGGTTTCGGGAGACGGGAGAACTGTCAGCGCTGCGAAATAATGGTCCCACGCAACGCTGATATAGCCTGTGGAAACTGGGGTGCAGAGGACGGATGGACCTTCATAGAGGTCAACACTGAAAGAGGTCAGGAGATCATTGATGGCGCCCGCAGCAGTGGATACATTGAGGTGAGGGAACCCTCCAAGAAGATGATAAAGATAAGGGAGAAAATCGAAAATGCAATGATCAGCATGGCCAGAAGGTTTCAGGATAAATACCTTGATGAGGAATACCCCTCACTGGATGAATGGAATGAGTACTGGAAGCGCTGTATAAACTGCTTCGCATGCAGGGACGCCTGTCCGGTATGCTTCTGCAGGGAATGTGAACTTGAAAGGGACTACCTCCTGGAATCAGATGAGAAGGCACCGGACCCCCTCACATTCCAGGGAGTGAGGCTCTCGCACATGGGCTTCAGCTGCATCAACTGCGGCCAGTGCGAGGATGTCTGCCCAATGGACATACCCATTGCAAGGATCTACCACAGGATACAGAAAAAATACCGTAACAGGACGGGATTCAAAGCAGGGGTGAGCCAGGAACTGCCCCCAATGTACAGCGGGGAGAAGGATCAGGGGTGATATGATGAGTTTCGAGCCAAAGATAGTTGGTTTCTGCTGTAACTGGTGTTCCTATGGCGGAGCGGATACCGCGGGAACAGCGAGGATGCAGTATCCACCCAACGTCCGCATAATAAGGGTGATGTGTTCAGGCCGCGTTAACGCCTCAATGATACTGAAGGCCTTCCGCGAGGGTGCAGATGGCGTCTTTGTCGGCGGATGCCACATAGGGGACTGCCACTATGATTCAGGAAACTACAAATGGAAAAGAAGGGCCCGGTTCATTGAGGATATCCTCCCTGAATTTGGCGTAGATAAGGAAAGGTTCAGGTGGGAGTGGATATCAGCATCAGAGGGTGAAAAATTTCAGAAAACAATGCAGGATTTCTATGAGACTGTAAAATCCCTTGGGCCACTGAAGAGGGCGGGAAAATAGCAGGTATTAAAATTATGGGTTAAAGCAGCATGTTCTTATTAACCCATAATTTTTGTCAAAATTTATAACATCTGGTATCAGAGTGAATCACAGTGACCTATGAAGGTGAAACAATATGCACGATATCATCAGGGAAGCAGTGGATAATCCTGAAACTGCATGGGAAATCATGAAAATGGACAGGGATGTCATCGCGGTTGTGGATGCAATTTCTGACCTTTCAAGGGAGGATAAGATTAAGCTGGGGGCCACCTTCAAGAGGTTTCCCCTCGGCTGTGACCTCACAGAGATCATTGTGGGCACCTGCGCATCTGACCTTGAGAGGATGGATCTTATTGGAAACTGCATCCTTTCAGACACGATAGGTGCAACAATACACGTCTGTGCCTATGCATTTGCAGATATAGCCGAGAACTACGGCATGAGGCCTGTGGATCTCATGAGGGAGGTGCGGGAGACCACTGAGGTCCCCCTGGACCTTGACCACTTTGGAAGATACGGCCCCATGAGGTTTCCCCGGTCAATAACCGGATGCGGAGGCCAATGTTACCTGGAGGGACCCCCCTTTGAGGGCTGTCCAAGGCAACGTATACATTCAAGACTCCTTGAAAAGGAAAAGGAGGGCCTGCCTGACAGGGATGAATGGGTTGAACTTGCCTCCTCTGTGGCTGTTAACCTCACACCTGTTCAGGGGGCTGAAAACCATGCAGCACCCCTTGATGAGGCAGAAGAGGTCCTTCAACTTGCAAGGAAGCATGGTAAGGGTGTTGAGGCCATAATGTTCGTTGGAGATGGATACGATGACCTCATATCTGGCTTTGAGGCAGGACTCCATATGGGGGTCGATGTATTCGTACTTGAGGGCGGCCCATTCAACCTTGCCTCTGACAGACTCGACGCCTTTGCAGGGGCTGTTGCCGCAGCAAGGATCCTTACACCAGGGAGAATCGTTGCAACCAACGGCGCATATGAGGACGAGTGCCGCATAGGGCTAAGGGCAGGGCTGAACGCCATAATAACAGGTTTCCCAAAGAACCACCATGGTTACATGTGTGGTTACAGTCCCGGCACAGCAAGAAGGGGTAAGTTTGGCCTCCCCAGGGTCATGAAGATAATGAGGGAGGAGGTTGAGGCTGCTCTCACACCTGTACCAGTGCAGAAGCCCCAGCTTGAGGCCCTTGCAGCTGCAGTAAAGGTTTCAGGGAGAGAGAATGTTTATCCAGAAACCATCGGGCATACATACGTGGGCGACGCCCACTGGGCATGCCTCCCATCAACTCCACTCTATGAACGGGTTAAGATAAATAGAGACGTGGATACGCTTGTGGAGATGGCCAGAAATGGAGATATACACGGAACAGTGGCAATCTTTGGCGCAAGATTTGTATCATGGGTTATTGCAAAGAAACTCGATGGAATGGTGGATGAATTCGTACTTGTGGACAGTGACCCGTGGGTTGAATGGGTTAGCACCGATAACCTCAGATCAGAAATTAAAACAGAGGTCCGATGTGGCGGTTCCAGTGACGCGGATGCATACAGGGATTCGGATTCAGCCATAGTTTCCACGACCATCCCGGAGATCGCTGCAAGAATTTCCGGAAAATTCAGAGAGGCGGTGACACTTGTATGAACATCATTTAACGGTTTAATGGGGAGCCGGCAGTATTAAAAATAATAAAAATTTTAACCACACATATAAAATTTTCGAAATTGTTTCATAAGTAACCTTTATACTTGCCACTCCTAAACCATATACCAAGTACAATTATAAGTACAACCCAAGCAAGGAGGAAACTCTATGGCTGAAGATGACATAAAGATTGTGATGTTCTGTTGTAACTGGTGTTCCTACGGTGGAGCGGACACTGCAGGAACAGCAAGGATGCAGTACCCTACAAACATTAGGGTTATCCGTGTGATGTGCTCAGGAAGGATAGAGCCACAGTTTGTTCTCAAGGCATTCAGGGAAGGCGCTGACGGTGTTCTCGTAACAGGATGCCACCACGGTGACTGCCACTACGACGCAGGAAACTACAAGCTCGACAGGAGAATGAGACTGATCTACAAACTGGCAGATGAGCTTGGAATTGGCAGGGAAAGGATCCACCACGACTGGATATCCGCATCAGAGGGTGAAAAATTCGCTGAAACCGTCAAGATGATGGTTGACAGAATAAGGGCCCTTGGTCCATCACCAATCAAAAAACAGCTAGCTGAAGCATAAGGAGGATGTTAAATGGCTGAAAAGGCAAAAATAGGAACAATGTGGCTTGGAGGATGCTCCGGCTGCCACCTGTCCATTGCAGACTTACACGAAGCACTTCTGGATGTCATGGAACTTGCTGACTTTGAATTCAGCCCTGTTTTAATGGACACAAAATACGATGAAATCCCTGAACTCGATGTTGTTATCATCGAGGGCGGAATCGTAAACGATGAAAACAGGGAATTCGCAGAGGAGCTCAGGGAAAAGGCCAAATTTGTCGTAAGTTACGGTACATGTGCTGTATACGGAGGCATACCAGGCCTCAGGAACCTCTGGGACAAGGAGGAGGTCATAGAGGAAGCCTACATCAACTCAATAACAACACCAAACGAGGAGGGTGTCATACCATCCGAAGAGGTACCACACCTTGAGGGAAGGGTCAAGCCACTCGGTGAAGTCATAGACGTTGACTTTGAAATTCCTGGATGCCCACCAAGATCTGATGTTGTCGCTGAGGTTGTTCTCGCACTCCTCAAGGGCGAAGAAATAGAACTGCCAAGCACAAACCTCTGTGAGGTCTGCCCAAGGGAAAAACCACCGGAAGGCCTTGCAATGGACTTCATAAAAAGGCAGTTCGAGGTTGGTAAACCAGAGGATGACCTCTGTCTCATACCACAGGGACTCATATGCATGGGCCCAGCAACCATATCAATCTGCGGTGCAGAGTGCCCTAGCATAGCCATACCATGCCGTGGCTGCTACGGTCCAACAGCACGTGTGGAGGACCAGGGTGCCAAGATGATAAGTGCCATAGCCTCTGACTACAAGGTCGAGGAGGACAAAACCGTCGACCCTGAGGAAGTGGCTGAACAGCTGGATGACATTGTTGGAACATTCTACACATTCACACTTCCAGCAGCACTCATACCAATGAAAATAAAGAAGGAGGGTAAATAAGATGGTTAAACTCACAATGGAACCTGTGACCCGTATTGAAGGTCACGCCAAGATTACCGTACACCTTGATGATGCAGGTAATGTTGAGGACACAAGGCTCCATGTCATGGAATTCCGTGGATTTGAAAAATTCCTCCAGGGAAGACCCATAGAGGAAGCCCCCAGGATAGTTCCAAGGATCTGCGGTATCTGTGATGTGCAGCACCACCTGGCAGCTGCAAAGGCTGTTGACGCCTGCTTTGGATTCGAACCTGAAGATGTTCTCCCTGCAGCCTACAAGATGAGGGAGATCATGAACTGGGGCTCATACATGCACTCACATGGTCTGCACTTCTACTTCCTCGCAGCCCCTGACTTCATAGCAGGTAAGGACAGGAAGACAAGAAACGTCTTCCAGATAATAAAGGACGCCCCTGATGTTGCTCTTCAGGCCATAGAGTTACGTAAAAATGCTCTGGAACTCGTCAGGGCCACAGGTGGAAGGCCAATTCACCCAACCTCCTCAACACCAGGGGGTATATCAACAGAACTTGACGATGAAACACAGAAGGACCTCCTTCAGAAGGCCCAGAGGAACGTTGAACTGGCAGAGGCCACACTGGAACTTGCAGTTCCAATATTCGAGGAGAACATTGACCTCGTGAACTCACTGGGTAACATCGAGACATACCACACAGGTCTCGTTAAGGACGGTGTATGGGACGTCTACGATGGTATAGTGAGGATAAAGGACAAGGAAGGAAACATGTTCAGGGAGTTCAAGCCAGCAGACTACGCCGACACCATCGCTGAACACGTTAAACCATACTCCTGGCTCAAATTCCCATACATAAAGGACTTGGGCTACCCTGACGGTGTCTACCGTGTCTCACCACTCTCAAGGCTCAACGTCGCAGACAAGATGCCTGATGCAGCTCCAAAGGCACAGGAATACTTCAAGGAGTTCAGGGACAACTTTGGATACGCACAGCAGACACTGCTCTACCACTGGGCAAGGCTCATAGAACTCCTCGCATGTGCCGAATGTGCAGCCGATGCACTTGAAGGAGACCTATCCGGAGAGAAATTCCCTGACTCACTTGAAAGGCAGGCAGGCGACGGTGTGGGTATAGTTGAGGCACCAAGGGGAACACTCACACACCACTACACCTGTGATGAAAACGGCCTCATAACCAGGGCAAACATCGTGGTTGCAACAATCCAGAACAACCCTGCCATGGAGATGGGTATCCATAAGGTTGCCCAGGACTACATCAAACCTGGTGTTGAAGTGGATGATAAGATATTCAACCTCATGGAGATGGTCATAAGGGCATACGACCCATGTCTCTCCTGCGCGACACACACCATTGACAGTCAGATGAGACTTGCCACCTTGGAAGTATACGACAGTGAAGGCGACCTTGTAAAAAGGATCTAATTTCACCCGGGTAAAGGTGGTAAAATGATAGTTGTCAACAAAGAGGACTGCATAAGGTGTGGTGCCTGCCAGGGGACCTGCCCTACCGCAGCCATTGAGGTAACACCGGAGGATGTTATCTACTGTGACATCTGCGGCGGGGAACCCAAGTGTGTCGATGCCTGCCCAACCGGCGCCCTCAAAATTGAGGACCTGGTGGTTGATGAGGCAGGTAACACACAGGGCAGGATAGTTTTCAACCCTGATAAGTGTAATGAGTGCGGGGACTGCGTGGAGGTCTGCCCTCCACAGATCCTCAAACTTGACGAGGGTAAGGTCAAAAAGATTCCGCTTCAGGGATTCTGTGTCATGTGCCAGAAGTGCGTTGACATCTGCCCTGTGGGTGTCATAGGCGTTGAGGGCATAAAGGAACCAGCAAAGGTTGAACTGGAAATCGAAGGGCCCATATTCATTGCTGACTGTGTTGGCTGTGGAATGTGTGTCCCTGAATGCCCTGTGGATGCCATAACCCTTGAAAAGGTGGGTGGAGTCATAGAGATCGATGAGGACACCTGCATAAAGTGTGGTGTCTGTGCACAGACCTGTCCCTGGAACGCTGTCTACATCTCAGGCAAAAAACCAGAGAAGAGGGCCAAGGAAATCAGGAAGTTCGAACTGGATGAGGAGGCATGTATAGGCTGCAACACCTGTGTTGAGGCATGCCCCGGTGACTTCATAGTTCCAAAGTCATCAAACCTTACAGTTGAACTTCCAGCCATCTGTACAGCCTGCGGGTTATGTGAACAGCTCTGTCCAGTGGATGCCATAGACCTTGATGTGGAACTCGGACCTGCCAAACCTGCAAGTGAAGAGGGCCTTGTCTGGGATGAAGGAAAATGTGACTTCATCGGTGCATGCGCCAACATATGCCCCAACGATGCAATAAGGGTTGTGACCAGAGAGGGCATGAAGCTCCCTGACAATGAGAAGGTGGATGAGGAGCCATCATTTGCCATGTGTACACGCTGCGGTGCATGTACCATGGCCTGTCCAAAGGGAGCCCTCAGCCTTGTGGATATGGACAAGGTCATTGATGGTGAGGTTGTCAAGAGGAAGAGGGTCCAGTACAATCCTGCCCTCTGTGACCAGTGCGGTGACTGTATAGAGGCCTGTCCATACGACATGCTGAAACTCACCGATGAGAAGGTTCCACTCAAAGGGTTCTGTATACTCTGTGACCAGTGCATACCTGCCTGTCCGAAGGGTGCACTGTCACTGAAATAAACCCACCTCTTTTTTGTTTTTCAGGATGACTCCGGACTTCACATGCCACATGTTATTATTCAGAATAATATTTTTATGAAACCCATTTTTTCATATTTAAAATTTTTCTTTTTTTCCTTTTGAAAACATTTATATTATCCTTCTTTCTTATTCAATAGAGTCATAGATGTCCAGAAAATGAAGCATAAGCGGTTATATCTGAATTAATACCGGTTAATACTGATATGTGCAGTATGGCTTGTTCTATAATGAGCTATGCTCTGGAGGTTGGAGGATGAACTTCGGTATAACCTGAAGGCACATTTAGAGACATTGAATCTGAGATGAACACTGTTAAGACCATAAACCAAACCAATAACCCCCTCACATTCAATAATAAATTAATAAATTTTATTAATAAACAAATAAAAACCAAGAGGTGTGAATACCATGCCAATGTATGAAGACAGAATAGATCTCTATGGGGCAGATGGTAAGCTCCTTGAGGAGGATGTTCCTCTTGAAGCCATAAGCCCCCTTAAGAACCCGACAATAGCAAACCTGGTAAGCGACGTGAAGAGGTCAGTTGCGGTGAACCTCGCCGGAATCGAGGGAAGCCTCAGGAAGGCAGCCCTTGGAGGAAAATCCAACTTCATCCCGGGAAGGGAAATTGAACTGCCAATCGTTGAAAACGCAGAGGCAATCGCTGAAAAGGTCAAAAAACTCGTCCAGACCTCAGAGGACGACGACACAAACATACGCCTCATAAACAACGGCCAGCAGATCCTGGTACAGGTCCCAACAACAAGGATGGGTGTAGCAGCAGACTACACCGTCTCAGCACTTGTCACAGGGGCAGCAGTTGTACAGGCAATCATCGACGAATTCGACGTGGACATGTTCGATGCAAATGCAGTTAAAACAGCTGTAATGGGAAGATACCCACAGACAGTGGACTTCACAGGGGCCAACCTCTCAACACTCCTCGGACCACCTGTGCTCCTTGAGGGACTTGGATACGGTCTCAGGAACATAATGGCAAACCACGTCGTTGCCATCACAAGAAAGAACACACTCAACGCATCAGCACTATCATCCATACTCGAACAGACAGCAATGTTCGAAACAGGTGACGCTGTCGGGGCATTCGAAAGAATGCACCTCCTTGGACTTGCATACCAGGGACTCAACGCCAACAACCTTCTCTTTGACCTGGTTAAAGAGAACGGTAAGGGCACAGTAGGTACAGTAATAGCTTCACTGGTGGAAAGGGCAGTTGAGGACGGAGTCGTTAAAGTGGCCAGGGAGATGAACTCAGGCTACAAGGTCTACGAACCAGCCGACTGGGCACTATGGAATGCCTACGCAGCAACAGGACTCCTTGCAGCAACAATAGTCAACGTGGGAGCAGCAAGGGCAGCCCAGGGCGTTGCATCAACAGTGCTCTACTACAACGACATCCTTGAATACGAAACAGGACTCCCAGGCGTGGACTTCGGAAGGGCCATGGGTACAGCAGTGGGATTCTCATTCTTCAGCCACTCCATCTATGGTGGAGGAGGTCCAGGTATATTCCACGGAAACCACGTCGTAACAAGGCACAGTAAGGGATTCGCCCTCCCATGCGTGGCTGCAGCCATGTGTCTTGACGCAGGAACACAGATGTTCTCAGTTGAAAAGACATCAGGACTCATAGGATCAGTTTACAGCGAAATAGACTACTTCAGGGAACCAATAGTCAACGTTGCAAAAGGTGCTGCAGAGGTAAAGGACCAGTTATAGGCTTAAACGGGGAGTTGAAATGCCAGAAACAGGATTCGTCGATGTGAAGATATTTCCCCAGAGGCTCCTGAAACCGGAAACCGTTGAGAAACTGCTGAACAGCATCTACGCCCTTGAGGGTATAGTCAGGGTACTGGTTCATGGACCGTCGATACCCGACAGGGTTTACTATGGACCTGCAAGGGGCACAGAGGTTAAACACAGCGACCGGAGAAGAATAATGGTGCGTGGAGAGGAGGTTGAACTCCGCGTTAAGGTCGGAGAGGTCATAGTCGGGATACTCCCGGAGGCCCTGGAGGATAACATGGAGAAAATCGATGAAATCCTGAGGGAAGTGCTCCCCTGTCCCTATAAGCTATTCATAGGTGCCTTCACAAAGAAGGACATCACCATATCCGATTACCTCAAATACGGTCTCAACTTTGAGGACAAAATCGACCCCAGGATAATCGGTATGGCTGATCCAAGTTCAAGGGTGAAGGACACCGTTATTAACATAAAATGATTGTGAGGTTATGATATGTCTTACAAAGCCCAGTACACTCCTGGAGAAACCCAGATAGCTGAAAACAGAAGAAAACACATGGACCCTGATTACGAATTCCGTAAATTAAGGGAAGTATCAGACGAGGACCTGGTCAAGGTCCTGGGACACAGAAACCCCGGTGAAAGTTACAAGTCAGTGCACCCACCACTGGATGAGATGGACTTCGAGGAGGACATCGTAAGGGACATGGTTGAACCCATACAGGGTGCAAAGGAAGGTGTGAGGGTCAGGTACATCCAGTTTGCAGACTCCATGTACAATGCACCTGCCCAGCCCTATGACAGGGCAAGGACCTACATGTGGAGGTACCGTGGTGTTGACACAGGTACACTCTCAGGAAGGCAGGTCATTGAGATGAGGGAACTTGACCTTGAGGGAGTCTCAAAGGAACTGGTGGAAACCGAGCTCTTTGACCCTGCAACAACCGGTATAAGGGGTGCAACAGTTCACGGACACTCCCTGAGGCTCGATGAAAACGGTCTAATGTTCGACGCCCTCCAGAGGTACGTCTTCGATGAGGAGAAGGGCCAAGTGGTCTACGTCAAGGACCAGGTAGGAAGGCCCCTTGACGAGCCAGTGGACATGGGCCAGCCCCTCGGCGAGGATGAACTCAAGAAGATCACCACAATCTACAGGAAGGACAACATCGCTATGAGGGATGATAAAGAGGCAATTGAAGTTGTTGAAAACATACACACCGGCCGTACCCTGGGCGGATTCGGTATGGACGTATTCAAGGATGACCTAAGAAAAAGGCTAGGTGATGATTAATGGATGAAAAGAAACTATTCCTTAAGGCTTTAAAGAAGAAGTTTGAGGGGGAAGACCCTGACGAAAAATACACAAACTTCTACTGCTTCGGCGGATGGGAACAGTCCGCACGTAAAAAAGAATTCACAGAGTACGCCAAGAAGGCAGCAGAGAAGAGGGGCGGAATACCATTCTACAACCCTGACATAGGCGTGCCACTGGGTCAGAGGAAACTCATGGCATACAGGGTTTCAGGAACAGACGCCTACGTTGAAGGTGACGACCTCCACTTCGTGAACAACGCAGCCATCCAGCAGATGGTGGACGACATAAAAAGGACAGTTATAGTGGGTATGGACACAGCACACGCCGTCCTTGAGAAGAGGCTCGGTGTGGAGGTAACCCCTGAGACAATCAACGAGTACATGGAGGCAATCAACCACGCACTCCCAGGCGGTGCCGTTGTCCAGGAGCACATGGTCGAGGTACACCCGGGACTCGTGGAGGACTGCTACGCCAAGATCTTCACAGGAGACGACAACCTGGCAGATGAACTGGACAAGAGGATACTCATAGACATAAACAAGGAGTTCCCTGAAGAGCAGGCCGAGCAGCTCAAAAGCTACATTGGAAACAGGACCTACCAGGTTAACAGGGTCCCAACAATAGTCGTGAGGACCTGTGACGGCGGTACAGTCTCAAGATGGTCTGCAATGCAGATCGGTATGAGCTTCATATCAGCATACAAACTCTGTGCAGGTGAAGCAGCAATCGCTGACTTCTCATACGCCGCAAAACACGCAGACGTTATAGAGATGGGTACAATAATGCCTGCAAGGAGGGCAAGGGGACCAAACGAACCCGGTGGAGTTGCCTTCGGAACATTCGCAGACATAGTCCAGACCTCAAGGGTTTCAGATGACCCTGCAAACATATCACTTGAGGTCATAGCAGGTGCAGCAGCACTCTACGACCAGGTCTGGCTCGGCTCATACATGTCAGGTGGTGTCGGATTCACCCAGTACGCAACAGCATCCTACACCGACGACATCCTCGACGACTTCGTCTACTACGGTATGGAGTACGTGGATGACAAGTACGGAATCTGCGGAACAAAACCAACAATGGATGTCGTCAGGGACATCTCAACAGAGGTCACACTCTACAGCCTTGAACAGTACGAGGAATACCCAACCCTCCTGGAGGACCACTTCGGAGGATCACAGAGGGCAGCTGTTGCAGCCGCAGCAGCAGGATGTTCAACAGCCTTCGCAACCGGAAACTCAAACGCAGGTATCAACGGATGGTACCTCAGCCAGATACTCCACAAGGAGGCCCACAGCAGGCTCGGATTCTACGGATACGACCTGCAGGACCAGTGCGGTGCATCCAATTCACTCTCAATCAGGAGCGATGAGGGACTCATACACGAACTCCGTGGACCTAACTATCCGAACTACGCAATGAACGTGGGTCACCAGCCAGAGTACGCTGGTATAGCCCAGGCACCTCACGCTGCAAGGGGAGACGCCTTCTGTACAAACCCACTCATAAAGGTTGCATTTGCAGATAAGGACCTCGCCTTTGACTTCACATCACCAAGGAAGTCAATCGCAGCAGGTGCCCTCAGGGAGTTCATGCCAGAGGGTGAAAGGGACCTCATCATACCAGCTGGAAAATAATTCCAGCATAAAACCTTTTATTTTTAAAAATAGGTTTCAGAAGTTACTGATAGAGAATTCTGTATTTAGAAATTTTTCAAAAACTAATTCCCTGTTTCTGTGGTTTAACTTGAGCTGTTGAGTGGATCTATTGAATAATATATTTTAAGAAAAAGGTTATTTTTTCTGCTTTATGTAAATTCTGTGTTTATCGAGGTCCAGCCTTGTGAGTTTTCCTTCAAACTTCTTCGTTGAGTTGAGGACATCGGTTGCTTTAATTCCATCTTCAAGGACCTCGATGAGTATAACATCCTCCATTAGGAGGTCTCCATCCTCAGAGTATAGGTTTGATTCACACATATCATGGCCTCCATTGGTATTGAGTTTGGGAGTATATTGATTTTCCAATATAAATTTTTTCATTATTAATCATGTAATTAAGCGGTAGATCCGGGCTTAGCTGCGGATAAAAAAAATGGAAATTTTTATATACACATTAATACAATTAATTTTATAAATATCCCAGAACAAGACATTAAACAGGTTTACGTAGATATATTTGAAAGTGGGGATGAATAAATTGGTAAATAAATATTTACTATATTCAGCGGCAGTTTTTGTTTTGTTCTCATTGATAGGCACTACATACGCCTTTGATGATCAAAATTCTTCGGATATTATTATTTATGGAACTGTTTATAACTGTAGAAACTTAAACGAAACCATCGCTGGGGTTAATGTAACTGCACATACAGATGGAGGACATGTCATCAGCAATATAACGGATTCTCATGGGTCATACACACTTAATGTTACCCCATCAAAGACAGTGACCCTTCATGCACGCTACAGAGGACATCTTGAGAGTGTTAAGGTTATTGAAATAAATAATGAAACATCCATAAAGGTTGACCTATCACTTGGACAGCCGGCAGTTACGCTCACAGGACCCTCAGAATCATTCATAAACGAGAACTTCCAGATAAACGTCGATTTTGATAACAATGGCACTACACCAGGCTTTGGACCCATAGTAGAACTCATACTCCCCCCACAGATAACTTTTCTGAATTCAAGCTACCTGGGATTCCCGACAAAATACGTAAATGTTGGAATATTCCCGGATTCAGGTGAACTTCTGGATCCCCTCACAAGAAACATTACATTGGGT
This sequence comes from Methanothermobacter sp., assembly GCF_049720995.1. Taxonomy (GTDB): domain Archaea; phylum Methanobacteriota; class Methanobacteria; order Methanobacteriales; family Methanothermobacteraceae; genus Methanothermobacter. The sequence continues at coordinate 44,834 of NZ_JBNASF010000014.1, forward strand.
CCTCCAGGTTATAGTCTCCTTGTCATAGAATACCCATTTGGCAGTTTTGCCCCTGAACAGCCCCCTGCAGAGATGATAACAAACCTGAAAATGGCACTGAATGCAACAGTAGGTCTGCCACTTAATATAACAGCGCTACCGATATTCCGGTTTGGTAATGACCCCCTTGATGATCCAACAGTCGACCCACCCATCTATGGTGAAGCAAAAAATATCACCATCATCCCCTCGGTAATAAGGATCAATAAAAGGGCTGTTCTGCATGAGGATGAAACTGCAACAGGTCCAAACTATCCATTTGATTACATTATAGAAGTGGACGTGGCAGATGGCGCCACAATAGAAAATTTAAC
>NZ_JBNASF010000015.1:0-44453 GCF_049720995.1 Methanothermobacter sp.
GGAAGTGTGAAGTATAGGAGTATATCTGCATCTGTCATTATCCCACCGCCTTTGGAAGTGTGAAGTATAGGAGTATATCTGCATCTGTCATTATCCCACCGCCTTTGGAAGTGTGAAGTATATTGTTGCGCCGGCATCAACCTCACCTTCACCCCAGACTCTCCCCCCATGCCTCTTTATTATCCTCTGGACTATTGAAAGACCCACACCTGTTCCCTCAAATTCCTCCTGACTGTGGAGTCTCTGGAAGAGCCCAAAAAGTTTCCCCACATATTTCATATCAAAGCCTGCCCCGTTGTCCCTGACATAGTATATGTGCTCATCGCCCCCATCCATGTATCCAACCTCGATCCTTGCGGGGTTTCTGTCCCTGGTGAACTTGATGGCGTTTGAGAGAAGGTTACCCATAACCTGCCCCATCAGGACCCTGTCTGCCATTGCAGGTGGGAGGTCCTCCACAGAAAACTCTATGACCCTTCCCTTCTCCTGTGAGGCAAGTTCCCTGTAGGTTGACTCTGCAAGTTCCCTCATGTCCAGATTCACAGGGTTCATCTCCTGCCTTCCAGCCCTTGATAGGAGGAGGATGTCGTCGATGAGCTGCCCCATCTTCTTTGTGTTATCCCTGATTATTCCAATTACCCTGAGACCATCATCATCAAGTTTATCCTCATAGTCCTCAACGAGTATCCTTGAAAATCCATCGATGGCCCTTAAAGGGACGCGAAGGTCATGTGAGACAGAGTATGCAAATGCCTCGAGCTCCTTATTGGCATCCTCAAGTTCTGCGGCCTTTTTTGCGAGTTCCCTGTTCAGTTTTCTGAGGGAGCGGACCTTCTCGATCCTCTCAATGAGCAGTGCGATCATTACTGTGAAAAGCATCAGGATAACTATCCTGAAGAGTTCATCTGATATGATGAATCCAGCTGCGCGTGTCATTGGCTGAATTATGATTAAAGCCGTGAATACTGCAAAAACAAAAAGGGCCCATTTAATTACCCTGCCTGAGGGTTTCGGGATTGCCATGAGAGGTAAAATCAGGAAAATTCCGTGTATACAGCTGAAGGAGAACATCATAACTGCCGCTGCAATCATCATCAGAATGTCTTCACTGTATTTCATGATAACCACATAAAATTTATGGGGATGATCATATAAAAAATTTCCTTTAAAGGGAGTGGATTGAAACACCTTTATCTCGCCATAAAGAAGATAAAAGATGTATTTGATTTAAAGAGAGATTATGTAAAAAATTAACCGGGAAGCTGCTCCCTGAGAGCATGCAAACCCGTCTACTTCCCGGTATCCTGTCCCACAGGTACCCTCTCATCCTGTAACCCGCTGAGGACATCCCTGAGGAACCTGCCTGTGTGCGTTCCTGAGCTGGCAACCTCCTCGGGTGTCCCCTCAGCAACCACAAGACCTCCCCTGTCACCGCCCTCTGGACCGAGGTCAATGATGTGGTCCGCAGACTTTATAACGTCAAGGTTGTGTTCTATGACAACGGCTGTGTTACCTGCGTCCACAAGCCTTCCCAGGACATTGAGGAGTTTCTTGATGTCATCGAAGTGGAGTCCTGTGGTTGGCTCATCAAGGATGTATAGAGTCTTCCCGGTGCTCTTCCTGCCAAGTTCCTTTGCCAGCTTGACCCTCTGGGCCTCACCACCTGAGAGTGTTGTGGCTGGCTGACCCAGCTTTATGTAGCCAAGGCCAACGTCATACAGTGTCTGCAGCCTCTTCCTCACCTGGGGTATGCTCTCAAAGAACTCAAGGGCCTCCTCCACCGTCATATCAAGGACCTCTGCGATGTTCCTGCCCCTGTATCTTATCTCAAGGGTCTCATCATTGTACCTTCTGCCTCTGCACACCTCACATGGGACATAGACGTCTGCAAGGAAGTGCATCTCTATCTTGATTATCCCGTCACCACTGCAGGCCTCACAGCGACCACCCTTGACATTGAAGCTGAACCTTCCAGGTCTGTACCCCCTCTTCCTTGCCTCGGGGGTCTGGGCAAAGAGTTCCCTTATATGGGTGAAGACCCCTGTATAGGTGGCAGGGTTTGATCGTGGGGTTCTGCCGATTGGTGACTGGTCTATCATAACAACCTTGTCGATGTGCTCAAGACCCTCGATGTCACTGTGTTTGCCTGCGTTCATGTGCTTGTGGTGGAGCCTCTCATAGACCCCCCTGTAGAGTATATCGTTGACCAGCGTGCTCTTACCTGAACCTGATACGCCCGTGACACAGGTGAAGACACCCAGGGGGATCCTCACGTCTATTTCCTTCAGGTTGTTGGCCCTGGCCCCCCTCACTGTGATATACTTCCCGGACGGCCTCCTTCTTAATTCAGGTACCGGTATTGTTTCCCTGCCTGACAGATACGCCCCTGTGAGGGATGACGGATCCTCCATTATCTCCTCAGGTGTTCCCTCTGCAACCACGTGTCCACCGTGTTCCCCTGCACCCGGTCCAATGTCAACCACGTGGTCAGCGGAGAGTATGGTTTCCTCGTCGTGTTCAACCACTATCAGGGTATTCCCCAGGTCCCTGAGCCTCTTGAGTGTCTCAATCAGCCTCATGTTATCCCGCTGGTGGAGGCCTATGCTGGGTTCGTCCAAGATGTAGAGGACCCCCACAAGGCCCGATCCAATCTGGGTTGCAAGCCTTATCCTCTGGGCCTCACCACCTGAGAGGGTGCCTGATGACCTTGAAAGTGTCAGGTAGTCCAGGCCAACGTCAATTAGAAAGCGTAGCCTCTCCCGTATCTCCTTGAGTATCTCCCTTGCGATGTACTCCTCCCTTCCGGTGAGTTCAAGGCCCTCAAAGAAGCTGTGGGCCTCGCTCACTGACATTTCAACAACATCATGTATTGATTTTCCACCCACCGTGACCGAGAGGCTCTCTGGCCTCAATCTGCTCCCCTTACAGACCGGACATGCATGGTTGCTCATGAATTTACCTATGTAGGTCCTCATGTAGTTGGACTTGGTCTCCATGTAGATTCTTTCCATCCTGGGTATAACACCCTCGAAGCGCCTGTTAACACGGTAGGTTCTGTTTTTACGCTGGAATACGAACTGGATCTTCTCATCCGTCCCGTAGAGGATGGCCCTCCTGTGTTCCTCGTCCAGTTCACCGAAGGGGGTGTCGAGGCTGAAGCCGTAGTGCTCCGCCACAGCCCTCAGCATCTGGTGGTAGTAGTTGTCCCTCTTACCTGACCTGCTCCAGGGGACTATGGCACCCTCATTTATGGAGCGCTCAGGGTAGGGTACGATGAGGTCAGGATCGATCTCAAGTTTGCTCCCGAGGCCGTTGCACTCCGGGCATGCCCCGTGGGGGCTGTTGAATGAGAACATCCTTGGGCTTATCTCCTCAAAGTTTATGCCGCAGTCAGGGCATGCGAAGTGTTCACTGTAGACCCTCTCATCACCGGTGTCATGGTATAGGACCCTGAGGGTGCCCTCACCCATTTCCAGGGCTGTTTCAACGGAGTCTGCGAGTCTCTTCCTGAATTCTGTGTCCTTTCTAACAGCAAGACGGTCCACAACCACATCAACAGAGTGTTTCCTGTTTCTGTCGAGGCTGAATTCCCCGTCAAGGTCCCTTATTTCACCTTCAACCCTGACCCTTACGAATCCCTGTTCCCTGAGCCTCTCAAAAACCCTCTGGTGCTCACCCTTCCTATCCCTCACAATGGGAGCCAGTATGATGATCCTGGTGCCCTCATCATCCTCCATTATACGGTCCACTATCTGGGTTGATGTCTGCTGCTCTATCTCCCTTCCGCAACGGTAGCAGTGGGGTTTACCTATCCTTGCAAAGAGCAGCCGGAGGTAGTCGTAGATCTCTGTTATGGTCCCCACGGTTGAGCGGGGGTTGACCCTTGTGGTCTTCTGGTCTATGGATATTGCAGGGGAGAGGCCCTCTATGTAGTCCACCTCGGGCTTCTTCATCTGCCCCAGGAACTGCCTTGCATAGGCTGAGAGGGACTCAACGTATCGCCGCTGGCCCTCAGCGTATATGGTGTCAAAGGCCAGCGAGGACTTCCCTGACCCGCTTATACCTGTTATAACGATGAATTTATCCCTTGGGAGTTCAAGGTCAATGTTCTGGAGGTTGTGTTCCCTTGCACCCTTAATAACTATCTTTCCTCTCATAATCCTCAGAATCTCCACTTATTCCATTACAGGTTTCAGTTTTATTTTGATGATGACCCCTTGAGGGATATTATCTGGTCCCTGAGTCTTGCGGCCCTTTCGAATTCCAGATTCCTTGCAGCCTCACGCATCTCGGCCTCAAGGTCCTTTATTATTACTTCAAGTTCATCCCGGGGTATCTCCTCGGCCTTAAGCTCCTCTGTCTCCCTCTTCTCCCTGAGGGTCCTTTTTGTGCTCCTGGGCTTTATACCGTGTCTGCTGTTGTACTCCATCTGGAGCTTTCTTCGCCTGTTGGTGGTCTCAACCGCTGCCTTCACCGAGTCTGTGAGTCTGTCGGCGTATATGAGCACCTGGCCGTTGACGTTCCTGGCGGCCCTCCCGATTGTCTGTATGAGGGAGGTCTCTGATCTGAGGAATCCCTCCCTGTCGGCGTCGAGGATCGCCACCAGTGAAACCTCCGGAAGGTCCAGGCCCTCCCTGAGGAGGTTCACACCAACCAGGCAATCGAATTCGCCACGTCTGAGGTCGTCTATGATCTCAACACGCTCGAGGGTATCTATCTCTGAGTGGAGGTACCGCACCCTAACACCAACCCGGGAGTAGTAGTCGGTGAGGTCCTCTGCCATCCTCTTGGTGAGGGTGGTTACCAGGACCCTCTGACCAAGGTCAACCCTCCTTCTTATCTCAGATAGGAGGTCGTCAACCTGTCCCTTAACGGGCCGTATCTTAACCTCGGGGTCCACGAGGCCAGTGGGCCTTATGATCTGTTCAACGATGTTCTGGCTCCTTGAGAGTTCATATTTACCCGGGGTTGCAGAGACATAGATCACCTGGTTTATGCTTTCCTGGAATTCGTCGAAGCGTAGTGGACGGTTCTCCTTTGCACTGGGGAGTCTGAAGCCGTACTCCACGAGGGTCTCCTTCCTTGCCCGGTCACCATTGTACATGCCCCTTATCTGCGGGACAGTCACGTGTGATTCGTCGATGACCGTCAGGAAGTCCTCGGGGAAGTAGTCAAGGAGTGTGTTGGGTTTCTCACCCCACCTCCTGCCGCTGAGGTGCATTGAGTAGTTCTCTATGCCCTGACAGTAGCCCATCTCCCGCAGCATCTCCATATCGAATCTTGTCCTCTGCTCAAGGCGCTGGGCCTCCAGAAGTTTATTCTGGGCCCTGAGTTCCCTGAGGCGATCCTCAAGTTCCTCCTCTATTGACTCTATGGCCCTCTGGAGTCTGTCCTCAGGGATCACGAAGTGTTTGGCAGGGAATACCGTTACGCGGTCCAGTTTCTGCAGCCTCTTACCTGTTACCCTGTGGACGGTTGATATGGAGTCCACCTCGTCCCCGAATAGTTCTATCCTGATTGGGGGTGTCCCATGGATGGGGTTTATTTCTATGGTGTCACCGCGGACCCTGAACTGGCCCCTGTCGAATTCAACGTCGTTCCTCTCGTACTGCATGCTGACAAGGCTTGAGAGGATCTCCTCCCTCCCCATGGTGGAGCCCACCTCAAGATGGAGTGTGAACTCCCCGTAATCTGCGGGGGCTCCTATACCGTAGATGCAGGATACGCTGGACACCACTATAACGTCGTCCCTGGATAGGAGCGCCTGGGTGGCCGAGTGCCTCATTCTGTCTATCTCGTCATTTATGGAGGCCTCCTTGTCTATGTAGGTGTCTGTCTGTGGTATGTAGGCCTCTGGCTGGTAGAAGTCATAGTAGCTCACGAAGTACTCCACTACGTTATCAGGGAAGAACTCCCTGAACTCCTCATAGAGCTGTGCAGCCAGCGTCTTGTTGTGGGATATGACCAGCGTGGGTTTCTGGACCTCCTCGATGACATTGGCGATGGTGAAGGTTTTACCTGACCCTGTGACCCCCAGGAGGGTCTGTTCGCTCATCCCTGAGTTTATACCCTCAACAAGGGACCGTATCGCCTTTGGCTGATCCCCGAGGGGTCTGTAATCTGATACCAGTTCAAATTTCATCACAAATCACTTAAAATAAGAAACTCGATTTATGGTGAAATTATATTTTCAGGTCACATTATATATACCTTTGCAGTTTTAGAATTGTTAAAGGAATGATACACAGGAGACCTATTAAAGAATGATAAACTGGAGGTATACTTCAGAGTCCTATAAACTTAAAGGGATGATACATTGACAGGGGTCAGGGATCCAGGGAAACTTCCAGACAGGACAGGCGTTTACATCTTCCGTGATGAAAACGACAGGGTCCTCTACGTTGGCAAATCGGTCTCAATAAGAAAGAGGGTAGCCTCCTACTTCAGGGAACAGGAGAACCCCCGCCTCAGGGTCATGATGAGGCACCTTGACAGCATAGAGTACATACTCACAGAGAATGAAAAGGAGGCCCTCATCCTTGAATCCAACCTCATAAAGAGGTACAGGCCCCCATACAACGTCCGCCTCAAGGACGATAAGAGGTACCCCTTCATAAAGATAACAGATGAGGAATATCCCCGTGTAATCATAACAAGGACCATCGGGGATGACGGCGCAAGGTACTACGGACCATTCACTGATACAGGGGCAGTCAGGAAGACCCTGAAGTTCATAAAGTCCCTATTCAGGATCAGAAGCTGCAGAAGGATGGATGGTCCCTGCCTGAACAGTCAGATCGACCTCTGCCATGCCCCCTGCGATGGTGGGATAAGCCGGGAGGACTACCTTGAGATCATTGAAAGGGTGGACCTTTTCTTCCAGGGCCGCTACCGTGAGGTGATTGAGGCTCTTGAAGTTGAGATGCGCGATGCCTCCTCCAGGCTGGAGTTCGAGAGGGCCGCGGTTATCAGGGACCAGATTGAATCCATACGGGAGGTTATGGAGAGGCAGTATGCGGCCTTCACAGACTCCATCGACCAGGACATAGTGGCACTTGAGACCAGCGGTGATAACTCCGTTGCGGTGGTTCTGCAGATCCGTGACGGTAAGATCACAGGGAAGGATGACTTCATGCTGAGGGGCTCCGCAGATAGAAGGGAGATCCTTGAGTCCTTCCTCAAGCAGTACTATGCAATCCCCCGTTATATTCCCTCAGAGATACTGGTGCAGTACCCGATAGGAGATGAGGTTATAGCAGAGTGGCTCTCTGAGCTCAGGGGTGGTGAGGTCAAGGTACATTCACCTGAGGGGGGCTCAGGCAGGAGGCTCCTGAACATAGCCTGGAAGAACGCCTCCGTCATCCTCAAGCAGAAGGGTAAGGTGAAGGATGCCCTCATTGAACTTAAGGGTGAACTCAAGCTCCCCTCCATCCCCCGGCGGATTGAGGGCCTTGACATATCCAATATTGGTGGTGACCACGCCACCGGTTCTGTCGCTGTCTTCATGGATGGTAAACCTGCCCCAGGAATGTACCGCCGCTACCGTATAAGGACCCGGGGCCCGGATGACTATGCAATGATGAGGGAACTCGTCATGAGGAGGTACTCCAGTGATGAAACTGAAAAACCGGACCTTGTACTTATTGACGGGGGTAAGGGACAGCTCTCAGCAGCACTGGATGCCCTGAAGTCATGTGGTGTGGATGTGCCCGTTGTGGGCATAGCAAAGAGGGAGGAGGATGTATACCTCCCCGGGCTTTCGGAACCGGTTGAGGTATCAGACAGCGCCCTTCAGCTGCTCAGGCACCTCCGTGACGAGGCCCACAGGTTTGCAGTTGAATACCACAGGAGGATCAGGGACAGAAAATCCCTTGAATCAGAACTCGACAGTATAAGGGGTGTTGGTCCCCGGAGAAAGAGGGCCCTCCTGGAGCACTTTGGAAGTGTTGAGGGTATAGGGAATGCCAGTGTGGAGGAACTTGCAGCGGTGAGGAGCATGAACCGCCCGGTGGCAGAGAGGATATACAGGCACTTCAGAAGTGATGATAACGGTTGAATCCCCTCCATAGGGTTTTCTGCATGTCAAAATGTTTTATGGGGTGATAACGGAATTTTCCAGCAAATTATTTATACCTGCCATTTACATAATACTGGTTGACTGTGTGAACCTTAATCCGGGGGATGGATGGTATCCTGAATGATATCCAGGGAGGATTGAATGTCGCCTACAAGTTTGCTTGTTGTGGAAGATGAGAGTATAGTGGCCATGGACATCAAGCACAGGGCTGAGGGTCTTGGCTACAGGGTGGTTGGCATGGCAGCCTCAGGTGAGGAGGCAATAAAACTTGCCCGTGAGGAGAAACCCGACCTTGTACTCATGGATATAGTGCTCAAGGGCGAAATGGACGGGATAGAGGCGGCAGAGGTCATAAGAGAGGAGATGAATATACCCGTTGTTTACCTCACAGCATACTCCGATGAGAAGACTCTGAGCCGTGCAAAACTCACAGGACCCTTCGGGTATATAATAAAGCCCTTTGAGGATCGTGAGCTTCACAGTGCAATCGAGGTGGCCCTCTACAAGCACAGGATGGACAGTAAACTCCGCGAAAGTGAGGAACGCTACAGGGCCCTCCTTGAGACATCACCCGATCCCATAATCCTCCTGGACTCTGACTCAAGGATACTCTTTGCAAACAGAACCGTCGAGGAGTTAACAGGGCTTGACAGGAAGAGGTTAAGGGGTAAGAAATTCTCCATCTTCGAAAGGAAGGGTCTTTTATCAGGTGAAGTCGTTGAGAAGATCCTTGACCTCATGAACCGTGAGCATAAGAACTTTGAAATCGAATTTGTTGACGTAAAGGGAAGGAAGCACCATTTTGAGATACACTCCACCACCATTGAGACAACAACCGAGAAGAACCTCCTCCAGATAATAGGACACGACATCACAGGGAGGGTGGAGGCCGAGAAGAGGAGGGAGGAACTCATCCTGGAGAGGTCAAAGGCCCAGCTTTATGGGTTCGTTGTTTCGGCTGTGCCTGTCTTTGCATCATCAATCCCTCCACAGCTCAGAAATGCCATCATAAAGAACTTTGCAGACAGGTTTGAGAAGAACCTGAAACCCAACTTCCATAGGATGATGGAGAAGCTGGGGGTTGTTGAGGATATCCGGTCTGGCAGGGCACCGGAGAGGGTTTTCAATGCATACATAAAGTGGCTTTCAGGGTTTCTCGGGAACCTTGGAATCGAGACCACGCTCCGAAAGGAGAAGTCGAGGTATGTCCTTGAATTCAAAACGTTTCCCTGGATCAGTGAGGTACGTCAGAATCCCATCTTCTCGCTCATATTCAGGGCCATGCTGATGAGGAGCTTCACCTGGACAGGTATCAAGGGAAGCGTAATACAGACGTCAACGCTGAGGAGCAGGGACGAGAACCTCACATTCGAATTCCATATGGTATAGTGATGAGAGGGGAACATCACATTTGGATTCATAAGATATTGAATGGATTAAGGGGGTAAATGATGGATGCTATATCTAGGTTAGGCACGGGGGTTAAGGGACTCGACGATATAATAGGGGGATATCCGAAGGGGAGGAGTATTCTTGTAACAGGTGATGCCGGGGCCGGTAAGACCATCATGGCACTCCACTTTGCCATTGAGAGTGCAAAGAAGGGTCTCAAGACCGTCTATGTTACAACGGAGGAGGACGAGACTGACCTGAGGATACAGTGCGCCTCACTTGGGTGGGATATAGATGAACTGATGGAATCAGACACCCTGAGGATCATAGGACTCTCTGCCATAAGGGCAAGGCTCACAGAGGCAGAGATACATATAGGCATTGAATCCGTCAAGGGAAACCTTCAGAAGATACTGGCTGAGATCCCTGAGGATACTGAGGTGCTTGTAATAGACAGCATTGGCAGCCATACAGAGAAACTCACAACACACGAGTTCCGGGACCAGTTTGACCTCCTCATCTATGAACTCAAGAAGAGGGGTATCACTGCAATGATAATCCTTGACAGCGCCACCTCCATGGAGTTCAATGAGATAGCCCTCTACGCGGTATACGGGGCCATAAAGCTGATAAAGAGGGAGAACCCCTACACAGGTAGAAGGGAGAGGGTTATGGACATTATAAAGATGAGGAGCACAAGGACACCAATTGAATTTGTACCGTACATCATATCAGATAATGGCCTTGAGGTCATAGAGAACCCTGAAGATTGAAACCACTGAAAAAAATGGTGCTGGGAGGTTCTTCAAATTATTTGAAGCAACTTAATTCCTGAATTTTTCAGTGTCTCCTTATCTTAGTAATAATTAGATAATTTTATATATTATATTATTACATAATACTGATCAAGGTTATTCAAAAGGAGGTTTGCATATTGAAGAAAAAGGTCATAATAAAGATCTTTGAAATGAAAAAACAGTGCGAATTTCCTTGCGGGGTGAAAATTTCAGAGAAAACAGTTGGCCAGTTTCTGAATGAGATTATGACCCGCGATGTGGGCATGGGCAGCAAATATGTGGTGGAGGTATATGAAAACTGGTGCGACAGCCCATACATCTTTTATCTTGACGGAAAAAAATCGTAGTAAAAAGGTGTGGGGGGTTTACAGTCTTTCAATTGCCTTGACAAGAAGGTCAACGGTCATCTTGATGTCCTTCATGCTTGCCATGCTAACCGTTGTGTGGATGTACCTTGTGGGTACAGAGACCACACCTGCGGGTATACCCTCCCTTGTGAGGTGAATGGCTGTTGCATCGGTCGTGCCCCCCTCACTCACCTCTATCTGCACAGGTATATCCTCCTCCCTTGCGGTCTCAAGAAGCCAGTCCTTAACCCCTGGATGGGTTATTATACCCCTACCACCTGCATCTGTGAGGATGACAGCAGGGCCACCATCCAGCTTTGCAGGTGCCTCCTCCTCCTTCATACCGGGGTGATCACCGGCTATTGTAACGTCAAGGGCAAGGGCCATATCAGGGTTGAGTCTGAAAGCCGAGGTCCTGGCACCCTTCAGCCCGACCTCCTCCTGTACCGTTCCAACACCGTAAACCGTTGCATCAGCATCAACCCTTTTAAGGACCTCAACCATTACAAGGCACCCTATACGGTTATCAAGTGCCTTACCTGTGAATCGGGAATTGGGAAGTTCACTGTAGGGTGCGTGGAATGTCACTGGATCCCCCACAGAGACAAGTTCCTCTGCATCCTCACGGGACTCTGCCCCTATATCGATGAACATGTTATCATGGGTTGTAACCTTCTTCCTCTCAGCGGCCTTCATCCTGTGCGGGGGCTTGGATCCAATGACACCCATCACAGGGCCATTCTCCCCGTGGATCCAGACAGCCTGATTGAGTATCATCTGGTCACTGATTCCCCCGATCTTTGAGAACCTTATGAAGCCCTTCTTATCGATGTGCCTCACCATGAGGCCTATCTCATCCATGTGGGCTGCAAGCATGACCGAGGGACCAGACCCGCTCCTGGTTGCGATGATGTTACCCAGCCTGTCCTCCTCTATCCTATCAACATGACCCTCAAGTTCAGATGCTATGATATCCCTTACCTCTCCCTCAAATCCAGAGACTCCACTGGCAAGTGAGAGACGCTTCATGAGTTCCTTCATACAATCACCGCTCATTTCCTGATGGATTTTATGATTACAAGAACCCCAATGATAACCAGAAGGGCCTGGGGCCAGAACCTTGAATACTGGGGTGGTATAAGGCCTGATGCAAAGGCAAACCATATAACACCCATGATCACCAGCATTGACCCGAGGTAGATCCCCCACAGGCTTTTCCCATGCTCTGGCTTTCTGGGTTTTCTTTTAATCTCAACTTCATCTTCCATTATGGATTCCTCCTCCTAATTCTATCTTCAAGCTGGTATAAAATATTTGGCGACCATCCACCTCAACCTGTGGATTGAAATAAACTTATTAAATGTCCGGTACAATAGAGTACCATGATTTCAAGGGACCATCCACGCTATCATTCACTTATACAGAGAGAGAAAATAACAGATGCCTGGCGAAAGGGCATACTTGCAGATTCAGGGATGATCGCCCATGGAAGGGGTGAGGCCTTTGACTACCTCCTGGGTGAAGAGACAACAGAACCTGCCAGAAAAGCCATAAGGGCTGCAGCAGCAGCTCTTATCCTTGCAGAGAACCCTGTAATTTCAGTTAATGGAAACACTGCGGCACTTGTCCCCGCGGAGGTGGTGGAACTTGCAGGGAAGATCGGTGGAAGAATCGAGATAAACCTCTTCCACAGGACAGAGAAAAGGGTGAAACTAATCGAGGAGGTCCTGAGGAAACATGGAGCATCAGAGGTCCTCGGAACAGGGAAACTCATGCACATAGATGGTATAATGAGCCCGAGGGCAACAGCAAGTCCTGATGGAATATACAGCGCCGATACAGTCCTTGTGCCCCTCGAGGATGGTGACAGGACTGAGATACTGAGAAAATCGGGAAAAACGGTTATAACCGTGGACCTCAACCCCCTCTCACGCACCTCAAGGAGGGCCAGTATAAGCATAACCGATAACATTGTAAGGGCTGTGCCTGCACTGATAGATGCTGTGGGGGAACTCAGGGGCACCCCATGGGAGGAACTTGAAGGTATCCTCAGGGAATTTGACAACACAGAAAACCTGAGGGAAACCATAAAATTGCTTGATATAAGGCGTTACAATCCAGAGATTGAATCCCCATAAAATACATGAGTGTGTTAAAATGGTGGTTATCGGAGTTTCAGGGATGCCAGGAGCAGGTAAGGGTGTTGTTTCAAGGGTCGCCGAGTCCATGGGATTTCAGGTTATAAGGATGGGTGACGTTATAAGGGATGAGGCAAGAAAACGCGGTGAGGACCCGGGGGTGACGGCTGTCCGCCTCAGAGAGGAATACGGTGAATACGTTGTTGCCGAGAAGTGTGTTGAAAGAATCCAGGAGGCAGAATCAGACAGGTTCCTTATAGAGGGAATAAGGAGCCCTTACGAGGTGGAAATATTCAGAGAGAACTTCCCGGGATTCAGGGTGATATCTGTATTTTCAACCAGAAAGACAAGATTCAGACGTCTCAAAAAGCGTAGAAGAGAGGATGATTCATCAAGTTACAGTGAATTCATTGAAAGGGATGAAAGGGAACTTGGATTCGGAATAGGGAATGTAATAGCGACCTCAGATTACATGATAGTCAATGAGGGCCCCATCTGGAAGATAAAAAATCAGGCAAAAAAGATACTTAGGAAACTATGCGAGGAGGGAAGATGATGGATACCGTGAGGGTTAAGGTTCCGGTGAGGGCAACAGAGGACCCTGAGAAGGTCAGGGAGGCCGTTATGAACGTATTCCCAGACCTTGAAATTGAGAGTTATGGAGATTTCCTCAAGGGTGAAGGCAATACTGAAATTCTCAGGGAACTCAGGGAGGCCCTTGAGCTGCGGAGGATACGTTTAACCGCGCGGGGAATCCTGGTTAAGAACATGAGGGGCAAATTGACCCGAATTTATATAAACAAGCAGGCGGCACTCATAGGACGTGTCAATGTTCTCGAGGAGCCCATCACCCCCCTTGGGGATATAATGGTCGAGATTGAATCAGATGATATAATGGGGATCATTGACTGGCTTGCACCTGATGTATCCAGGGAGAGGGACGAAGGTATGGATGAAAAATAAAAAGCAATCCTATCAACAAGCACTCCAGATAAACTAACAAAAAATAAAACTAATCCTTATCAACAAGTACAGCCCTCTTTATATCCATGAATCCATTATCAAAGAACCACTTCTTTTCATATTCAAGTATCTCAAGTCTCTTCTTAAATATGGGACCATCAAGGACAAGGGTCTCAGCCTCACCACCTTCAAAGGCGGGGTTTATACCATACCTCTCACTGAGATCAGCGAGTTCAGAGATCATCCTCCTGTCAACAATCCTCCCAAGCCATGACTCATCCAGGCCCTCAGCTGCAACCGCTGTTACCATGACCCTGAATCCAAGGTCAACCACCTCCTCCATATAATCCAGCGGGTCCCTGTGCCAGAGGGGTGCCACGGACTTAAGGCCAAGGCCCCTGCAGACCTCATCTATCCTTGACCTCTGATACTCAGAGTAAAGTGCCCCTGAGTAAACAGCATCTACACCCCTCTCCTTCAGCATGGAAAGAGTCTCTGCAAGGTCCTCAACCTCCTCCTCCTCAACACCCTCAGTCCTGGATTCAATGAGGGGTATTCCAAGGGCCTCTGCAAGGAGGGATGTGAGTTGGATGTTTGGCACATGGTACATGTGGGACTCGGGGTTATCTGATACCATTGAAACAAGAAATCGAACCTCCGACTCCTGGAGTGCATGGTAGAGGGCCATTGTACTGTCCTTACCCCCTGAATATAGAACCGCGGACCTCATGCTTCACCTCCTGTACTTCCTGTAAATCTTCCTGAAAGAACCCATGATGGAATCTATGAAAACACCTGCAAGACCCGTTATCACTCCAAGAACACCACAGAAGAGTACTATATTGGATTTAGCCGGTAAAGACCTCCTGAGTTCAGCCACCTTATCCTCTGAAGGGCCCCTGACACCTGTTACAACGATGTCCCTCGCCTCAAGGTAGGAGACGACTGCATCGACATTTGCTGGCTTCACCTCCACCACCAGCTTAACCGTGCTGTACCTTGTGTTTATACCTCCGGTGTACATGAGCCACTCCGCAAGGTTCTCAAGGGCATTCACAGGGTTGTATCCCCTTTTAACCTGCAGGATTATGGTGCCATTCGTGTAAACATTCCATGAGGTTATATTGGAGTCTATAACCACTATTTTATCCTCTATTATTCTTTTACGTTCCTCTGTGAATTTATCTGTCTTTATCACGATCCCCTCAGAGTGGACATCCACAACCCCCTCCTGGGAGGCAAGATCCTCTTTGAGCCTCTCTATATCGGTATCTGTTGAGACATCCGCGGTTACGGTTTCTGTGGCTCCAGATGTTGAGAGGTATATGCTCCTTGCAATTTCAGGGATCTCATCGTAAACCGGTGAGATAAGGAATGCACCGCCAATGGTCCCTGCAATGAAGCCTATGAATATCACGAATATAATGTTCTTGCTGCCAATTACAGGCGTCATGAGGCCAGCGGAGAATATGAATGCAAGTAGAAGCAAAAATAGGGCCAGCATTACGATTACACTCAGAACATCCATTTTATTCACCGTGAATCCTTTTGAGGGGCGCTTTAATCACTTACCAATAATATCTCAGCTGGCCTTAAATATGTTGTGATTATTGCCCGCAGGTGAATTCCCTGCCCCGAGAGATGAAATAAGGATTCTGCGGACTGCTTAATCAGGTGAATTCCCTGCTTCCCACAATCTGTCCGCCCTCCATACTCACATAGACCTCCTTAACTGTCCTTCCACTCCTCTGGAGGGGGACAATCCATACCTCCACATTGGTGCCGTTCAGGTTTATTGAGCCCCTTGTGGGCTGTCCTGCTGTGTAACCGGACTCTGCGGCTATCTGCCTGGCCTCCTCGGCAGTAACATTCTCAGTTGTGTTTGTTTTGTTATCCATCATTTCCGGTACACTCACAGGTACCGGCTGTGGCTGGGGTTCAGTTTGTGTGGAATCAGATAGCCTCACCCGCTCCCCCTGGTTGAATGAGCTGTATGAGTACACCATTACAAGGACCGCTATGATGGCGATGATTGCAAGGGCCTTATACTCCCATCTGAGGTCACTGAACACGAGAGATCCTCCAGACTTTTTGATTTCAGGTGACTTTACTTATGGTTATTGTGCCGTCCTGGTTCCTCACAGTGTATGTGAATCCTGGCGTCATGTTGGTCGTCGTCACGTTGACCTTGGGTATAAGGTTGAGTCTGATGGTGCTTGACTTATAGAAAACGGTGACCCTGCCATTCCTCGCCTCAATGGTGTATGGGAAATCAGAAGTTAATGTGAGGTTAACAGCATACCCGGGACCATTTGTGTAGGCTGCATTCACCGCACCCACAACACGTTCACCCATCATCCTGGCCTCCCCAAGTTCACCCGCCTGTGTCCTTGAGAGTTCACTGTCCAGTATGCTTACCATCCCCGCGATTATGATGAGAGCTATCAGTGTTGCGAAGAGGAAGTCTATGCTTAAAACACCAGCATCATCCATTGAATCACCCTAACTGTAATTGTTTGCTGCAAGACCCAGCAGGTCTTTGTAGGTTGCTGAGAGGCAGAATGGACATCCAAGGGGGTCATAAACGACATTATTCCTTACCTTGATGGTTGTCCCAGGGATTCCAAGGAAGTACTCCCTGTCAACCTTTGAGATGTACTGGTTGCCTTTGTGGTCCTCAAGTAGGGGGTCCCCTATTATGAAGGTGCTCATCCTTGTGTACTGGGGGTCCGCTGATGATGACCTGTTCTCAAGGCGGTCAAAGAATGAAAGGCCATACGGGTCCACAAAGTAGTAGGGTCTTGGTGTTATGTTACTGGGGTTGTCGGTCCCGTTGAGGCAGTACCAGAGGTTCTGAAGCCTCCCGTCCCTGTCAACGCTCTCATTGAGCCTGTAGTCTGCATATGTACCGTTACTTGCATAGTAGGGATACTTGTAGATCACGTTACTTGCACGGAACTTGGTGTTTATCCATATGTAGGGGTCCTCTATACCCTCAAGGCTCACATAGGATGACACCTGCGGCAGCCGGAACTCATATACCTGGTCCTTCTGAACAACCTTCACAGGTATGCCGCCGCGTATCTCCACTGAGAACCCGAAGGGGTCATTCTGTGTTATTGTAACGTCTGATGTGGTGAATGTTGCGTTGGTGTAATTGGTTATGGGTATATTGTTGATGTAGATCTGGCGGCCTGTCTGCCTTTCAAGCTCCTGTGATGTGTTTATGACGTTGGCGTTTATGGCATCAACGATATTCCTTGTTATGTTGGCCTTGCTGGTGCCGGCCGGGAAGAACTCAGCGTTATCTATAACGTTCCTTGATGCATTGTATGCCGCGTTACGACCCGCATCCGCCGCTGCTTTCTCAACGGTCGAGTATATTGAGCCAACCACCGTTACGGTGACATCACCACCCATTGTAAGGGCTGCCAGCATGTTGGCCTCATTGGCTATGCTTCCATAGGATATGGCGATTACAATCACCGGTATGAAGAGGAGCACTGCAAGTGGTGTGAATGCGTATCCATCCTCGTCACGGATTATGCTCATATCTAACTCCTCCACAGTGTTAGTCTAACAGGTAATGAATTGGGTATATCCCCTGTGTAGAGGGCCTCGGTCCTTATAAGTGATGGGTCCACGTTGTAGCCTGATGACTGGAGCATCTCTATGAGTTCCTGCCTTGCAAGGGCCTGGGCAGTGTATGCATCGTTGGCATATTCTGTGGCCCACATGTTTGCAAGGAATTTGGGGTATATGACGGCAACACGTGTACCTGAATATATCTCTGCATTGGAGTCCCCTGACTCCCAGCCATTCCCTGAATTTACAGTGACGCGTATATAATAGTTTCCTGGCCTTGTACTGTAGTTTCCAGGGTTGCCTCCTGTTGTGAATATCCTGCTTCCTGCAACATCAATGGCACCTATATCCAGTGAGAAGGGAACTGGACCATTGTAGAGCTGTGTCCAGGCACTCGTTGAGTTTTTAACCTCAACCCTGATGGTCTTGGTGTCAAGTCCCGCCCCCATGAATAGCAGGACCTTCTTGGCGTCCGATCCAATGGCAAACTCCCTCACAGGGGATGATACATTGGTTGAGTTCTGGTAGCTTGCAAAGGGGTAGTTGTTCCACTGGATGGGTAATGATGTGTAGGAGACCGTGGAGTAGCAGTCAACAAGGCCCACGAGGTCGTAGTCCTGGCCAGGGACGTTGTCCCATATTGTCACCCGGACCTTGTTGGTCTGCCCGGACCTCAGGTAGTCCCTGATGTATATTGTACCTGGCACGTTACCGTAACCGTCACTCACCGAACTGTAGTCTACTCCACCATAATCAAACGAACAGAAAGCCATATTCCAGGAGGTACCATTCCATACCTCCACAAGGGCATTGTCAACACCACCATATGGGTTGACAACTGTATAGGCATCGAGTATCCTTGAACCTGGGGGTATGGGGATGTCCTGTGTGACGCTAACCGCACATCCATCTGCGCTACCCCCATTAACGTTCTCAATTACGAATGGCAGACCATCGGAGTATAAATGGTTCTGTCTCACCATACTGTTCCATGCTATCACCCTCCTTGTGTTGAGGTTGGTAACCGTACCTGTGTTGAGGTCATATATACGACCGTAACCCATGGTTCCATTGTTGTCCAGTCTCGTTAAGCTGGGTACTGCGAGGCCAGCAGCGTCATTGAAGGCATATGTGCGGGTAATGATACCCTTCGGCACCTTTATTGTGTTTGTATAGTTGGCTATTAGTGAGAACCATGGCATGTCGTAATCATTATATCCCTTTGTGGTCATGTTGGTGAACTGGACATAGAACCTGTTTGAGCCGCCAGCAAGTGACGTTATGTTTCCCTGATAATTGTACATGAGTTCCCTTGTCGTTCCAGGTCTGAGGTTGAGGAAGGTGAAGCTATTGTTACTGACAACATGGGGAACATTGTTTATCACAACCCTTGCCCCGTATGATGATCTGTTCTGTCTGTTGCAGGAGCCAAGAAGGAACCTGCCCCAATTGATGTTACTTGATGGAACCGAGAATGTGATATTCTGGGGTGCGGTCTGGTACCCCCAGTAGGGTCTTGAGTAGAGGCTGTTCCAGAAATTGGTAAGCCAGTTATGGAAGTTCCATATGGTTGTGGTGGAGTTTATCTCCTGGTCCTCCAGTGAGACCTCCTCCATCTTGTACCATGCACGTCCAAGCCAGCCCTCCTCAGGACCTGAAATGACTATGGCCCTTGACGCAGTGTCCCTTGAGACCATTATGCCGCTGTCATTCCTGAGGGTCGGGTAAGGGCCCATTTTGAACTCATAACCAACTCCGGGTGGTAGCAGCGATCTCAGCTCAGAGCTTATCAGGTTCTCTGCACCTGCCGTGTTGTTCCTGGAGTACATGGCGGCTGCAGAGTAGAGTGTCCCGTCCTGTCTCATGACATCCAGGGCGTCCGCTGCCAGGGCCTCAAGGTGCTGATGGTCAGACCCCATATAATTTGGAAGCGCAAAGTATGTCACAATTGATGCTGTGAATATGAATACAACAACCAGGGCCAGGACGGCATCGGTTGTGAATATGAATCCTCCCTCATCATCGCCAAAATCACGGATCATAACTGATCACCTGCATCAGGTAAATTATTTATTATCATTTTAGCCAGAGGTACAGGACAAATCTGGCTGGCCTTAACCTCACGTTATCAAGTGTTATCTGATCTGGGGGGGTGCCTTTGGGCGCTGCAAGGATGTAGACATCCATTGATGCCCCTGGGTTACTCTGGGTTCTGACACTCAGTATGTTATCCCTGAATGTTGTGTTATTGTAGAGGTAGGTCTCATTTATCTGTTTCTTGATCTCTGTGATGTGCCTGTTTATCTCGTTTGGGGGCACAACACGGTTGTTGTTAACATCCACAAATGCTGAATCGTATCCCCTGTTGATTACAAGAACCCAGTAGTCGTAGATTCTAAGATATGCTTCATTGGTTGGGAAGTTGGTTGTGTATGTCCTTGGCTGCCCAGCATCCCTTATGAGGCCCTCTATTGAACCCACACGCTCAACGTTGGTGGTGAGGACGTAACGTTCAACCCTTGCAATGTCAGGGGCACTTGTGTTAAGGGTTCCAAGGGTTCTGACAGTGAGACCCTCGGTGGTGCTTATGTTTATATAGTAACCATACTCCGGGCCCACAAGTTCCCCCATGTTGGTTGTGTTAATCCCGGCGATCTTTGCCGGGGAGAGGTAGTTTTTCTGGGGCATGTTTCTCACAGGGTCATACCTTGCAAGTCCTATGCTCTGGGGGTTTCCGAGCTGCTCCCAGTCTGGGGGGACACCAGAGGTTTCAACCAATGCATCCGCTATATCAGATGCCTGGCGGTCAAGGGCGCTCTGATAGATGGTGCTCTGTGTTAAATACATTATGTTATCCATATCAGCAGCAAGCATGCCCAGCATGATTGTCAATGGTATCAGAGCCAGAAGTATGTCAAGTGAAAATGCAAAACCCCTCTTATCAGCCAGTATACCCCTCAATTTTATCCCCTTCTCTTTATATGCGATTATTTATGCCGGGAATGTTATATATAATTGATGATTCATATATCAGTAGGATGGTGATTATATGGACTCCAGGGGTCAGATATCAGCAGAATTTATCTTGATCATTTCATTCATACTGATAATCGTGATTGCTTTCTCGTCAATTGCAGGCCCCCAGTCACAGGAGAACAGTATAGCCGCCGCCGCAAGGGAGGGTGCCTCAGCTGCGGTTGCTGAAATGGCATACACCAACGTATCCATGAAGCCCATAAAGGTCACAAAGACAACCATAACAGGTGAAAGCAACAGGATCATAACTGTATACTTCGACACCCCCATTCCTTCAAATTACCGGGCACTGGTGATAAACAGGACCGTTGAGTCCCTCTTAGGTCTCAATGGAGTAAAGCCTGTTAACAGCACCACCGTGAGGCTTGGGGATAAGACATACACGGTACAGATCTAAAAAAAATTATTCATTTATATTCAGTTTACCCTTCCACACCGGTTATCCTAACAGGTCTGTTGCCCCTCATGCTCATTACAGACCCTTCCACTGCAAGCTTCACCGTATCCCCAACCTCCACATCAAAGCCACCATTCTCCACGATGTAGACGTCGGGTTTAACGTTGCTCCTTATATCATAGTCAACCCTGACATAGGATGTGTTTTCACCGGTCTCTATAACCTCACCAAAGGTGTAGTCGCGCACATACCTTATTCTGAATATGAGGAAAACCACTGCAACGGCCAGCACGGCAAAGAGGAGTGTTGTGAGTGCAGGGAAAAATACAAATGGAAAGGCCATTGTGAGGGCAGAGTTACCTGATACGAAAATTATAACGACCCCAACAGCCACGTACATCAGGA
Organism: Methanothermobacter sp.; assembly: GCF_049720995.1. Classification (GTDB taxonomy): domain Archaea; phylum Methanobacteriota; class Methanobacteria; order Methanobacteriales; family Methanothermobacteraceae; genus Methanothermobacter. The sequence continues at coordinate 21,138 of NZ_JBNASF010000015.1, forward strand.
AGAAGTCCCTGTAGGCCTCAAAGTCCCCGGGGTACATGACCCTTATCTGGCGGTAGAGTATGTACAGGAGGAGTCCGAGGAGTATAAGTGCCGCCGGCATGAATACAATGAGCGATATGAAATTGAAGACGTATATTATCGAGAGCACGATGAATCCGGAGGCTGTTAGCTGAAGTTTAAGGACCGCGTTTTCCTTCTCTGCTGAGTCAAAGTGCCCTGCCTTGATGATTATTGGGGCGTCGTCCTCAGGTAACTCGATGTCATGGTTCCTCGCCTCCTCAAGGATTTCCTGAACCTCCTCATCCTGCTGGGTTGGGATACGCTCCCCTATTGACTCAGCCCTTTCCCTGACCCTTCTTCTCACATCGTCAACATCAACCTCTGAGATTCCCTTCCGGAGATCAGATGTTATGCTCCTTATCCTAGCCGGAAGCCTTATGATTCCAAAGATTGCCGTTCCAATGAGTGTGAATAGGGTTATCACTGCACTGCCGAGTCTTGAGAAGAAACTCATTAAACCCCTCCTAGGTCCTTGTTACATTTGTTATGAGTACGGTGGTGGAGTTAAGTGGCCACTGAACCACTGCGCGGTACCAACCCCTCTGAACATTCACTGACTGTGATGTGAGGCTGTACTGTGTGGGGGCTGTTATATTTGACTTTGTACCGTTACTGTAGGTGACTGTGAATATCACGCTGTTATTGGCAAAGATGAGTGTGCCATCAACGGGGATGTAGAAACTCACGGTTCTCTTTGCCCCTGGACCATTGGAATAGACTATATCTGCTGCATCTGAGAGTGTCTGAACAGCCACCTTGGCATCCGATGCCCTGGATACATCAGTACTCGCCTCTATTGAGCTCCCTATGAGGGGTATGGTCACGCCACCCAGCACAAGGAGGACCACGAGTATGAGTAGGAGATACTCCAGGGAAACCTGTCCCCTGCTATCCATGCGGATCACCTTCAACATTTAATATCTCACCTGATATTTATGTGGAGGGACTCTTAAATACTTGGCTAAAATACCAGGTCAAATGCCCTGAAGAGTATCACCGCAAGGTCACCCACAAGGAGTGAGATAACAAGCCCGATGAGTATTGCGGGGGCAAAGGGCAGGCCCCTCCTTATGCGGAACTCGTCTCGGATCTTTCCGCTATCCACAAGGTCCCTGAGTGTCTGGATCTCCTCATCCCTCAGGCCGGCGGCCATTGCCGAAATTACAGGTTCGCCCCTGTAGGTCAGTGTGGAGACATCCCCTGTCCTTGCAGCGGTCCTGAATCTGTCGGTGAATGAGGTGTCATCAAAGTAGTATTCATCACCCTTTCTGTAGAGTGTGTGGGCGAGTATCATGCCCTCCCTCAGTTCATCCACGTGCATGGTATCCTGCAGGGCCTCCCTTGTGATTGATGTCAAAAGTTTTCTTATGAGCTGTATGGCTGTTATTGAGACCCAGAGCACAACAAAGCCACTCACGGTTAACTCAAAGTTCCTGTAGAGGGAGTAGACGATTATAACAGATACAATCACAGCCTTCACCCTGTTGGGGAGGCGTGATATGACCATGGTGAGGAGGTATATCAGTATGAGTGAGAGCACTATTATCTGGAAGGGTAGAAAGTCTGTTATGATGAACGTGAGCGTCACCGCCGATGTGATCACAAGGGCGAGGACCATGTTCGTCCTATACTGTTTCAGGGGCTCCATGAATTCATCCATGAGGTCCCTCCTTGATGTGTAGATTATGAAGAAGACGTATACCAGGAGAAATGGTAATAGGGACAGTATGCTGTTTATTATAAGTGTTAATGGGAACGGATAAGCTGCTGTTACAGGAAAATCTACTCCAATGAAGGTGTAACCCACAATGGATGGCTGGAAGGGTAGAAGAGCTGTGATGGCGGTGAATAGCTTGACGTCACCACCAGCCCAGGCACCCATCCTCCAGAGGACGTAACCGAGGGCAAATATGCCCGCAGTGAAGATGACGGTGTATATGAATATCCAGGGGTCCGCCTCAGTGTAGGCCCTAATGGCGTTAAATGCAAGACCAAGACCAATAACAGGAAATGTGAGGCGATTGGGGATTAAACCCCTCTTCATATCACTGTAGGATGCATAGAAACATACGATAAGTGCCAGGAAAACAGGAATCGACTCCATGATCATAAAATCACTCCTCTATTTATCAGCAGGAGAATCTCCATATTTAGGATTCACTTCTAATTAATTCTCAGAGTGAGAATATTTAAGTTTTTTTGAATAAATCTCAGACTGTGTCAGGGTTACAAACCAAAGAGTGGATACAGATTGAGTCAGGACCAGGAATCAACCGGTAATCTTAGAAGAACTGATAGGAGAACACTTGTTCTCATGCTTGTAATATTCGCCACTGGATTTGCCCTTCGGGCCGGTTCGGTTGCCACGGTCCAGGGCGTATACAGTGGGACCTACAGCCAGCCATACATGTATGACATGGACTCCTACTATAACCTCAGACTCGCATCCAACCTCCTTGACCATCAGGCCCTCTCAGAGGATGGCTGGGACAGGTACTCATATTACCCGCCAGGTGTACCCCTCAATTACCCGCCACTTCTCGCTTACCTCACGATCCTCGTTTACATGATCCTCTCACCATTAACAGGGTTAACTGACCTTGCATTCTGGCTTCCAGCATTCATAGCACCCCTTGCAGGTGTCCTGGTATTCGCCCTTGCAAGGTCACTTGAATGTGATGACCTTTCATCGGCGGCCGCGGGTTTTCTGGCGGTTTCTGTACCCTTCTACTTCATGAGGACTGTGCCTGGATTCTATGACACAGACATGTTCAACCTCGTGCTTCCACTGGCTGTGGTACTCTCACTTCACCTTTCTGTTGAGAAGGGCAGCTGGAGGCATGCGGTCTTTGGAGGAGCTCTTATGGCCCTTTACTCAGCCGCATGGAATGGATGGCAGATACTCTACTGTATCCTTGCAGCCAGCGTGATCCTCTCCCGTAGCTTGAGGCGAAGGGAGCCCATTATATTCCTGCTGGTAAGCACGGCCCTCATTGAGGTTATTGCTCCCGGCAGCATCCCCTCGATTCTCTCAGGTGCCCTCAGGATACCTGAAGGAGTGAGTTCCGCATACCCCTTCCCCAATCCATATGCCAACATAACGGAGCTGCAGAGACCTGGACCTGCAGATGCGGTGATGGCCCTCGGACCAGGTCTCCTCCTGGCGGGCACTGCCGGTTTCGGGGCCCTCATAAGGGATCACAGGAAAGGTTTGATGCTACCTCTGCTGACCCTCTGGACAGTGACAGGGGCGGTTTCAATGCTCTGGGGTATAAGGTTTTCTGAGGTGGCTGCTGTCCCCCTTCCTGTCACATCTGCACTGTTTCTCAACGAAATCAGGAGAACAGAAATAACAGCGGGTTTCATGGACCTTTCTGACCCAAAATTCAGAAAAGCCCTCCATGTGGCTGTGGCGGCCATGGTGGTCCTTCCCTCTTTCCTCATATGCATTGACAGTTACAGTGCACTGCACCCGAGGGTTAATGATGACCTCATGGCCGCGGCACATTACATAAGGGAGAATACATCCAGCGGTACGGTGGTGATCTGTAACTGGGTCCACGGGCACTTCTTTGCCTTCATGGCTGAGAGGCCTGTAAATTTTGATGGAAGACTTGCCTACATTGAAACCATTCCCTGGAGGGGTTCTGATTATCCGCTTGATCCCCGGGTTCCCGGGGTTTACAGGGAGTACTGGCAGGACAGGGCACTTGCAACATCAGACCCTGTGCTTTCAGCTGAGATCCTCTCAATGCTCGCATCCTCTGGAGATGATGCCTACCTTGAGGTTCTGAAAAATGAAAATGACTCTGCAGCTTCAGCCCTAATCCTGGGGGACGTTCTGGGTGTTAAAAGTGCTGAACGCGCTGATTACCTCATGGAGAGGTATGGTTTCCATGAAGATGCTGCGAAAAATCTTGCATCCATCCTCAAAAGAAAATCAGATTATGTTCTCGTAACCTACGATCGCCTCATAGACAAGGGTTACTGGATACTCTACTATGGAAGCTGGAACTTCACAGGAAAAACAGAGGAACCACTCTACTCCACAGGCACCATCCTCTCAATTGAACCGCTAAGAAGCAGCGACGGCCTTTTATATGATGATGGAAGCGTGAAATTCAATGGTATGAATGTTTCGAGGCTTTACCTGGTGAATGGAACTTCAGAGATTATTGAGGGTGACCCTGATTCAGATATCGTTGCATTCGCACTCCTTGCAAGAAACCGGACCGTTGTTCTCCAGAGGGAGTATGAGAGGTCAATGTTTGTGAGACTTGTGATTCTGGGTGATGGTGGTGGTGTATTCAGGGCTGTTATGAGGAGCGGGGATGTAACGGTATGGGAGCCTGTTATAAGGAAATTTGAAAAATAGGTTAAAGGAATCAAGATTCCCTGTTTTCAAATGCCGCCTTCAGGAATGATACGAAAAGTGGGTGCGCCCTGTTTGGTCTTGATTTGAACTCAGGGTGGAACTGGCATCCCAGGAACCATGGGTGATCCCTGATTTCAACAATCTCCACCAGAAACTCGTCGGGTGATGTCCCTGAAATCACAAGGCCCTTATCCTCAAGTTCATCCCTGAATTCATTGTTCAGCTCAAACCTGTGCCTGTGCCTCTCAGTTACAAGTTCCTCCCCGTAGGCCTCATGGGCGAGGGTGCCCTCCCTGACCCTGCACTCATAGGAGCCGAGCCGCATGGTTCCACCCATCTTCCTTATCCTCTTCTGCTCCTCCATCATGTCAATCACAGGGTAGGGTGTGTCCTGGTCGAACTCTGTACTGTTGGCGCCCTCCATCCCATTGAGCCTTGCAAACTCTATCACCATGCACTGCATCCCCAGGCATATGCCGAAGATGGGAATCTTCTCCTGAAGGGCGAATCTCACAGCATCGAGTTTTCCTGAGATACCCCTCTCACCGAAGCCGCCCGGGATCAGTATGGAGTCAAGGTGTCTGAGTTCATCCACACTGAAGTTATCATCGGCACTTATCCATTCAATTTCAACGCGGATTCCCAGGTGGGCTGCGGCGTGCCTGAGGGCCTCCCTTATGCTTATGTAGGAGTCCTCAAGTTCCACGTACTTGCCCACTATTCCAACTGTCACCACCGGCTCATCTATCATGAGGGATTCCACGATTTTTCTCCACTCCTTAAGATCCGCCCCTCCCTCAACATCCAGTTCTATCCTCCTCACTATGTATTCACCGACATTTTCACTGTCAAGGACCAGGGGGACCTCATATATGGATGATGCGTCTGGGGCGTTTACGACCGCCTCCTCCTCAACGTCACAGAAGTGGGCTATCTTCTTTTTGAGTGATGAGTCTATGGACATCTCACTGCGGCAGATTATCATATCGGGGTTTATACCCGTACTCCTGAGCTCCTTTGTGCTGTGCTGTGTTGGCTTTGTCTTGAATTCCCCTGCAGCCCGCAGATATGGTACATAGGTTACATGGACGAACATGACATTCTCATGGCCCTCCTCATTCCTCAACTGCCTCAGAGCCTCCAGGAACGGCTGTCCCTCTATGTCACCCACGGTTCCGCCCACCTCAACCAGGACGACTTCGGCCCCGCTTTTATCTGCAATCCCCCTTATCATGGATTTGATCTCATCGGTGATGTGGGGTATTATCTGCACACATGAGCCCAGGTAGTCGCCGGACCTCTCCTTGTTGATGACAGACATGTAAACCTTACCGGTGGTTATGTTGGCCTCACCGGGAAGGTCTGAGTCCAGGAAGCGCTCGTAGTGGCCCAGGTCAAGGTCAGTCTCCATACCATCATCGGTAACAAAGACCTCACCGTGCTGGTAGGGGTTGAGGGTCCCCGAGTCCCAGTTGAGATAGGGGTCTATCTTGATGGCTGTCACGGAAAGCCCGTATGATCTCAGTATCCTTCCAATTGATGCTGCTGTTATCCCCTTGCCTATGGAACTTACAACTCCTCCTGTTACAACAATGTACTTGGCCAGATGAACCAACTCCTGATTGGTTTAATAAGATTAATGAAAATAGTCTATGTGGCTCATAGGTATTAAAAATTCGTACCCTGAAGCCAGAACCTAGAGGGTTTTCATTACCTCTATGAGTCTGTGACCCTCCTCAAGGCCCAGTGAGCCCTCTCTGACGGAAAATTCATCGTATGATTTTACAGAATCAGGTTCAATACCATCACCTGCAAGTATGCAGGGTACAGGGTCAGGTACATGGGTTTTCACCTCAACTGGTGTTGGGTGGTCTGGAAGCACGGATATCCTGCAATCGTATTCTGTCATACCATCAAGTATCCTTCCAAGCACGAAGCGGTCTATGTTCTCTATTGCCCTTATCTTCTCCTCAACGTCACCTGCGTGTCCAGCCTCGTCGGGTGCCTCCACATGGACAAAGAGGAAGTCGTATTCCTCGAGAGCCGCTGCGGCGTACCTCCCCTTGGCCCTGTAGTCGGTGTCAAGGTAGCCTGTTGCGCCGGGGACATGGATGTTCTTCAGGCCCGCATACACACCAAGGCCCTTTATCAGGTCAACGGCTGTTATTGTGGCGCCCTTCAGACCATATTTCTCAGTGAATGGTTCCATCGATGGTCTGGTGCCCTGGCCCCAGAGCCATATCATGTTTGCTGGCCTCTTTCCCCTGGCAATCCTTTCATGGTTGACCCTGTGTGATTCAAGTACCTCCCTTGAGCCGAGCATGAGCTCCCTTATATGGTCTGCCTCAGGTGACCCCCCTGGAAGGTGCTGGTCCAGGGGTTCGCCCACGATGTCATGGGGGGGTTCGACTCGCACATCGGTATAACCGGCTCCCGTGATGACAAAGAGGTTCCTGTAGCTCACTCCTGGATAGAATCTTCCCGGGGTTTCAAGGTGGGTGTTGAGGGTATCTATGAGCTCTGCTGCATCATCTGTTTCAATGTGGTCAGCGTTAAAGTCCACTATCCTCTCATCTGCGTTTATCAGGTTGCATCTGAATGCAACGTCCCTGGTTGAGAGCTCCACGCCTATACTTGCAGCTTCGAGGGGTCCTCTCCCTGTGTAGTACCTTCTGGGGCTGTAACCCATTATGCTGAGGTTAGCAACATCTGAGCCTGCCTCCATACCTTCGGGTACTGTCCTGAGGAGTCCGCATGCGCCTTCAGATGCAAGCTGGTCCATGTTGGGTTTATCCGCAACCTGGAGCGGTGTCCTGCCATCAAGTTCATCAAGGGGATAATCTGCCATTCCATCTCCAACAAGAATAACATACTTCATGATAATCACTGCAATGGATTGAAATATCCAGTAACGTACTTCATTATCATCACTGTAATGGATTAAAAAACATGAAAAACCGTTATCTGATACCTCTGTGCCTACGCCATATGGTGAGGGTGTCTGTTAGCATGGCCGAGGCTGTCTCCAGTGAACCTGCACCCCTCCCAACGGCTGTGACCTCACCTGCAAGGTCGGTCCTGAGGGTTGCCATGTTGAGTGTCCCGTCAACAGCGTAGGGGGACCCCATCCTCACGAGCCTCGGGCCCACCTCCAGTTTATCATCCGATATCTCAGCAATGAGCTTTATGAGGTAACCCTCCTGGCCTGCCAGTTCAATGGCCCCCTGGGTTATGCCAGTGATGCCCTCCACACTGACATCCCTGAGGGTGCATGGCCTCCCGAGGATTGCATTGGCGAGTATCACCGCCTTGCATGCAGCGTCCGTACCCTCAACATCCTGTGCAGGGTTGGTCTCTGCTATACCAAGTTCCTGTGCCTCAAGGAGGGCCTGCTCATAGGATGAACCCTCTGAGGTCATCCTTGAGAGTATGAAGTTTGTGGTTCCGTTCAGTATCCCTATCACCGATTCTATGCTGCAGGATGTGAGGGTCTCCCTTGCAAGGTTTATTATGGGCATGGCCCCACCAACCGACGCCTCGAACATGAGCTCAGCGCCGACCTCCAGGGAGAGCTCCATGAGTTCAGAGTAAAAGAGTGCCAGGTGCCCCTTATTGGATGTTACAACGTGTTTCCCATCGCCAAGGGCCTTCATGAGGAGTGACCTGCCGGGTTCACCATCCGTTATGCTTGTGGGGGTTGCCTCAACCAGGCAGTCGTATTCGACCTCATCCAGGAGTTCAAGGCCGCTCATACCCTCGTATCCATCGGGGTGTGTGCCCACACCCTCCCTCTTCTTGTGTTTTAGGATTTCAGCTATATCAAGGCCGTTTCTATCATTGATGGCCCCTGATGAATCTGCAACCCCTGTGAAGGTTAGCTCTAAACCATATCTTTTTTTTAAGTATTCACCCTTGAGCTGGGCCGCCCTGAGGAAGCCCTGACCCACCGCTCCAAGACCAACTAGACATATCCTCACTCTTATCACCCCTAGACCTCTGTTATGAGGAGGAGGTCATGTCTGGCGGCGGCCTCCTGAATCCTCTCAAGGACCATCTCCCTGGTTCCATGCTGGACCTCAACGGTTATCCTGGCTGACTGTCTTTCCCCGGACATTCTGAGGGAAAGGTCAGACACTGATGCTCCTCTGACGCTGTTTATTGATTCCACAGCCTCATGGAGGTCTCCCTCTGAGATTTCACCTATCAGTATGCTTGTGAATTTTTCCCTCAGGGGGGCGCCGTCCATCTCGATTATGTTAACACCCCGCTCCTGAAGTTTGCTGATGGCGGCGTCAAGGGTTTCCCTGTCACCCTCCACTGTGAGCTGCACCGGTACCACTGGCCCGTATTCACGGTCCCTCTCATGTATAACAGTCACTATATTGGCGCCGGAACTTCCCAGGGGTTCCAGTACAGATAAAAGTTGCCCGGGGGCATCCCGGAGTTCAATCACCAGGTTTAACCGCATCCTTAACACCTACTGGGTCCATTCACCCCTCTCAACAACTATGTTGCCGTCCTCATCAACCGGGGCGTTTCTGAGGATCTTCTCAGGGTCAGTCTTCTCAACCTCATCCTCACTTGTCCTGTTAAGGTTATCAACGATGTAATATGTTTCCTCAAGTTCAGGGACGTCTTCAAGTGCCCTTGAGAATTCCTCGAGGATCTTCTCAGCCTCTTTCTCTATCTTCATGCTGGATTCCTCCCGTGATGGGTAATCGTGAATATGAACATGTGAGTCTACTATTGATTTGAAGTGATATAAATGCTTAGATTAGACCTGGTACCTGGTGGGGCGAACCAGTGATGGGATCATCCCTGGAAGACCCCACCTTCATTCATGAGTCTCCTCATGAAGGCCTCATGGTCAAATCCAGGGAGCACCCTCCTTCTAAGTATCCGATCAACTCCTGAACCGTACTGGGCGGCCTTCTTGGGCCTCTTTGCAATGTACCCGGGGACCCCCATCTCAGCCGCCACATCCCTGAGGATGTGCTTTCTCATCTCATCATCGGGACCGGTTATCTTGAGGCATGTGGGGACCCTGAGGGCTGCCCCAATGACCTCCAGGTCAAGGAAGGGGACCCTGAGTTCCACCGAGTTTGCCATTGTAACAGCGTCATCCCTTTCAAGGTTGACACGGTACATGTTTTCCAAATCATGCCTGAGGGCCTCTTCAATGTTTCCCTCCTCCAGGAGCCTCCTGTAGCGGTGGTAGCCTGCGAAGAGCTCATCAGCTCCCTGACCTGAAAATATGACTCTGAAGCCTGCAGCCGATGCCTCCCTGGATGCAAGGTAGAGGGGTGTGGCAATGGCGATCTGAATGGGACTGTACACCTCAATTGCACGGAGGACATGGGGGAGGGCACTCCTCACAGCCTCCTCTGTAACATCAATTACCTGGAGGTCCATGTCAAGGTCCTCTGCTGCCCTTGATGCGAATTCAAGATCCGCTGATCCCGGCGTACCCACGGTGTAGAGGGTTATGTCCAGGTATTCGCTGAGGATCACCGCAAGGAGGGTGCTGTCCACACCACCTGAGAATACGAGTGCGGCCTTCCTGAGTCCCCTGGTCCTCTTTTTTACCGACTCCATGATGGCAGATTTCAGGAGGCCCTTAAGTTCCGTGGGGTTTTCAGTGCATTTTCCAGGCCGGGGAAGTCCCCGCAGCTTCACCATCCCACCATTTATAATTGCGTGTCCCGGTGGAAGACTCTCCACATCCCTCAGGCCTATACTCCAGAGGGCCTTTCTCTCTGATGCAAAGACCTCCCCGGCATGGTAGAGGGGCTTAACACCAACAGGGTCCCTCACTGCCGCAAGGTTCTCACCATCGGTGTAGATGAAGGCATAGTCCCCATCTAGTTCACCGACGGCAAAGCGGATTGCATCCTCAAGGTCGCCTCCGTGGCCCTCTATGAGGTCCAGTATGATGTGGGCGTCACTCCCTCCAGAGGGGGGTTCATGACTGTAGATTTCACCGTTGAAGACCAGGATGCCGTCACCTGCAACCGGCTGGGGTCCGCCCACTATTGAGAGGAGGTTGTGTCCCAGTGCAATGTCCTCTGAGGGCGGTGCCTCAATCACATCCTCCCCCGCACCGGTTTTTATGGTGATCCTGCTGTCATGGTAGAGGCCCCTTGCATCAGGGCCCCTGTGTCCAATCGTTCCGAGCATTGCGGCGACCCTGTCCCTGGCGCCCGGTCCCCTGAAACCTGCTATGCCGCACATCCATTTCACTCTGGAGCTTCAGGCAACCTTTTCACCGGCCTCTGGGCCCGGTTTTACTGAGTATATTTCCTCAACCGTCATGAGTATGGCGGATTTTGGTTCGAGTTCTGTCATGACGTTCTGGGCCCATTCAACGACCATGTCAAAGTATTTGCCTGATTTGAATATCTCGACTGTGCCCTTGAACTGGTATGGGCATTCCCTGGCGTTCTGTGGTATCAGTGCAATCTTGGGGTTTTCATGGAGGTTTCTTATTGTCTTTTTCATGTAGTTGTCTGCAATGAGGATGGTCTTCTCATCAAGTGGCCTTGCGAATCCTATGGGGACCACGTTTGGTGTGCCCTCCTCATCGGCGGTTGCGACAAAAACGAGTTCCTTTTCGATGGCATCCATCATCTCACGACTCATCATATAATATCACCGTTTACCTATTACTCAGTGATCAGTAGATAAATTTAACCCTCATTCTTAGGATTGTTATGAGACCTTTGAATAAGTTTTAAACCGTTATAAGACAGTATATGTGCCTCTAAAGCATTCAGCACATTTCTAATGCCTCCTGAATCTCCTCTGTCCCCTGAGGATCATGTGGGCCTCCCACCATGCCATACTGAATCCCATCTGGAGAGCCCCTAAACTTAAACTGAAATCCCGTTAAGATCCCGCTGGAATATTGGGTTCTGTATGTGCCTTTAAGCTGGATAGGGGATTGGAAATTGTCATTCAGTCCATTGGGGAGATGGAAAGAGCATATTCACTTATCATTAAAATGAAAAGATTTCATGAAGCCTATTTTGATTTGAAAGGTTCATATAAGACTTTTTTCAGTCAAATAAACCAAAATATTTATATATGACCTTAAATTCAAGTTTTTAATGTCACAGTGACCCTACCGGGCACTGTGGATTGGAGGCGGTAAAATTTCGGTGAACATGAGACTGGTGTGCATGCTCACCGCATGCATGCTCCTCATGAATACAGCAGGATATGCAGTGGCAGCTGATGATACAGCCTTTGAGGTTGAAGAGCCGCTGGATCAGTGCTTCAGTTTAAAGGAAAATTGCAGTAAAGAGCTGGTGGACAGTGGCAGCAACGAAACGTTCCATGGGGGGAGCGATCAGCTGGGTGCAGATAAAACTGAGCCCCCTGTTTCAGTGGACCGGGAGGGGATGAAGCCCCTGACAACAGCACAAATAAAGCTGGAGTGGCAGGTACAGACATGGTGAACGCCAGTGGCAATTCAGGCAGCCATTTCCAGGCTGCAGGTGATAATTCAGGCGTGACCCATGCAAACATCCTGAGGGCTGCGGTTAACCTCAGGAAGTACATTGAGACCTATGGTAAGCTACCATCAACGGTATCGGTGGGAAGCCAGAAGCTGACAGCTGCACAGTTCCTTGACCTTATGCTCAGGGATCTACTTAAAACTGCAGGAAGGTCAACTCCACTTACAGTGCGTTCAGTGGCGGCAGCACCCAACCCATCAGGGTCAGCGACAGGGAAGCTATCAAAGTCAGCCTACATCAAAGTTGCAGAGAACGTAGTGAAATTCATAAACAGTAATGGCAGGGCACCCAACTATGTGAGTTCAGCCATAGGAAAGGTATCCTATGAGAATCTCGTATATGCGGTTTCAAGGATCCTGGCATTCCATGCTGACAGTGGCAGATTACCCAGCTATGTCACGGTAAAGAAAATCAGTGCTTCTTCAGCACCAGCACAATCATCCCTTAAAAAGAGACCCGAGAATGATCCCTACACTGGTGAGAGCACCTCCCGGTACCTTTCGGCAACAGCAAACTGTCAGGTGAATGACGCGGCAATAAGGTCACTGGCAGCCAGCCTCACCTCAGGCCTCACCGGTGCATGGGATAAGGCAACAGCGATATTCAACTGGGTACGCGACAGCATCAGCTACAGCTTCTACTACAACACCAGGTACGGTGCCACCGGCACGCTGAAAACAAGGACAGGAAACTGTGTTGACCATTCACACCTCCTGGTGGCCCTCTTCAGGGCCGCGGGGCTTGCTGCCAGGTACGTGCATGGTACATGCACCTTCACCTCAGGTAACACCTATGGCCATGTCTGGGCCCAGGTACTTGTGGGTGACACCTGGTACGCTGCAGATGCCACGAGTTCAGGGAACAGCCTCGGCGCTGTATCAAGCTGGAACACTGCAACAGCAAAGATTAAGGGAATATACGCAGGTCTTCCCTTCTAGTGGTTTTTAAACCACATTTTATTCTTTTTTTCTGATTATTGTCATGGAAATCTAAAAAATTGCGGTATCAGTACCTTGCAATGAGCAGACTGTTCACTATAACAAAGAGTGACAGCCCCATATCACCCACAGCAACCGCGACCCAGAGGGGTACGGAGCCGGTGACAGAGAGCACTGCAAGGGAGAGTTTAACTGTAACCGTTAAAGCCGTGTTGATCCTAACGGTGCGGAGGGTCCTCCTGCTTAGATCCATAAGTTCGCCTATCCTCTCAAGGTTATCCTCCACCAGGGTTATATCTGCTGTTTCAAGCGCCACATCTGATCCCCGGACACCCATGGCTATCCCCACGTCTGCAGCTGCAAGGGCCGGGGCATCGTTAACACCATCACCCACCATTGCGACGGGTCCACTCTTTCTTACCTCATCAATCACCTTCATCTTATCGTCGGGGAGAAGACCTCCCTGATAGCTTTCAACTCCAAGTTTTGCTGCAACATCAGCCGCAGCCTCCTCGGTGTCCCCGCTCAGCATCATGACTTTAATTCCCCTATCCCTGAGTTCTGAGACTGTCCCTCTGGCTGAATCCCTGAGTGTATCTGCAAGTGTTATCCTTCCAGTGATTCCCTCTGGTCCCCTGAGGTAGACTGTGGTACCGTTACCGGGGCTGGCCCCAACAAGCTCGGGGCTTCCAATGGTGTACTTCACCCCGTTGATGTGGCCTGAAACACCCCTCCCTGGCATGGACTCAAATTCACTGACATCGTCTGTCTCCCCATGGTAGGAGTCCACTATGGCCTCTGCGATGGGGTGCCCTGACCTCTTCTCAAGGGAGGCTGCGATCCTGAGGACCTCATCCCTCCTCTCAGCGGGTTCAACAGATATGACCCGGGGGGATCCCTCGGTGAGTGTTCCTGTTTTATCGAATATCATGTTTCTCACAGAGGCCATGGCCTCCAGGAACTCCGAACCCTTGATGAGGATACCCCTGCGGGCGGCCGCGGTCATCCCCGAGACCATTGCAACCGGTGTTGATATGAGGAGTGCGCATGGACATGAGATGACAAGGAGTACCAGGGCCCTGTAGATCCATGTCACGATGGATCCACCCATTATAATGGGGACCGCTGCCGTTAGAACCGCGAGGGCTATGACAGCTGGAGTGTAGACTGATGCAAAGCGTTCTATGAACCTCTCCCTGCGGGATCTTCTGGTGGCAGCTCTTTTAACGGTTTCAATAACACCTGCAAGTACTGTGTTATCTGCTTCCCTTGTAACCCTGACCTCCAGGTATCCGTCAAGGTTCCGGGTACCTGCAAATACTTCACTGCCCTCCTGCACGGTTACTGGGATGGATTCACCTGTTATGTTTGACTGGTCCACCTTTGACCTGCCATTGGTTACGGTTCCGTCGAGTGGAATGGTTTCGCCGGGTTTTATACCCATTATGGATCCCAAAGCCACCTCCTCAACCTTAAACATCTTCTCCCCCTCATCGAGGATCCTCGCGGTTCTGGGCCTGAGTCTCATAAGTGATTCAACGGAACTGTGGGATCTTCTGTGGGCGTACTCCTCAAGGTACTCTGCGATGTTATATAAAACCGTTACAAGGGCCGCCTCTGTGTAGTCACCCAGTAATATGGCCCCAGCGGCTGCTATGAGTATGAGGAAGTTCACTGTGAAGCGTCCCCTCAGAACTGATCTGATTGCTGGTGGGAATATCCTGTAGCCGGCAGCCGCCACTGAGGCAAGTAGAAATGGGACTGAGATCAAACCACCTGCGAAGCTGAGGATGATTCCTGATATGAGGAGCGCGCCTGATGCTGCGATGATCCGTATATCTTTATCCCCCTCCTCCGGGGAACATGAGCTGCATTCACATCCCATACAATTCACCTGAACATATGAATACACATTCATATGTATTCATATTATATAAGTGTTCCTTAATATCAGTGGTGCCAGAAGCATCATAGGCCTGCCCCCATGAACCTTCAGGAAAGCCACAGATTACGTCCATCCGTGATACATGAAACCATGAACAATCAAAAAAATAAGGGGATTATTTCCGTGCCCTTGCAATCTTCCTTGCAATCACAAGTTCACCTATGGCTATCAAACCGACAAAGAACTTTTCAAGACCGCCTGTAGCCCATATGGCCTCGCCAAATGTGGAGTTCCTGATCCTCTCCTCGTATTCCTTCGGCTTGATCCTCTTACCTGTGCGTCTCCTTGTGATGATTGCTGCGGCCTCCATGAGTTCGTCCCAGCTAACACCCTTGAGTTCAGTGTTCATGGCCTCAAATATCTTGGAGACCTTGATCTCATAGAGCTGTGAGAGCGTTTCAACGATATCAAAGGACCTCACAACACCCACAACCCTTCCCTCATCGTCCAGCACAGGGACACTCACAAGTTTGTGGTGGGCTGTTTCAAGGACCGCCAGCCGCGCCGGGTCGTTCTCATTGACATGCACTATCCTCTCAGGGGGCTGCATGATTTCAGATACAAGTTCAAATCCGTCCCGGAGCCCCCTCATAACATCAAAGCTTGTAACCCATCCCACAAGTTTCCCCTCATCATCCACAACCGGTGTTGTGAATTTCCTTGTTTTCTCCATCTTCAGGGAGACATCAACAACCCTGTCCCCAGGGGATACTGCTATAAACTCCTTATCCATTATTTCCTTAACTTTCATCTGACAACCTCTCCAGTTTAAGTGCTGCCACAGGACACTTAGAAGAACAGACCTCACAGAGGATACATTTATCCCCATCAACAACAACTTCCCCATCATCGATCCTTATGGCGCCGGTGGGGCAGTTCTCCTCACATACAAGGCACTCAACACATGCATCCTGGTCAACGATGAGCCTGCGGGTTTCAATGACAGGTCCAAGTTCCCTTTCAAGTTTTATGGCATCTGAGGGGCACACGTTGACGCAGGCACCGCAGCCAATGCAGATGGATTCATCCACTGCTGCAGTTTCACCCACCACCCCTATTGCGCCCGTGGGGCAGAACCTCTCACAGGTGCCACAGGCGGTGCATTTATCTGTAACCTGGATATCCCTCATGCGGAGTGTTCTGTGGGGAATCCTCAGGTATTCAAGGTTGTATGTGACATCCTCATCAATGGTGGCTGTGCTCTCAACAACATTTATGCATCTCACAGGACATGTCTGGGCACATATCTCACATTTAACACAGTTGTCGAGTATCCTGGCGGCCCGTGAGGCAGATGAATCTGATATGGCATCAACGGGACACTCCTCAACGCAGAGGTTGCACCTGACGCACTTTGGTGTTATGTCTATGAATTTATCACGAACCCTGCACCTTCCAAGTTCCACCCTGACCTCATCAGGGCTCTCCTCAAGGTCCATCGACTTCAGTGCAACGTCCCTCTGGAGATCATCAAGTTTCTTTTTAAAGACAATATCCATGATACAACCCCGGTATTTGTTCAATCTTTAAAGAGATTAACATGATCCTCCTCTATTAATTTAAACATGTTCACTTAAATTATTTTCCAGAATCGCCGCTTGTACCCTGATTGACATCCCCCCTGAGGTACCCCTCCAGAACCTCAAGGGCCTCCCTCCCCGGGAGGGACGATGTGGCACCGTAGCCCTCTATGCACCGTGATGCTATGTAGCTTCCAAATAGGCACGATATCTCGAGTCCATGTCCTGAAAGCCATGCATAGAGGAAACCCGCATTGAATGCATCCCCGGCGCCCGTTGTATCCCTGCAGGTGGTCTCAAATGCCTCAACCACCACCTCGGAACCGTCGAAGGCTCTGACACCCTCAGAGCCCATCTTCACGACAACCACGTCAACCCCCAGTTCAGCCGATGCCCCGACAGGGTCAGTGGATCCTGTCATGAGCTCCAGTTCCCTCCGGTTGACCAGGAGGATGTCTGTCCTCTCAAGAATATCCCCAAGTTCAGATGCGCCCAGTTCTGCATAGAGGTGCCCGGGGTCCAGGCTCACTGTAACAGACTCATTGATGACCTCCAGGACATCCCTCTGCACCCGGATACCTGATCCTGCAAAGGATGTGAGGTGAAGGAGTCTGGTTTTAAGTGCATCCTCCGGGACCTCCTCCAGGGTGAGTGTGTCGTTAACACCGGGATCCACGTAGAGCGCCCTGTTCCCATGGGGGTCAACGAATCCCATGACCCTGCCACTTCTTCCCTCCTCTGACACAGCGACGTAATCGGCCACACCCTCCCCCCTGAGGTTCCCCCTGAGGATCGAACCCTCCCTGTCACCTGCAACCTTGCCTATGAATGCCGTCCGCAGACCGAGCCTTGCAAGACCTATTATGGTGTTGGCCGCTGATCCACCGCAGGACTCCACTGCATCACGGACAAAGACCTCCTCATCAGGTCCCGCTATCCTCTCAACCATGTGGAGCTGGTCCAGGTTAAGGGCCCCCAGGCCCACTGCATCAAATAACATCAGAGAACACCGTGAAGGTCTATCCTGTGGTCCCCAAGTTTACCATCATAGTTACCTGCTGAAACCATCAGGACGCCGTCGTAGCGGCAGACAGCCTCTATACCCGCCCTCATGGCCTCCTCAAGTGCCTCCAGAGATAGGCCATTTATGACTATCTCCGGTATGTAGCCCACACCCTCAGGTACCCTTGACTCATCACCCAGCAGGTCCCTCAGGCTTGGACAGTAGGGGTGGTTGGTTGTGGGGCCGATCCAGGGGTAATTCGTCTCGGGCTTGGAGGCGGCCGAGCAGATATCAAAGGGCGTTACAACACCCTCAACCTCACCTATAGCGTTTATGGCGGCTCTTCCAGCCTCAAGGACGGTTTCAGGGTCCCTGCACATGTACCAGAAGTTGGCCCCCATAATCGCATCCCTGTATCCCATTTTTGATTCGATCTTAAAGTCCGGGACCGCTATGGGAATGTTGATCATTTCACGGCCATTGAATTCCTCAATCCACTCATAACCGTCCCCGCAGTGACCCACATGCTTCATCATATCCATGTACCCCTCAGGGTCGGGCGTGGAATTGTAGAGGGCTGTGAATGGCTTCACCAGTATATCCTGCCTGATCCTGTAGGAGAGTTCGACCTGGAATTTCTCCAGGTCAGGGAGGGCATAGTAGAACTGCACAGTGGCCCCTGGCCTCCCATCCGGTGTTTCATCAGCTGAGAGGAATGATTCAACACCACCCTCAACCCTGCCTATAACCGCGCCCGGGGTTGCAGTTGAATCACGGGCCGCCATCCTCACGGTTTCCATGTCACGGGCCGTTATGGTGGCCCTCACACACCTTCCATTGAAGGCCTCTGAGAATGTATCCTCAATCACCGTTCCGTTAATCTCCATAATCAACACCTGACGCTCAATTCAGCCCAGGGACCCCACGTCCTCTCCCCGTATCCTCTTCCTGACTGCGAGGCTCTCCTCAACCAGTTCCTCTGTATCATCCACAGGTGTGATGGTGGGGTATGCGTCCCGGAATATGTTCTCGAATCTCTCAGCAACCCTGAAGTCCACCCTGAAGGATTCAAGGGCCCTTTCAGGGTCCTCTGAGTACGCCTTAACGAATTCCATTACATAGTCCCTGCCGAACCTTGAGTGGAGGTCCACGAGTGGTAGAAGGGCCCTTGAGTCCCTGGATATGACGGCCACCTCAGCCTCCCTGAGTGCGTACCTGTTGCCGTTAAATGAGACAGGTATACCCTTCCCCCTGAGTTCCCTGAGGGGTTCAACGTCTGTTATGCTGTCCCCCACGTACATGGCCGCCTTAGGTGATAGGCCAAGTTCAGACAGTATACCCCTCAGGGCCACCCTCTTACCGTCCCCGCCAACAGTCCTGACCTCATCAAGAAGCCTCCCTATCCTCATCTCAGGTATTTTCTTGAAGAATATCTCATCCAGGTCCTGGAAGTCTCCATCAATGACTTCCTCCCTCAGTTTCATGAGCATCTCCCTTTCATCATCCCCGATGGGGACATTGAGGTTCAGGGTTGTGTGGCGGGTGTTCCCAATGGGGAAACCTGTGCGCCTGCAGAGGGCCTCTATGTAGTGCCTGTAACTTGTGCTTATTATGTAGGCTGGCATGAGCTGCATGGCAAGCTCGAGGGTCTCCTCTGCCCCAGGTACAAGTTTCAGGGTCCTCTCTGAGAATTCAATTAGCTTCTCATCGGTGACACCATAGGCCACCAGGAAGGGGACTATGAGTTTCAGGGTGTCCCCTGCATTGTAGCCGGGCCTTTTTATCTCATCTGCCAGTATATCATCAAATTCGCTGACCTTCCTGAAGAACACATCACCTTCAGGCATGAAGTGGGCCGCGGCCTCGAATGCGTTGTCGTTCAGTGAAACCGGGCCCTCGCAGTCTGTCACAAAGACCCTATTCAAGGTTATCATCCTCCAGGTTAAGTTTCACTGCGGTAACAGGGCATATGTCCTGGCATTCACCGCAGAGTATGCAGGTATCCACATCAATCTCCACCTCACCATCCATTGCCATGGCATCAACGGGGCAGTGGTTGACACAGACGCCGCACCTCTGGCAGATCACATGATCCACCTCCACAGCCCCCCTTCTCGGTCCCCTGAGGATTCTGCGCTCAAGGTATATCCTGCCATCGGATGCCCTGAAGCCCTCCTCTGTTATTTCAACTGCATCAACAGGGCAAACTCCTCTGCAGCGACCGCAGAAGACGCATCCATCCTTTATCTCAACAGGGGCTGGTGTTACCGGTTCTATAACTCCAACCGGGCACTCGGTGACGCATAGCCCGCAGCCGATGCACCTCTCCTCAAGGACCCTTATGCTCCTCTTTGGCTTTGTGAAGTCCACTATATGGTTGAGTTCCAGGATTTCAAGGTCCGAGTCAACGAGTTCCTCTATACCTTCCCTTATTTCATCTGTGACATCCACACTGAACTCGGGTTCATCCCTGGAGAACCTTCTCTTCACGCTCCTCAGAACCGAGTCTATCCTGCCAAGGTTCCTTACGAGTTTCTCTGATTCCCTCTCAAGGATATCCCCTGCTATCTCCATGTTATTTAGCTTTGAGAAGTTTTCGTATGCCCTCTTTCTGGATGAGTACTTTATGGCTGCTGATGGGCAGACATCCATGCACTCCTCGCACCTTGCACAGTATGATGGGTCTATGTAGGGGAGCCTGTTGATCTTACCAACCTTTATGGCGCCCCTGGATGGGCAGACCCTGGTGCAGGTCATGCAGCCTATGCAGTCCCTCTGGTTAACCACAACAGCCTTTCCACCCACCACGGATCTCGGCAGGATCTCACCATATTTTATGGCCTCTGTGGGACATGCCCTTGCACAGTAGCCGCACCTGACGCATTTATCCTCGTCTATCTCACTGTGAACCCCTGTCTTCCCTGATGATGTCAGGTGTATGGCCCCTGTCCTGCAGGCAGATACACAGGCACCGCAGCCACGGCAGATCCTGGGGTTTATCACAGGGACGTTTTCCCTCACTGGCTCCCCGAGGATTGTCTTCATCCTTATGGCATCGTAGGGGCAGGCCTCCCTGCAGAGGACGCAGCCAAAGCAACGGTCATCTATCTCAACCTCCCCTGTGTCCGGGTCGATGTGCACGGCATCAACAGGGCATGCATTCAGGCAGGGCTTATCAGGGCAGTTCCTGCATTTCTCATGGTGGATTTCATAGTCAACGTCAACTTCCCTCAGGGGCTTTACGGGTTTTGCTGCAGCTGGAATGTTATCATCTCCTCATCACTTTACAGGAAGCGCCGCCGGTTTTATGGTGATCCTGATCACTTCCTCACCGTTGGACTCGTCAATGAGAAACCTTGCAACGTAGTACCCGGCAACACCGAACGGGCAGGTCTGGTAGCATGTGCTGCACCTGAGACACTTTTCAGGGTCCCTCACGACTCCCTCATCCTCCGAATAGGTTATGGCACCCGATGGGCACTCATCTACGCATAACCTGCACTGAACACACTTCTCAGGGCTCCATGTTATGATCCTCATCTTCAGGCGGTCTGTTATCATCTCAAGGATGTCCCTGGTTATATCCTCATCGGGCAGAATCTCAAGGGCCCTTTCAAGGAGGGGTCGCAGGGGGTGGTTCATCCTGTAGACCTCACCCGCCCCGAGTTTCTTTATATCATCACTGCGCTCCTCGATGGCCGCCTCCAGTTCATTGACAGCCAGGTTTATAACCATCTTCTGTTCCTCAACATATGCCACGTGTATCCTCTTGAGCGCACCCTTGACAGGGCACTTCTCAAGGCAGTCACCGCATGCTATGCACCTGCTCTGGTCAATCTCGACCCTGCCGTCCTCCTCAACGATGGCATCAACCGGGCAGGCCTTCATGCATTTCCTGCAGCGTATGCAGAGGTAATCGTCTATCACGTAGAGCTTCTCTGAGGGTACGATTGTGAACTCTTCCCTTATGAGGTGGTTCTCACCGCATTCTATAGTCTTGGGGTCGGTGGGGCAGACCTCGGCGCAGAATCCGCACCTGATACAGGCCCCCCTCACTATCACCGGGTAGGTCAGGCCCTCCTCCTCGGAGGTGTCGGTATCGCGGACCAGTTTTATCGCGCCGGGGGCAGGGCATGCTGTGGTGCAGGCCCCGCAGCCTATGCAGTACTCCTTATGTACTGTGGGGAAATCCCTGAACCTTTCGGGTTTTTCAAGGATCTCGTGTTCTGTATGTGCATTTGCAAATTTCTCTGCCCATGATTTGCGGGCAAACTCGTAGAGGTACCATATTACAGAGGACATAGGACATCAACATGATCAATTCTTTTAAAGGAGTATCTCCCTCTTTCCCTCATTCTCGTCCAGGACCACGACCCTCTCTGCACATGCTATGCATGGGTCTGCACTGGCATAGGTTGCAACGGCATCTGCAACGGTTGCAACGTCACGCAGCATGTACTTTGCACAGGCATCGATGTTCATGATGCTGGGGGTCCTTATGGAGATGTTCTTTATGAGGTTTCCGTTGGTCTCAATCATGTAGGCCACCTCACCGCGGGGTGCCTCGTTTCTCCACTCCCCGTAGCCTGCCTTCACATCCACCTTCCTCCTCACAGGGCCAGAGGGGATACTGTCTATCACCTGCTTTATGAGGTCAATTGAGACCCTTATCTCATCGAAGCGGTTCATGACCCTTGCAAAGTTGTCCCCCTCATCCCTCCAGATTGTCCTGAAATCCAGGTGGTCCCGGTAGGTGGGGTGATCCTCCCTGAAGTCATACCGTATACCCGAGGCCCTTCCGATGGGTCCCACTGCCCGGGCCTTCTCTGCCTCCTCACGGCTCATGTAACCCACGTCCCTTGACCTGAGTCCTATGAGTGGCCCGTGCTCGAACATTTCAACGTAACGGTCGAATTCCCTTTCAAGGTCCACTATGATCTCCCTTATCCTTGAGAGGTGATCCTCTGAGGCGTCCATCCTCACACCCCCCACAACGTTCCAGCCCATGTTGACACGGTTACCTGTGAGTAACTCGATGGCATCCATGACAGGCTCCCTCAGGGCCAGCATGTACATGAACATTGTCTCATGGTCAAGGGCCTTGAAGTAGGTTGAATTTGCAATGAGGTGACTCTGTATCCTGTCAAGTTCGTTGGTCAGTGCACGGAGGAACTGGGCCCTCGGTGGGGCCTCCACCTCAGATATGGCCTCGAATGCCTCTGCAAAGGTCTGTGTGTGTATATATGAGCATATCCCGCAGACCCGCTCAGAGAGGTATATGGCCTTCTGCCAGGTCTTGTTCCTCATCACCCTCTCTATTCCCCTGTGAACGTATCCATACTCTATCTCGGCCTTGAGAACCTTCTCACCCCTTGTCTTAACCTTGAGCCTTATGGGCTCCTTGTAGCCGGGGTGCATGGGTCCAAGTGGCAGTATCATCTCTTTCTCCCCCTCTCTGCTATTGCACCGGGTGCCACAGACAGTATCGCTTCAAGTATCTCAGATGGCCTTGGCGGACAACCAGGGACCTCAGCGTCCACCGGTATGAAGTCAGAGACCGGTGCATAGACGCTCCCACCCTCCTGGTTGAACACGTCCCCTGAGATGGGGCAGTTGCCCAGGGCCACCACTATCTTTGGCTCAGGTGCCTTGCTGTATATCCTCTGAAGCTTCTCTCTCCACTGCTCTGTAACGGCACCGGTCACCAGTATCACATCAGCCTCCCTGGGGTTCTGGTGGACGTATATACCGTACTGTTCAAGGTCATATCTGGGTGAGAGGAGTGCAAGGACCTCTATGTCGCAGCCGTTGCACCCTCCGGTGTTCACAAGACACACGTGGATTGATGTTTTCCTCAGAATACTTTTAAGAGCATCCAACATTTCTTTACCTCTACATCTACTCTTTAATGATCAATCTTAAGCTTAAGAACATCCAACATTTCTTTACCTCTACATC